>JAUIEP010000035.1 GCA_030428835.1 Gammaproteobacteria bacterium | reverse complement strand
CGGCAGTCTCGCTGATATTCAGGATGATCTTGCCGTCCTTGACGTGTTCCGGGGGCACGGTCACACCGTCGACACCGGCATCGACGACAATATGCGGCGTATGCACATTGTCGCCCATCCACTCGTGCATGGCGCGAATCAGGTATGGTCGTTTTGAGCGGCTTGGATTATTCAATTTATTATAAGCCTGGTGTTTCCTCCAACAGCGCCAAGCTTAGCATTGTTTTGCCCGCAATGGCTGTTGGTGACATAAGCTGGTTACAGGCGCATCTCCTGCTCGAGTTCGGTCATGCTGCGCTGGAACGACTGGCGCGCAAACACACGCTCCATATAGCCTTCGATCGCACCGAGATCGATGCCATAGACCGGCAAACGCCACAGAATTGGCGCAATACTGGCGTCAACCAGCGAAAATTCGTCGCTCAGAAAGTACGGCCGGGCACCGAACAACTCGTTGCTTTGTAAAATACTTTCGCGCAACAGCTTGCGCGACTTGCTGCTGAGCTTGCCGTCGGCGGTTGATTCCGCTTCCTCGGCAATCGAATACCAGTCGGTCTCGATGCGAAACAGGGCCAGGCGAAACTGGGCACGCATGACCGGGTCCACCGGCATCAGCGGCGGGTGTGGGAAGCGCTCATCGAGATACTCGATGATGACCCGCGAGTCGTACAGCGTCAGGTCCCGGTCCACGAGGGTCGGCACCGTGTGGTACGGGTTCAGGTCCATCAGGTCCTCGGGCAGGTCATTGCCGAGTACATTGGATATCTCGATGTTGATATTTTTCTCGGCCAACACCAGCCGCGTTCTGTGACTGTGAATGTCGGTCGGCCTGGAAAACAAAGTCATTACAGAACGTCTATTGGCGATAACTGCCATTTTGGAATTCCTCGAATTGCGTGTTTTTGGTGCTGATCTGGTTACTGCGTCAGCTTGTTCAGTGCACGTCCTTCCAGATCTGCTTCTTCAGCATCAGCGCGATGATGAAGAACACGATCAGGTACATGATCACCCAGGTTCCGATCTTGCGACGTTCGCCCCGAATTGGCTCTGCGATATAGGCCAGGAAGTTAACGGTATCGCGCACGAAAATATCGTAGTCCTCGGCATCCAGCGTCCCGGGCGATACCTGTTCGAAGTGTTCGAAATGGACCGTCGTCGAAACGTTTCCCTCACTGTCGGTTTCCTCGTGTTCGGAAAACACGGCGCGCTGGTAGCCCTGCAACTCCCACAGGACGTGCGGCATGCTGGTCGCCGGCATAACGATATTATCCACGCCGGTCGGACTTTCTTCCTGTACATAGAAACTCTTCAGGAAGGTGTAAATGTAGTCTGCACCCCTGGCGCGCGCCATCAATGACAGGTCCGGCGGCGCAGTGCCGTACCAGCGCTCGGCGTCAGCGGCCGGCATCGCCGAACGAATCGTCTCGAATGTCTTCTCGGCGTTAAACATCAGGTTGTCGACCAGTTGCTCCTCGGACAGCTCGAGGTGCTTGCCAATCGTATTGAAACGGACGTACTGCGCGGAATGACAGCCCGAGCAGTAATTCATGAAATTACTTGCCCCGCGCTGCAATGACGGAATCTGCCCGGGGTCAATATCCGCTTTCTCCAGCTCCGCGCCTCCGCCTGCAGCGAAAACCGGCGCTGCCAGCAAACCGGCGAGCGTCGTGGCGACAGTGTAACGAGCAATGCGCTTGAGATAGTTGTTCATGCTAAACCACCCTGTCCGGTACCGGCTTGGTCTTGTCGATGGTTGTGTAGTACGGCATCAACAGGAAGAACGCGAAATAGATGACAGCAAAGATCCGGGCTGCCAGCACATAAATGCCTTCCGCGGGTTGCACGCCCAGCCAGCCCAGCGAAATGAAGCTGATGACAAACAGCGTCAACGCAGACTTGTAAATCCAGCCACGATAACGAATGGACTTGACCCGCGCCCGGTCCAGCCACGGCAGGAACACCGGCAGCACCACCGACAAGCCGAACAGGATGAAACCCCACAGCTTGTCCGGTACGGCACGCAAAATGGCGTAGAACGGCGTGAAGTACCAGACCGGCGCAATATGCTCCGGTGTCGCCTTGATGTTGGCCGGCTCGAAATTCGCGTACTCGAGGAAATAGCCGCCCATTTCCGGCGCGAAAAACAAGACGAAGGAAAACACCATCAGGAAGACAATGATGGCAACGAGGTCCTTGCTGGTGTGGTACGGGTGAAACGCAACGCCGTCCAGCGGTACGCCATCCGGACCCTTGTGCTCCTTGATCTCGATGCCGTCCGGGTTGTTGGACCCGGTCTCATGCAGCGCCAGAATGTGCATTACCACGAGCATCACCAGTGCCAGCGGCACGGCGATGACGTGCAGCGCAAAAAACCGGTTCAGCGTGATATCGGAAATGCTGTAGTCACCGCGAATCCATTCGACCAGCGGGTCGCCGACCACCGGTAGCGCACCGAACAGGGAAATAATCACCTGCGCGCCCCAGTAGGACATCTGACCCCAGGGCAGGACGTAGCCCACGAATGCCTCAGCCATCAGGATCACGAAAATCAGCATGCCGAAGATCCAGATGAGTTCCCGGGGCTTCTTGTAGGAGCCGTACAGCAGCGCGCGGAACATGTGCAGGTACACCACGAGGAAGAACGCGGAGGCGCCCGTGGAGTGCATGTAGCGCAGTATCCAGCCATAGTCCACATCGCGCATGATGTACTCGACCGAGGCGAAAGCGCCCTCCTGGCTCGGGTTGTAGCTCATGGTGAGCCAGATGCCGGTGAGCAGCTGGTTGACCAGCACCAGCAGCGACAGCACGCCGAAGAAGTACCAGAAGTTGAAGTTCTTGGGCGCGTAGTACTTGCCCATGTGGGTGTCCCACGCCCGCATGATGGGCAGGCGGGCGTCGACCCAGTCGCGCAGACCTATCAGCAAATTATTCATCAGGCGGCCTCCGCGTCGATACCGATCACCAGGACATTGTCGTCCTCGTAGGAATACGGTGGGACAATGAGATTCTTGGAAGCCGGCACACCCGCGTAGACGCGACCGGACAGGTCAAACTTGGAGCCGTGGCAGGGACAGAAGAAGCCGCCCAGCCACTTGTCGCCGCCGAGATCGGCCGCGCCGACCTCAGGACGGAATTTCGGCGCGCAGCCGAGGTGTGTGCAGAGGCCCTCGATGACGAGGATCTCCGGCCGCAGGGAGCGATCGGTGCCGGAAATATAATCGGGCTGGGAGCCCGCGATCTCGGAGTCCGGGTCTTTCAGCTGGCTGTCGAGTGAGGACAGTGCGGCGATCTGCTCCTCGGTCCGGCGCATGACGTAGACAGGCTTGCCCCGCCATTCCACGTTTTTCATCTCGCCCGGCGCGAGCTTGCTCACATCGAACTTCACCGGCGCGCCCGCCGCCTTGGCTTTGGCAGACGGGTTCCAGGACCCGACGAAGGGGGTCAGTACCCCTACCGCACCGGCCGCACCCACCACGCTCGTGGCCGCCGTCAGGAACTTGCGCCTGCCGGAGTTAACGCCATCGCTGCTCATGCTTTTCTCCCCAGGTAATGGGCCCTGCCTTGAGCCCTAGAACGGGTCCTTGATGCGGCCCGTAAAACGGGTGCAAATGGTAAAGACTTTGCCCCGCTGATACAAGCAAAACGCCTTGATTTTACTGTGGTTTCGGGCCCTACCGAGGTCACCGGCCGGACGGGGACGGTTTACTTGTTGCCAACGAAATGGAGTAAACCGTCGCGACAAAAAAATGCCCGGTATGCACTGCATCCGGGCACAGACGCTGCGGTAGCGAGCTACCGTTAACGCTTGGAGTACTGGGGACGCTTGCGCGCCTTGCGCAGGCCGACTTTCTTGCGCTCCACCTCGCGGGCGTCGCGGGTGACGTAACCGGCGGCGCGGAGGGTGCCGCGCAGGGACTCGTCGTAGTCCATCAGGGCGCGGGTGATGCCGTGGCGAATCGCGCCGGCCTGGCCGAAGCTGCCGCCACCGGCGACCGTGACGTTGACATCAAATTTGTCAACCAATTCAACAAGTTCCAGCGGCTGACGAACGATCATGCGAGCCACTTCGCGGCCGAAGAACTGGTCCAGGGGGCGCTTGTTGACAGTGATGTTGCCGCTGCCGTTGCGCAGGAACACCCGCGCGGTGGAGGTCTTGCGGCGGCCGGTGCCGTAATATTGGGTTGCTGACATAGGAAAATCCGTTAGATATTCAGTGCTTGCGGCTGCTGGGCGGCGTGCGGGTGCTCTGCGCCGGCGTAGACCTTGAGTTTCTTGAACATGGCGCGGCCGAGGGGGTTGCGCGGCAGCATGCCCTTGACGGCGCCCTGCAGTGCGCGCTCCGGGGCCTTGTCGATCAGCTTTTCGAAGGAGATGGACTTCAGGCCGCCGGGGTAGCCGGTGTGGTGCTGGTACATCTTGTCCGTCGCCTTGGCGCCGGTAACCCGGATTTTCTCGGCATTCACGACGACGATGTAGTCGCCGGTGTCCACGTGGGGCGTGTACTCGGGCTTGTGCTTGCCGCGCAGCCGGTGGGCGATCTCGCTGGCCAGCCGGCCCAGCGTCTTGTCGGCGGCGTCCACGACAAACCAGTCGTGATTCACCTCGCCCGCTTTGGCGCTGTAGGTTTTCATGAATAACTGCCTCTTGGAGGAGCCGAAAATAAAGAGCGCGAATTCTACTGGGCCGCCCACCCCATTTCAAGCGGATTTCCCAAGAATTTTGCGGACTTAGGACCGTGTCGAACGGGTTACCTGAAACCTGCCCAAAACGGCTCTGGGCGCCCGGAGCAGGAGAGCGTATCCCCCAGCGGGGACCGCCAAAAAGCGTACATCCCTGTACAGGCTCGGCTGGCGACGTCCTGTCGCCAGACGCCCCCGCTGGGGGATACGCCCTCCTGCACCTCAGTACCGAGTGGACGAGAGAACAGCCCGGCAGGGCCAGGGCTAGGGCTTGTGCTCGCGGCCCAGGTACTCGAAAGACTGCATCTCCTGCAGGCGGGAAACGGTGCGCTGGAACTCGAACTCGAGCCGGCCGCCGGCGTAGAGTTCCAGGAGGGGTACCTCGGCGGCCAGGACGAGCTTGACGTTGCGGTCGTAGAACTCGTCCACCAGGTTGATGAAACGCCGCGCCTGGTCATCGATCGCCGGCTTGAATTCCGGCACGCCGGAGATCAGCACCGCGTTGAAGATGCGCGCCAACTCGATGTAGTCATTCTGGGAGCGGGGGCCGTCGCAGAGCTCGGCGAAGTCGAACCAGGCGACGCCCTCAGCAAAGCGGCGGCAGGTCAGGTAGCGCTTGTTGATCTCCAGGCGCTCCCAGTTCTTGCCCACCTCCACCGCGAGCCGACTGAAACTGTCCTCCAGGCTCCTGTCCGCGCCCTCGTCCAGCGGGTAGTGATACAGCTCGGCCTGCTGCAGGGTGCGCAGGCGATAGTCGACGCCCGCATCGATATTTACCACCTGCGTGTATTTCTCGACCAGCGCGATGGCGGGCAGGAAGCGCTGCCTCTGCAGCCCGTTCTCGTAGAGGTGTTCCGGTTCGATATTGGACGTCGCAACCAGCGTCACCCCGCGCGCGAACAGTGCCTCCATCAGCCCGCCGAGGATCATGGCGTCGCCGATGTCAGTGACGAAGAACTCGTCGAAACACACCACGCGCGCTTCCTGCGCCAGTCGATCCGCGACGATCTCGAGGGGGTTTTTCTCGCCGTCCAGTGATGCGAGTTCGGCGTGCACCCGCTGCATGAAGCGGTGAAAGTGCACGCGCAGCTTGCGTTCGAAGGGCAGGCACTCGAAGAAGGTGTCGACGAGGTAGGTCTTGCCGCGCCCCACGCCGCCCCAGAAATACAGGCCGGTCTCCGGCTCCAGGGGCTCGCGCCGAATCTTGCGCACAATGTTGCTCAGCAGTCCGCCGCTTTCGGCGGGAGAGACGAGCAGGCGTTCGTACAGGTCCTGCAGCAACAGGACTGCCTGCTCCTGCGCGGGGTCGTGGGAAAAATCCGCGCGCTCCAGGTCGGCTTGGTAACGCTCAAGGGGCGTGGTCATCGAGACGTATGCGCCGGTCGGGTATACGAGCCGCCACTTTAGCGACAGGTCTGGGCAATGGCAATGCGCGCCGCTACAGATGCACACGGAGAACGGGTATACTGGCCGCCGATTTCAACGCGGTAAAGAGGAAGCATCCGTGGAGCTACAGGAAATGAGTTTGCCGATGATCGCACTGGCGGGCGCAATTCTCGCGGTGCTGGGCGTGGTGCTCGGCTACCTGATCGGTCGCCGCACTTCCACGGCGGGACAGAAATACCGCGAAGTCGAGCGCAAGCTGGATCAGGTACTCCAGGAGAAGAAACTCTACGAAGACGAGGTGATGGAACACTTCGGCGAGACCGCTCGCCTGGTCAACACGCTCACCGACAGCTACCGCGAGGTACACAAACACCTTGCGAAGGGCGCCGGCGAGCTCTGTCGTGGCGAGGGTCCGGTCGGGCTGGAGCAACTCGAGAGCGGGCGCGACCCCGCGGAGATCCCGGCACACCTTGCGCAGATCCAGCCGCCGCTGGACTACGCGCCCAAGAGTTCACCGGACGAAAAGGGTGTCCTCAGCGAGGAGTTCGGACTGGAGCGCAAGCCGGCCCCGGGCATGAAGAACGACGCCCCCCCGCGCGACTGAACAGCGCTGTGCCGTCAGGCCGGGTTGTCGATGTCGATGAACCGGTGTTCCAGACCAAACCGTTCCGCCACGTGCTCGCCCACGGCCTGCACACCATAGCGTTCCGTTGCGTGGTGCCCCGCCGCGACGAAGTGAATCCCCTCCTCGCGCGCCACATGTACGGTCTGTTCCGATACCTCGCCGGTCAGGTAGAGATCCGCTCCGGCGGCATGCGCCGCCTCGATATAGTCCTGCGCGCCGCCGGTACACCAGGCGACCCTGTTGATGCTCGCACCGGGGTCGCCGACGTGGAGCGCAGTGCGCCGCGTCGCCGCTTCCACGCGCGCGACGAACTCCCCCGCCGTCAAGGGCGCGGGCAACGTCACCACATTGCCGACCACGGCGCCGGCGCTCGCCGGCAGCGGCTCGCGGCCTTCACCTGGAAGGCCCAGCAGGTCGGCCAGCCGCGCATTGTTGCCCCACACAGGGTGGGCATCCAACGGCAGGTGATAGCCCAGCAGGCTGACATCGGCAGCCAGCAGGGCACCCAGGCGGCGGCGCTTCATGCCGACGACACAGGGATCCTCGTTGCGCCAGAAATAACCGTGGTGTACCACGATCGCGTCCGCCCCCCAGTCGATCGCGGCGTCGACGAGTGCCTGGCTCGCGGTCACCCCGCTGGCGAGTCTTGCGACATGGGGCCGACCTTCCACCTGCAGGCCGTTAGGGCCGTAGTCGTTGAACGCGGTGACATCGAGACGCTCGTTCAGGTAAGCGACGAGGTCGACGAGGGCTACACTCATACTATGCTCCGCTGGCGTTCCACCGGTGTGCCGGCAATGTTCGACGCGTGGCGCGCCGGTTTGGCACGCACCGGGAAGCATCATATACAATGCCGCTGGAAAGGACACGATAGCGACACATGCTCAAGCACCTCTCACTGATATTCTGGCCGGCCATTGCAGGACTGTTCGGCGCCCTCCTGCTGCTGGACCGCTGGGTTCTCCCGGAAGAGGAAAACCGCTGGAGCGAACGCAATGAACGCGTGAGCTACGCCCGCGCCGTGCGCAACGCGACACCCGCGGTGGTCAATATCTACACGGCCAAGCTGATCACGGATCCCGAAACCAACGGGCTCGACGATTCCTTCTTCCGCCGCCTGAGCCCGCCGCGCTCGCAACGGCCGCGCCTCGAGCGCTCACTCGGCTCGGGCGTGATCATGACTGCCGAGGGGCACATCCTCACCAATAACCACGTGATCGCCGGCGCCGATGCCATCCAGGTCATGCTGCACGACGGGCGCTCCGCGAACGCCCTGGTCATCGGCACGGACTCCGCAACCGACCTGGCGGTGTTGCAGATTCAGCTACCGGACCTCAAGCCCATCGAGCTCGCGGATTCCGACCAGGCGCAGGTCGGCGACGTGGTGCTCGCGATCGGCAACCCGCTGGGCTTCGGCCACTCCGTGACCCAGGGCATCGTCTCGGCGCTGGGCCGCTACGGGCTGCAGTTGAGCACCTACGAGAATTACATCCAGACAGACGCCTCCATCCACCTGGGCAATTCCGGCGGCGCGCTGATCGACACGCGCGGCCGCCTGCTCGGTATCAACACCCTCATCTATACGGCGAACAACCAGGCGCAGAACGCGAGGAGCGGTATCGGCATCAGCCTTGCCATTCCCGCGGACCTCGCGATCTTCGTGATGGAAGACCTGATCAGTTACGGCGAGGTCATCCGCGGCTGGCTCGGCGTGTCGGTGGAACCGATCGGCGGCATACTGCCCTCGGGCGAGAGCAGCCAGGCCCTCGAGGTGGTGGCCGTGGCACCCGACAGCCCGGCGCAGAAGGCGGGGGTGAGAGTCGACGATATCATCACGCACATCAACGGCGAGCGGGTGCAGGACGGCCGGTTGACCATGCACCAGATTGCGCGGCTGCGGCCGGGCGACGCCATCAAGATATCGGTGCAGCGCAAGAACCAGAGCCTGGACCTGCGCGCCATCGTCGGCGCGCTGAACCAGTCGATCAATCCCTGACTCGCTTCAGTCCTCGTTCGCGAGGCGCATCTCGGCGCTGCGCGCGTGCGCGGTCAACGACTCGCCGCGCGCCAGCACGGACGCCGCCGCGCCCAGCTCTCGCACACCGCGCTCACTGCACTGGATGAGCGACGAGCGCTTCTGGAAGTCGTAAACCCCCAGGGGCGAACAGAACCGCGCCGTACGGGAAGTCGGCAGTACATGGCTGGGACCGGCGCAGTAATCACCCAGGGCCTCCGACGTATAGCGACCGACGAAGATGGCCCCGGCCTGGCGCACCTTGTCCAGCAGGGCCTCGGGCTGCGCCACGGATAACTCCAGGTGTTCCGGGGCGAGGCGATTACTCAGGGCCACCGCGTCGTCGAGGTCGCGCGTGAGGATCATCGCGCCGCGGCCGGCGAGGGATGCGCCGATGATCTCGGCGCGCTCCATCTGCGGCAGCAGCCGGTCGATGCTGGCCTGTACCGCGTCGAGGTACTGCGCGTCGGGGCACAGCAGTAGCGCCTGCGCGTTCTCGTCATGCTCCGCCTGGGAAAAGAGGTCCATCGCGACCCAGTCCGGGTCGGTGCTGCCGTCGCAGATCACCAGGATCTCCGATGGCCCCGCCTCCATATCGATGCCGACGCGCCCGAATACCTGGCGCTTGGCCGTTGCGACATAGATGTTGCCGGGGCCGACAATCTTGTCGACGGCGGGCACGGTCTCTGTGCCGCAGGCCAACGCGGCCACCGCCTGCGCGCCGCCCATGGTGAAGACGCGGTCCACCCCCGCGATGTGCGCCGCGACCAGTACCAGTTCGTTGAGTTCGCCACCCGGGGCCGGCACCGCCATGATCACTTCCGGCACCCCGGCGACCTTGGCGGGCACCGCCGTCATCAACACCGACGAGGGATAACTCGCCTTGCCGCCCGGCACATAGAGTCCCGCGCGGTCGATCGGGGTCACGCGCTGGCCCAGCAGGTTGCCGTCTTCGTCCTCGAACTGCCAGCTGCCCTGCAACTGGTGCTCGTGATAGGCGCGCACGCGCGCCGCCGCGTATTCCAGTGCCTCGCGCTGCGTCGCGTCGACAGCCGCGCAGGCCGCGGCGATGCGCTGTGGCGAGACCTCGAGCTCGGCGGCCTGCGCAACCACCAGGCCGTCGAATTGGGCGGTGTACTCGAGCAGCGCGGCGTCGCCGCGGGTGTCGACCGCGGCGATGATGGCAGCGACCGTCTCATTGACCGCGGCATCCAGCGCGGGCTCCCACGCCGTCAGCGCCCTGACGTCGCGCTCGAAGTCGGCGTCGCGTGTATCAAGCCGGCGCATCGGCGCCCTCCCCGACGGCTTCCGCCAGGCAGTCGACGAGGCGGGTAATCACCTCGTGGCGCGAGCGCATCGCGGCTTTATTGACGACGAGGCGGGAGCTGATCGCGGCAATCTCTTCCAGCGGTTCCATGCCGTTGGCGCGCAGTGTATTGCCGGTGTCCACGATGTCCACGATCAGGTCGGCAAGGTTCATCATCGGCGCCAGTTCCATGGCGCCGTAGAGCTTTATGAGGTCGGCCTGCACACCGCGCCGCGCGAAGTACTCGCGCGCCGTGTTGACGAACTTGGTCGCCACCCGGACACGCGCCGCCCCCGGTTGCCACCCCACCGGCCCGGCCGTCATCAGGCGGCAGCGCGCAATGCCCAGGTCCAGGGGTTCATACAGGCCCGCGGCGCCCTGCTCCAGCAGGATGTCCTTGCCCACGACGCCCATGTCGGCCGCGCCGTGCCGGACATAGGTCGGCACGTCGGTGCCGCGCAGGATGACGAGTTGGACGTCGTCGTGGCTGGTGGCGAACACCAGCTTGCGGCTCGCGTTGACATCCTCCAGGGGCTCTATACCCGCACGGGCGAAAAGCGGCAGGGTCTCCTTGAGGATACGGCCCTTGGTAAGGGCGATCGTCAGTTTATCGTTCATGTCTGTAACCGTGTGGGGCATGCCTTCGCGGCGTGCCGGTCCCTGTGGCGCCGCCCGCCCCGGGGCAGCAACGCGCTATTGCCGGGACTGCGACTGCCACTCAGAGGGGGTGTAGGTGCGGATATTCACGGCGTGGATACTGCCGTCGGCGATGTGGTCAGCCAGTGCGGCGTACACGAGCTGCTGCTTCTTTACGGGGCGCAGGCCCTCGAAGACATCGCCAATCGCCTGTATATCGTAGTGACTGCCCTCTCCCGCGACGTGGAACTCGCAGTCGCTCATATGGCTTTCAAGCAGCGTCTTGACAGAGGACGCGTCCATGGATGACTCCCGGTGACAGGCGGCCCCATGCCGCGCAGGGGGCATTTTAGGAGAAATGGCGTCACATGGCGAACCCGGCCGCTATTCGTCGACGTCGACGGTCACCACGGTCCAGCTGGCGATAACCGCGTCGAGGTCCCCGTCCTGTTCGCGGGCAGAGGCCAGGAACTGGTCACGGTAGATCTCGCCGAGGTTGACGCTCTCGATAATCACGTTGCGCAGCTTCCAGTCACCGCCCTTGGCAAGCCCCATCATGTAGAGCATCTCGTAGGGCGCCGCGCGATCGGCGTAAATAAGCTGCTTGACCGTCACCCGCTGCGCCGCGGGGTCTTCCTCGTCGCGTTCGGCAAGTTCGATGCGCGAACCGCCGAAGGCCAGCAGGCCCTTGCTGTAGGTGCGCACCAGGCTGGAGCGCATGGCAGCGGTAAAGCGGTCGAGCTGGTCGCGCAGCTTCTCCCGGCCCGCCTCGTCCAGGGAGCGGTAGCGGCGGGAGCTGGCGTAGTCGCCCATCACCGAACGGGCGAAGCCGCGGTAATCAATGAGGGGGTCGAGGATCTGTTCCACCTGCCGGTAGTAGCGCTCGGGATCGTCATCGACGTAGTCTTCCGCCGCCTGCACCACCGCCATCACCTCCGCGGTCGTGTCCTCGACCAGCTGGTAGGCCTGATCCAGCGTGGGGCTTTCCACAGCCTGCGTATAGAGGCTTGCGAGTCCCAGCAACACGACTGTGAACACTCTCACGAGAACTGCCATCGGTCTCCTCCGTATGTCCTTTTTTTCACTACCAAGGGCGGCTCTCCCCTGTATAATCCGCCCCTCAGCCTTGCGTTTTGCAGCTTATCCCCGGTGGTTCCCGTTTCCTCTACAGCACTATGACAGCGCGCCCAACCAACCAGTTCCGTCCCGCTCGGTTGCGCCCCGCGACGCGGCGTCTACTGTAGCAGGAAATCCGCTTTCATGCTGTCAGCCGCCGTCGCCATTCTCCTCGGTTTCATCATCCTGATCTGGAGCGCGGACCTGTTCGTCGCAGGCGCGGCGTCCATTGCGCGCAACCTCGGCATGTCGCCGATCATCATCGGGCTGACGATCGTCTCGCTGGGCACCTCGGCGCCGGAAGTGTTGGTGTCCCTCACCGCGGCACTGGCCGACGCCGGCCAGCTCGCCATCGGCAACGCGATAGGCTCCAACATCGCCAACGTCGCACTCGTGTTCGGCGCGACCATCCTGGTCGCCCCGCTCATGGTGCACGCACGCTCGGTGAAAAAAGAAGTACCGGCACTGCTGGTGATCACCTTCGGCGTATGGGCCCTTATCTGGGACGGCGTACTGTCGCGCGTCGACGGCCTGATCATGATCGGCGTGCTCGTGTTCATGCTCTACCACCTGGTGCGCACGCAGGCCTACGACGAGGAACTCGCGACCGAGGCCAGTGGCGAGCCCATGCCGGATCTCACACCCATGCGCGCGTGGCTGACCTTCCTCCTGGGACTCGCGCTGCTGATCGCAAGTTCCAAGGTGCTGGTGTGGGGTGCGGTGCGCGCGGCGGGGGAACTCGGCGTATCCGAACTGGTGATCGGCCTGACGGTCGTGGCCATCGGTACCAGCCTGCCGGAACTCGCGGCGACCATCGCCTGTGCCATGCGCGGCCATACCGAGATCGCGCTCGGCAACATCATCGGTTCGAACACGTTCAACCTGCTGGCCGTGATGTCGATTCCCGGTGTGGTCACACCGCAGGTCCTGGACCCCCACGTCGGCACCCGCGACTACCCGATCATGGTCGCACTCACGGTGATCCTGGCGATAGCGATCGTCGTGAGCCGGGCGCGAACCAAATCGAGTCCCGGCCACGCCTACCTCGGGCGCTTTGTGGGCACCTTATTAGTGTCCTGCTACGGCCTGTATTATTATCTCCTGCACATAACCCTCTAACCCCAAGGACAGCGCCATGCAGGAGCACAGCTCCATCAGTTTCGCCGAATCGGCGCAACGCACCATCCGCATGGAAGCGGCCGCCGTGGCGGCACTTGAGGAGCGCATCGGGGACAATTTCACACGGGCCTGCGAACTGCTCCTGGCGGTGCGGGGCCGCATTATCGTCACGGGTATGGGCAAGTCCGGGCACATCGGCACCAAGATAGCGGCGACCCTGGCCAGCACGGGCTCCCCGGCTTTCTTCGTCCACCCCGGCGAGGCCAGTCACGGCGACATGGGCATGATCACCGCGGACGACGCCGTGATCGCGCTGTCCAACTCCGGCGCCGTGGCCGAGATCATCACGCTGCTGCCGCTGCTGAAACGTCTCGGCGTACCGCTGGTCAGCATGACCGGCAACGAGAACTCGCCCCTCGCCATGGCTTCCGATGTCCACCTGGACACCGGCGTCGAGACCGAGGCCTGCCCGCTGGACCTCGCGCCGACCTCCAGCACCACCACCGCCCTGGTGATGGGCGACGCACTCGCCATCGCACTGCTCGAGGCGCGCGGCTTCACCGCCGATGACTTCGCGTTCTCCCACCCGGGCGGCACCCTGGGGCGCAAGTTACTCCTGAAGGTGGAAGACGTGATGAACAGCGGCGACAACATCCCGCGCGTGGGCGCCGGGACGGTGCTGTCCGAGGCGCTGCTGGAAATCAGCGCGAAGGGCCTCGGCATGACCACCGTACTGGACGGCGGCGGCAGGTTCGCCGGGGTCTTCACAGACGGCGACCTGCGCCGCGCGCTGGACCAGCGCATCGACATCAACACGGTGACCATCGGCGACCTGATGAGCAAGAGCGCCAAGCGCGCGAACCGCGAAATGCTTGCCGCGGAAGCATTGCGCATCATGGAAGAGAATGAAATCAGCTCGCTGGTCGTGCTCAATGACGGCGGGGAACTGGAGGGTGTCGTGCACCTGAAAGACCTGCTCCACGCGGGCATCGCGTGACTACGGGTGGACGGCATGGCTGATCCGGCGGCAATGGCCAGGGACATTCGCCTGCTGGCGCTGGACGTGGACGGCGTCCTCACGGACGGCCGCATCTACTACGGCAACCAGGGCGAGGAATTGAAGGCCTTCAATATCAAGGACGGCCTCGGCGTAAAACTTTTGCAGCGCGCAGGAATCAAAGTAGCCATCATCACCGGCAGGCAGTCCGAGATCGTCGCGCGACGCGCGCGCGAGCTCGGCATTGAAGACGTGGTACAGGGCAGGGAAGACAAACTCACCGCACTCGGCGAACTGTGCGAACGCGCGGGGCTGACACTTGCGGATTGCGCCTACATGGGCGATGACCTGCCCGACCTGGGTGCCATCACCGCCGCGGGGCTCGGCCTCACCGTCGCGGACGCCACGCGCGCGGTAGCCGCCGCGGCGAACTGGCAGAGCAGCCTGCCGGGCGGTTGCGGGGCGGTGCGCGAGGCCTGCGAGTTCATACTCGAGGCGCGCGGCGAGTTGCGCACGTTCGAGGCGGAGTTTTCCTGATGGCACACACCACCAAGACACTGCGCGCGCTTGCACTGGCCTGCTCGGTGTTCTTCTCCGCGGCGACCATGGCCCTGCCCGGTGATCGCGAGCAGCCTATCCACATCTCCGCGGACAAGGCATTGCGCGACGAGGCGCGCGGCGTGACGGTATACAGCGGCAGCGTGCACATGCGCCAGGGCACGATGGAAATCGAGGCGGACAACATCACGTTCTACCACGCCTCGGAGAACGCCGACCAGATCGTCGCCAACGGCAAGCCGGCAAAGTTGCGGCAGCAACCGCAACCCGACAAGGGACTGGTCCACGCCGAAGCCCTGGTCATCCACTACTTCCGCCGCGAGGACCGCGTGCGCCTGCAGACCGAAGCCCGTATCGAGCAGGACGGCGCACTGGTCACCGGCGACTCGATCGACTACTTCATCGACAAACAACTGGTCGAGGCCCAGGCAGACGAAAGCCAGGAGGGAGCCAAGGTCTTCGTGGTCATTCCGCCGGACCTCAGCACCGACTACAAGGACGAACCCAAGGAGAAAGACGCCACCCCGACACCCGAGCCGGCGTCAACGGGCCGCGAGGAAGCGAGTGGCGCAACTCAAAGCCAGTAACCTCGCCAAGGCCTACGGCGGCCGCGAGGTGGTGCAGGACGTGTCGCTGGAAATCGAGAGCGGCCAGGTTGTGGGCCTGCTCGGCCCGAACGGCGCCGGCAAAACCACCTGCTTTTACATGATCATCGGCATCATCGCCGCGGACCGCGGCAGCATCACCATCAACGGCAACGACATCACCGGCCTCAGCATGCACCAGCGGGCCCGCCGCGGCATCGGCTACCTCCCCCAGGAGGCCTCGATCTTTCGCAAGCTCAGTGTGGGCGACAACATTCTCGCCATCCTGGAGACGCGCAAGGACCTCACCAGGAAGGAACGCCTCGCGCGGCGCGATGAGTTGCTGGAGGAGTTCCACATGCGGCACCTGCAGGACAGCCTGGGCCAGGCGCTGTCCGGCGGCGAACGGCGACGCATCGAAATCGCCCGGGCACTGGCCACCGAACCGGAGTTCATACTGCTCGACGAACCGTTCGCGGGGGTCGACCCGATCTCGGTCAGCGACATCAAGAACATCATCCACCACCTGCAGGACCGCGGTATCGGCGTCCTCATTACCGACCACAACGTGCGCGACACGCTGGACATCTGCGAGAAGGCGTACATCGTCGGCGAGGGGCACATCATGGCCTCGGGCACGTCGGAGGAGGTCCTGAACAATGAACTCGTGCGCCGGGTCTACCTTGGCGAGCAGTTCCGCATGTAGCGCCCCTGCGCACTGCACATACCCACCGCCGGTGGGATTCAGTTCACAAAAAGTCGGTTGTTTTCATTCGGTTTTTTGATCGGCCACCAACTACTGAATGAAAACAAGCAAAAACCGCGCCAAGGTGTTGCCTAAGCTCGCGAGCGGGGGCTACACTGATTTTCAATTCGGGGATAACAGGTGCGCCAGGGCGCGCACTACCAGGCAAGGGCATGAAGCAGTCTCTACAGCTCAAACTGGGCCAACAGCTGACCATGACGCCGCAGCTGCAGCAGGCCATTCGCCTGTTGCAGTTGTCGACCCTGGACCTGCAACAGGAGATCCAGGAGGCACTCGAAACCAACCCGCTGCTGGAAGTATCGGACGACGACGACTCCACACCGGAGGCGGCGGCACCGGACCAGCTCGCCTCGGACGACGGCTCCGAATCCGACGGGCCGCTGCAGAGCCTCGAGGCGGCGGCACGCGACGACGACTCCGGTGACTCGGACTGGGAGGCCGCCGGCACACGCGACTCGCTGCCGGAGGACCTGCCCGTCGACACCCAGTGGGACGACCTGCTGCCTGCGGCCTCCGCTCCCGCCCTCAATGGTGAACAGTACCCGGAGAGCGATTTTGAGAGCCGCAACAGCGCCAGCGAGTCGCTGCGCGACCAGCTCCTGTGGCAGTTGAGCCTGACGCGCCTCTCAGACACCGACCGCCTCATTGCGCTGGCCATCATTGACGCCACCGACACCAACGGGCGGTTGATCCTGAGCCTCGAGGAAATTTTCGACTCCCTCGCCGAGGCCCTCGAAATCGATTTCGACGAGGTGGTGGCCGTGCTGCACCGGGTGCAGCAGTTCGAGCCCGCCGGCGTCTGCACGCGCGACCTGCAGGAATGCCTGATGGTGCAACTCAACCAGTTGCCCGAGAGCACGCCCTGGCTGGAGCAGGCGAAACTGATCATAGCGCGCCACCTGTCGCAGCTCGCGAGTTCGGATTACAGCCAGATCCTGCGGCGCATGCGCCTCAAGGAGGACGAACTGCGCGAGGTTCTCGCCCTGATCAAGAGCCTGGACCCGAATCCCGGCCAGTCGGCGGTAGCGGACGAGGTCGAGTATGTCGTGCCGGACGTGTTCGTCAGCAAGCAGAACGGTCGCTGGGTCGTGGAGCTCAACCCGGACATTGCGCCGCGGCTGCGCATCAACTCCGACTACGCCAGCCTGATCAAGCGCGCCGACTCCAGCGCGGACAACACCTTCCTGAAAGACAACCTGCAGGAGGCGCGGTGGTTCCTGAAGAGCCTGCACAGCCGCAACGAGACACTGATGAAGGTGGCGACCAAGATCGTCGAGCACCAGCGCAACTTCCTGGAGTACGGCGAGGAAGCCATGAAGCCTCTGGTGTTGCACGACATCGCCGAGGCGGTGGAGATGCACGAGTCCACTATCTCGCGCGCCACGACAAACAAGTACATGCATACCCCGCGAGGTGTTTTCGAACTCAAGTATTTCTTCTCCAGCCACGTGGCCACCACGAGTGGCGGCGAGTGCTCTTCCACCGCCATTCGCGCGCTCATCAAGAAGCTGGTGGCGGCGGAAAACCCGCGCAAGCCGCTCAGCGACAACAAGATCACCAAATTACTGGAGGAACAGGGCATCAAGGTCGCCCGGCGCACAATCGCCAAATACCGCGACACCCTCTTTATCCCACCGTCCAACGAGCGCAAGCGCTTGGTCTAGACTGGGGATTACGGCCCGGCCCAACCGCCGGCCACGGGCGCAAGCCCGACACACTGTGCTATAGGGAGTTTTCCATGCAACTCAACATTACTGGTCACCATCTCGATGTCACCGTCCCCCTCAAGGAGTACGTAGAGAGTAAATTTGAACGCCTGCAACGACACTTCGACCAGATTTCCACCACCCACGTCATCCTGTCCATCGACAAACTCGTACAGAAAGCCGAGGCCACAGTACACATCGCGGGCGGGGACCTGTTCGCTCACGCGGAATCCGAGGACATGTACGCGGCCATCGACGCGCTCGCCGACAAGCTCGATCGCCAGTTGATCAAGCACAAGCAAAAGCACAGGGGGCATTGACTCACCACGCCATGGCAGCCCTTGAAGATATCCTCTCCCCGGCGCGCACAGCGTGCAAAATCGCCGGGGGCAGCAAGAAACGACTGTTTGAAACCATTACACAGCTGGTCTGCGATGACCGCACGGACCTCGTGTACGAGGATGTGCTCGACCACCTGATAGAGCGGGAGAAGCTGGGCAGCACCGCCCTGGGTGACGGCATCGCCATTCCCCACTGCCGCGCCGCCAGCTGCACCGCACCGCTGGGCGCTTTACTAAGCCTCAGCGAACCGATACCGTTTGATGCACCGGATGACAGGCCGGTAGACCTGCTCTTCGTGCTCCTGGTACCCGAAGAAGCGCACCAGGAACACCTGGATATTCTCGCGGAGGTAGCGCGCATGTTCGGTGACCACGAGTTCTGCAAGGCCCTGCGCGCGGCGACTGACCGCCGCGCCCTGTACGAACTCGCGATGACGGGACCGGACTGAGGCAGCCCGGCGTGCGCCTCATCATCATCAGCGGTCGTTCCGGCTCGGGCAAGAGTACCGCCCTCAACCAGCTCGAGGATGAAGGTTACTACTGCATCGACAACCTGCCCGCCTCGCTGCTGCCCTCCCTGGTGGAGAAAACCAGCGGGCACGAGTTCAAACTGTTCCAGGGCACCGCGGTGTGTATCGATGCCCGCAACGCCTGGCAGGACCTCGCCAATTTTCGCGACATCGTGGGTTCGCTGCCGGACACCGTGGAACGCCAGGTACTGTTCCTCGACGCCCAGGAAGTCATCCTCATCCAGCGCTTCGGCGAAACCCGCCGGCGCCACCCGCTGAGTACGGAGAACATCCCGCTCGCCGAGGCCATCGAGCGCGAGCGCGAACTGCTCGCGCCCATTTCCTCCAGCGCCGACCTGACACTGGATACGAGCCAGATGACCCTGTACGAGTTGCGCGACACCATCAAGCAGCGACTCCTGGGTACGACAGCGGGGAAAATGTCCGTCCTGGTGCAATCCTTCGGCTTCAAGCGCGGCGTGCCGGCGGATGCGGATCTCGTATTCGATGTACGTATGCTGCCCAATCCCCACTGGGTGAAGGAACTGCGACTGAAGACCGGCCTGGACCCGGCGGTACAGGCCTTCCTGCGCGAGCAGCCCATGACCCAGGAACTGTACGACGATATCTCCGGCTACCTCGATCGCTGGCTGCCGCGGTACCGCGAGGGCAACCGCAGTTACATGACCATCGCCCTGGGTTGTACGGGGGGACAACATCGGTCAGTATACCTAGCTGATCGGCTGTACCAGCACTACCGGGAGACGTTGCCCGGTATCCACATCAGACACCGAGAACTCGAATAGCCAGGCGAACGAGTGATCCGCACCCAGGTAACAATCATCAACAAACTTGGCCTGCACGCCCGTGCAGCGAAGAAGTTTGTCGATTGCACCGGCGCATTTTCCAGCACCATCCAGGCCGGGGTCGGCGATAAGCTCATCGACGGCAAGAGCATCATGTCCGTCATGATGCTGGCGGCCGGCAAGGGCACGGTGCTCGACGTCCTGATCGAGGGCGAAGACGAGGAGGACGCGCTGGCGGCGCTGACGACTCTCATCGAAAACCGCTTCGACGAACCCGAATAAGCGGTAGCCACCCCGTCGCGCGACTCCCGCGCGGCAAATCTGTAACTAATCCCGTTGTTGCACCCCGGGCTTTTCCGGATAATTTCCCGGATTCGGGCCGGCGGGCCCGGGGGGCTTGGCTGGGGAGAAGACACATGGTGCAGAACAAAGCGACATCCCCCAGCGCCCTGGACCGCCTCTCCAACGCCCTCGACAGTGGCACCTTCGTCGACGTCCGCCGCATGCTCAACGGCCTCTCCTCCGCCGACGTCGCGCACCTGCTCGAATCCTCGCCCCCGAAGTTCCGCCAGGTACTGTGGCAGCTCGTGGAAGTGGAGCGTGAAGGTGAGGTGATCGGCGAGCTGACCGACGAGTTGCGCGTGGAGTTTCTCGGCGACATGGACGCCTCCGAGGTCGCCCAGATCACCGAGGGGCTGGAGGACGACGATGTCGCGGACATCCTCCAGCAGTTGCCCGACCGCGTCACCCAGGAAGTCCTGAACGCGATGGACCACCAGGACCGTGCGCGCCTGGAAGCGGTAATGCACTACCCCGAGGACGTCGCGGGCGGCCTCATGAACACCGATACCATCACCATTCGCGCCCGCCTGACGCTCGATGTCGTGTTGCGCTACCTGCGCCGCCACGACGAGATACCGGCGATGACCGACAACCTGATCGTGGTCAACCGCCGCGACAAGTTCATCGGGCTGCTCCCGTTGCGCACCCTGCTCGTGTCGGACCCCGGTACCAGCGTACGCGAGATGATGATCACCGATGTGGTACCGATTGACGTCAATACACCGGCTACCGAGGTGACCCGCCTGTTCGAGCGTAACGACTGGGTATCGGCACCGGTGGTGGACAGCGAGGGCAAACTGCTGGGCCGCATCACCATCGACGACGTGGTGGACGTGATACGCGAGGACGCCGACCACAACCTGATGTCCATGGCGGGCCTGGACGAGGACGAGGATACCTTCGCCCCCGTGCGCCGCGCGGCGCCGCGCCGCGCCATGTGGCTGGGCATCAACCTGCTAACCGCATTCATCGCTGCCTCGGTGATCAACCTGTTCCAGGGCACCATCGAAAAGGTGGTCGCGCTGGCGGTGCTCATGCCCATCGTCGCCTCCATGGGCGGCATCGCCGGCACACAGACCCTTACGATACTGGTACGCGGCATCGCGATGGGCCAGGTGGAGCGCAACAACAGGACGTGGCTGATCAACCGCGAGCTGATCGTGGGCGCCATCAACGGCTTCCTGTGGGCGGTCGTGGTCGCGGTCGCCGCCTCGTTCTGGTTCGGCGATCCGGGCATCGGCTATATCATCGCCGCCGCCATGGTCATCAACCTGGTGACCGCCGCGTTCGTGGGCGCCGTGCTGCCGCTGGTCATGACGCAGATGAAGATCGACCCCGCCGTCGCCGGCGGCGTGGTCCTCACAACCGTCACCGATGTGGTGGGCTTCGTGTCATTCCTCGGACTCGCCACGCTGGTTTATGGCTGATTACGAACCGCACCGGGAGGACGAGGACCCCGCGCCGAGCAAGAGCGAGATGAAGCGGCGCATGCACGCGTTGCAGGCCATCGGCGAAACCCTGGTCAACCTGAGCGAGCGCGAACTCGCCAGGATTCCCCTCGAGGACGACGCGCTGCGTGAAGCGGTGCTCGAGGCGCGCGCCATCCGCAGCAACAGCGCGCGCAAACGCCACCTGCAGCTCATCGGCAAACTCATGCGTCGCGTCGACGCGGAGCCTATCCGCCGCGCACTCGATGCGCTGCACGAAAGCCGCCAGCGCGACGCATCGGCATTCCACCAGCTGGAGGAATTGCGCGACCGCGTACTCACCGGGGACGATGCGGGCGTGGAGGCAGTGATGCGGCGCTGGCCCGAGGCGGACCGGCAGCAACTGCGGCAACTGGCGCGGCAGGGGAAGCGCGAGGCCGAACAGGGCAAGCCTCCCGCGGCGGGTCGGCGCCTGTTCCGCTACCTGAAGGAGCTGCGCGAAAACTACGGCGAGGGTGACTGAGGCTCCACGGCCGCTTCGCCGGGGGGCGCCGCGCCGGGTTGCGCAGGATCGCCCGGGGGTTCCTGCGCGGCGACACCTGGCTCAGCCGGCGTACCGGTAGCGGGCTCGCCACTCTCCTGCGTTTTCTTCGGAACGCCCTTGGAGCGGTCGTCGAAGATCCGGTCGAAGGAGATCTGCGGCTCGTCCCAGGTCCCCTCGATGCTGTACACGCCACTCGACAGTCGTTGCATCTGTTTGTCGAACAACTTACTGACCACGAACACGCCCGCCGCGACGGGCAGGTTGGCGGCGAGCGCCGCGATCCAGGGCAGGTTGTTGGCCAGCGGCAACGTCGCCACGAGTTCCCCACTCAGGTTGCGCTGCGCGATATCCGACACGCCGGAGAATTTGAAACTGGAGCCGCCCTTGACCGATAGCGACGGCACGGTGATGCGGCCATCGGCGACAAGCACGCTGCCCTTGACGCTGTCGAAGGGAATGCCGGACTCGAACATGTGGGTCAGGCTCAAACGGCGCACGATGTCGAAGAGGTTGAGGATACTCACCACGCGCAGCGCGCCCGACGCGCCGGCCGGCACAGCCAGGAAGTTGCCGCTGCCGAAATTCAGCGCCAGTTCGCCCTCACCCGCCGCGAGATCGATATCGGTGGGCCCGCCGGGCCAATCCAGGTTGAGCGTAATCTCGCCCTTGCGTGTCTCCACGATGCGCTGGTAGCCGAAGTAGTCCAGCGTATTGCCGATGTTCTTGAACGCGAGCTGCACCGACAATGCGGTCTGCGGGGCCTCGCCGCGGCGCCAGTCCAACCGGTTGCCGGCATCCTCGACAAGCCGCATCCCGGCAAGTTCACCGCCTATCGCTTCGAGCCTGATGTCATCCCCGGCGCTGGCCAGCCGGAACCGCAGATCGCCCAGGCGACGCTCACCCTGATGCAGGTTGAGCAGGCTGATATCGAGGTCAGGCAGCTCGAACGGCGAGGTCGAACCCGGGGCAGCATCCTGCGCCGCCGCTCCCGGCGCCTGGTTTTCTGCCGGCAACAACTCGGGCAGGCGGTCCAGGTCGAGGTAATCGACCGTGACACGCGACTGCCCGCCGGTGCGCGCGAGTGCGCCCTCGCCGCGCAGCCAGTCGTTGGCAACAGCGACCTGCCACTCGTCCGGCCCGATATCCAGGCTGAATGTCGTCGCCTCCACCGTCTGGCCAAGGACGCGCAGGATCTGGGTGCGCAGTTGCTCCACCACGACCCGCGGTGCGGCGGCGGGTGCGACAGGTTCGACCGGCGCGGGCATCGCCGGCACATCGCCATCGGCCGCCGCAGCGGGCAGCAGGTAATCCGTGACAAATCCCAGCCACTGGTCCGCCTCGATAAACGGCGCCTCGCCCGTCACCCGGAAAACACCTTCCTCGACTGCCCCCGGCGGGGCGTTGATACCGAGGGCGCCGCCAAAGGCGCCGCCGAGCTGTATATCCAGCGCAAGGTCCTGGCCCAACGCCAGGCCGAGCGGCCCGCCGTCCTTGCCCAGCGGCAAATTGAGCGCAAATGTACGCGCCTCACCGGGCGCCTTGCGCCACGGGTCCGGCAGATCGAGGCTTACTCCGACGAGATCACTGCTCACCTCGAGCAAGGGCGGCTCGCCGGGCAGCAGGAGAATCCCGCCCTCCACAGCCGCGGTACCGTCGGCGAGCGCCAGAAAATCGAGGCCCAGCCACTGCCGCACATCCGCGGCGGCGGCGCTGCCCGCGAAGTTCACCCGCAGTCCGGACGTGCCCGCCGTATAGTTGCTGCCGTCGGCATGGCGCTGCGCTATGGTGGCCGTCACTGCCCTGCCCCACAGTTCGCCGCGCAGGTCATCGCCGCTGAAACCGGTCGTGGTGCTGTAGCCGAACGAACCGTTGACCGATGTCACCGGCAGGTTGCCGGGGACGATATCGAGATCGACGTCGCGCAGCTTCGCCTGCACGTCGACCCGGGGTTGCGCCCCGTCCTTGAGCACCAGCTCGAGATCCAGCTGCGTGTCGAGCTCTCCCGTCGCGCGCCACTCACCGAAGGTCCCGCCGACCAGCGAGGCTAGCGCCGATTCATTCAGTATGCGCAGGCCGTCCGCCGCCGGCCCGCTGACCTGCGCCCGCACGGCGAGTACGGGCTCACCCCCGTCATTGATTACGGTTTCCACGGAAACATCTTCGGCGCCGGAATCGAAGATACCCACCTGCCCGGCCCAGACACTGATCGCGGTGTCGTCGATGAGCACGATGGCGTCCTGCAAGGTTGCGGCGGGCCACTGGCGGTCATACTCGAGTTTCGCCCGCGCGACGTTGAACGCGAGCTGCACGGTACGCATCGCACCCTGCCCGGAGCGCAGGCTGCCGCGATACAGGAACGCGCCGTCGGCGACCCGGCCGTCGACGATACTGCGGTCCAGCCATTCAAGCAGGCTGTCGGGCAGCGTATACGGCAGGTATTTTCGACGGTAGGCGGCATCGAAGTCCTGCACGCCGACCATAAGATCCATCTCGGGACCGACCGCCGACTCCGACAGCGGCAGCGACAGACCGAACAACGCACGCGCGGTGCCCTCTTCCCCCTGCGCCGTGACCAGGTCACTGCGCAGGCGCACCGCGTCGGAGTCCCAGGTCAGGCCGAACTCACCCGACAGGTCCGCGAAACGCAGCGGCTCGCGATAGATCGCGGGGAAAGCGAGGGCGATATCCTCGCTGTCGACAATGAAGCGCCCGCCCCGGGGAGTCAGGTCGACGTAGCCGGTCGCGCCTGTCACCCCCGGCGCGCCCCGGTAGGACTCGACGTGCAACTGTTCGAAGTTCGCCCTCACCTGCCAGCTCTGGGCCGGCTGCGCGAGGTCCAGCACGCTCACCTCCAGCGCGGGCAACAGGCCCGTGGGCGCCAGCTCATTGAGTATGTCGCGCAGGTCCTCGGGGATGACACGCATTTCGTTCAACAACTCTAGCGCGTTGCGCACCGCGAGCTCGGGGAAGCGCAGGCGCACGCTGTCCTCCCAGGCTTCAAACTGCACGCTGGGCAGGTGGAACCGGGCGGCGTCCCGCGCTACCGCCAGGTCGGAGGCGACCAGCGTCCAGCGGTTTTTCTCCTGGCTCACCTGCGCCTTCAGCGCCAGCTCGTCCAGGGGTACGTGCCAGTCGCCACTGGTTCCCGTGAGATCCAGGTTGCGGGCGTCCAGGTGCGCGCTCAGCGACGGCTGCCCGCCCTCGAGATCCAGCCATACCTGCACCTCGCCTTCGCCGTCCATGCGCAGCGGTAAATCCTGCGGCATCATGGGGCGCATGGCGCCCAGGCTGCTGGTCACGACGCGCGCGTAAAAGCGCCCGTCGAAATCCTCGGGGGTGAACGGGTTGCCCACCCCCTCGCCGAGCAGGGTGATGCGCGTGCCCGCGGTGCTCTGCAGGCGGGCCTCCAGCAGGCGCCGGCTGCTCTCGCGCTCCAGCAGGAGGTCCAGGGCGAACTCGCGCCGTTCGCCGTCCGGCAGACCGAGGCTGAGCTGGTTGTCCGTTAACTTCAGCGCCTCGATGTTGAGGAGGAATTCCTCGAGCCACGCGGCCCCGGTGCCCTGCCCGCCGCTGAACCCGGTCAGCTCGAAGCGGCCGTCGCTGTCCAGCTCGCCGCGCAGCTTGAGGGCTGTCAGTTCCACCCGGCGCACCTGCAGGGTGCCTGTGCGCAGGGTATTGAGTACGTCGATGCGGATGCGGCCTTCGCCGAACGCGAGCGGCGGCATGTCCTGTTCCGGGAAGCTGACGCGCAGGTCGCGCATCACGACGTAGGGCGAGAACGACTGCCAGGAGCCGCGCATGGATTGCGCTTCCACCGTGAACGGCAGGCGCACATTGAGTTCCTGTAGAATCGGCTCGCGATAGGCGGCGAGATTCGCCATGAGCACGCGACCGACGCTGACGTAGATCGCGAGCAGCAGCAACAGGCTCACCAGCGCGACCCACAGCGCGCTACTCAGTCTGTCGTAGAAAATCCGCAATCCGCTGCTCTCCCGGTACCACGCTAGTTTAGAGCAGAATAATGTCGAACTGCTCCTGCGAGTAGCGCGGTTCTGCACGAAAACTGATCGCCTTGCCCACAAACTCCCCGAGATCGGCCAGATTGGCGGACTCCTCGTCCAGCAGGCGATCGACGACCGCCTGCGCGGCGAGCACCATCAGCGCATCGTTCTCATAGGCTTTGGCATCGCGCATGATCTCGCGGAATATCTCATAACACACAGTTTCCGCGGTCTTCTGCACACCGCGACCATCGCACACCGGGCACGTTTCGCACAACATGCGCTCCAGGCTCTCGCGGGTGCGCTTGCGGGTCATCTCCACGAGGCCGAGGTCGGACACGCCCGTGATCTGGTTGCGCGCCGGGTCGTGCGCCATGGCCTTTTCGAGCGCCCGGTGCACCTGGCGCCTGTGCTCCGCGTCCGCCATGTCGATGAAGTCGACAATGATGATGCCGCCGAGGTTGCGCATGCGCAGTTGCCGCGCCAGCGCGGTGGCCGCCTCGAGGTTGGTCTTGAGGATGGTGTCGGCCTGGTTGCTCCTGCCGACAAAGGAACCGGTATTCACGTCGATCGTGGTCATCGCCTCCGTCTGGTCGATGATCAGGTGACCCCCGGACTTCAGGTCGACCTGCCGACCGAGCGCGCGCTGGATGTCCTCCTCCACGCCGTACAGGTCGAACAGCGGGCGGGCGCCGGTGTAATGCTCGAGCAGGCCGCTCACTTCCGGCATGTAGGACTCGCAGAACGCGGCGAGCGCCTCGAAGGCCTCGCGGCTGTCGACGTGGATGGCCTCGACGCCGGCGCGGGCGAGGTCGCGCGCGGTACGCAGGTGCAGCGGCAGGTCCTCGTAGAGCAGCTCCGGGGCCGTCGCCTGCTCCGCCCTGCGCGCGACCGCGGCCCAGAGCCGCCGCAGGTAGCGCAGGTCGGCGCACAGCTCCTGAAGTCCCGCCCCCTCGGCCGCGGTGCGTATGATGTAACCGCCGGCGTCCGCCATCTGCTGCGCGGCCAGCGCCTCGTCCAACAGCGCGAGCAGGCGCTGGCGCTCCCCGGGTTCCTCGATGAGCTGGGAGACGCCAATGTGGTCGGTCTGCGGCATCAGCACGAGGTAACGGGTGGAGACGGACAGGCCCGTCGTCAGCCGGGCACCCTTGCTGCCCAGCGGCTCCCGCGTGACCTGCACGACAACCTTCTGCCCCTCACGCAGGTGGTCGGAGACCCGCTCGGGGGCCTCGTCCTGCGGTTCGCGACCGCGCGCGCCCGCCGGGACGATGTCGGACAGGTGTATGAAGGCGGTGCGCTCCACACCGATCTCCACGAAGGCCGCCTGCATGCCAGGCAGCACGCGGACCACCTTACCCGCGTAGATATTGCCGACGATGCCGCGATTGACCGCGCGCTCGATATGGATGTCCTGAGTGGCGCCGTTGTCCAGCACGGCGACGCGTGTTTCCATCGGTGTGACGTTGACGAGGATCTCCTCGCTCACACCGCGTCCTCCGCGGCGCCACCCAGCGACCCCTCGATGCCGTGCCGGCGCAGCAACGCCCAGGTCTCGGCCAGCGGCAGGCCGACGACGTTGGAGTAACTGCCGTTGATGCCGCGCACGAATGCCCCCGCCAGGCCCTGGATCCCGTAGCCGCCGGCCTTGTCCCACGGCTCGTCCGTGGCGAGGTAGGCCTCGCAGGTCGCAAAGTCCAGCGTGACGAACGTCACCTCGGTCCTGACCACTTCCCCGTGACTGCCACCGGGCGTCGCGAGGCACAGGCCCGTCATTACCGCGTGACTGCGCCCGCTGAGACGCGCCAGTGTCGCCAGCGCCTCGCCGTGGCTGGCCGGCTTGCCCAGGATGTCATCGTCCAGCACGACGGTCGTGTCGGCGCCCAGCACGCAGGCACCGGCCTCGCGGGCCGCGACCGCCTGGGCCTTTTCCATCGCCATGCGCAGGACGTAATCCTCCGGGGACTCGCCGCCGCGCACGCTCTCGTCGATCGCGGCGGGCACCACGCGAAAGCGCACCCCCAGTTGCGCGAGCAGTTCGCGACGGCGCGGTGAGTTGGAGGCGAGTACCAGCTCCACGGCCTCAACTCACCCGGTATTCGCGACGCAATCCGCGCAGGCTGGTGAGCACCACCGGCCACAACAGGGCACTGGTGAAGGCGGGCAGCAGGAACAACAGCGAGGTCGCGCCCACGCCCTGGAGGTTTTGGACCCACTGGCAGATGAGCTGGTTGATACCCACGAGGAGGAAGACCACGCCCGACTGCTGCCACAGGCTGTAGACGCGCAGGCGCTGGTACAGGAGCAGGGACAGGAACGTCACGACGACGAGGGCAAAGGCATTCTGCCCGAGCACGGCGCCCTCCAGCACGTCGAGCCCGATACCCAGAACCAGTGCGGTCGTGATACCCACCCGCTGCGGCAAGGCGATGGTCCAGTAGATCAGCGTGAGCGCGAGCCACTCGGGGCGGCCCCACTGCAGCCAGAGCGGGAACGGGACAACGGCCAATGTGTAGGCGAACAGGAAGGTGGCGAGAATGATGCCGTAGCCGCGACCGCCCTCGTCGACCAAGGCTTACTCCCCCTGCTCGCTCGTGAACACGAGCAACACATGGCGGCTGCGGTCGAGCGCCGCGGTGGGCACCGCGCTGACCCGCGCAAAAGGCTCGCCGGGATCGCGCTCGACCACCGATACCACGGCCACCGGGTAACCGACGGGGAAGCGCCCGCCCAGGCCCGACGTCACCAGCAGGTCGCCCTCCCTGATATCGGTAGTGGCGGACACGTGATGTATCTCCAGCGAACCGAGTGCGCTGGTGCCCTCGGCGATCGCGCGAACACCGTTGCGGTTGACCTGGACCGGCACCGAGTGGGTCGCGTCGGTAATCAGCAGTGCGCGCGACTGCGCCGCGCTCACCTCGGCGATCTGGCCCACGAGGCCGTCGGCGTCGATCAGGGGCTGGCCGACAAACACACCGTCCATCTCGCCCTTGTTCAGGACCAGTTGATGTCGCGCGGGGTCGGGCGACACGCCGACGAGTTCCGCCACCAGTACGTCGTCGCGCAGCAGTGCGGTGGAATTGAGCAGCGCGCGCAGGCGCACGTTCTCGGCCTGCAACGAGGCCATCTGCAGGGAGCGACCCTGCAGTATCAGGTTCTCGCGCTCGAGGCGCTCGTTGTCTTCGATCAGTTCACCGCGGCTGCGCAGGTTGTGTTGTCCCCAGTCGCCCAGCCGGGAAGGCAGGTCGGCGAGCCAGTAGATCGGCGTGGCGAGGGTGTTCAGGAGTGCGCGGCCGTTGTCGAGGTTGTTCAGGCGCAGGTCCGCGAAAATGAGGCCGGCCACCAGGACCAGGGCGATCAGCGTGCGCCACCCGAGGGAGGATTCCTTGACGAATAACGGCTTGATGTCGGCTCCTCGGTCGCCCTGGCAAAACACCCCGCCGCCGGGAGTGGATTACTCCGTGGACAGCAGGTCGATAGTGTGCCTGTCCATGCGCTCCATGGCCATACCGCCGCCGCGGGCCACGCAGGTCAGCGGGTCGTCGGCGACGATGACCGGCAGGCCGGTCTCTTCGGAGATGAGGCGGTCGAGGTCGCGCAACAGGGCGCCGCCACCGGTGAGGACGATGCCGCTCTCGGCGATATCCGCGGCCAGCTCAGGCGGCGACTGCTCCAGGGCCGACTTCACCGCCTGCACGATGGCGGTGAGGGGATCCTGCAGTGACTCGAGGATTTCGTCGCTGTTGAGCGTAAAGCTGCGCGGTACACCCTCGGCGAGGTTGCGACCGCGTACGTCGATCTCGCGCAGTTCGGAGCCCGCGAAGGCGCAGCCGATCTCCAGCTTGATGCGCTCGGCCGTCGCGTCGCCGATCAGGCTGCCGTAGCGGCGCCGGACATGCGATACGATGGCCTCGTCAAAACGGTCGCCGCCCACGCGTACCGAATCGCGGTAGACAACGCCGTTGAGGGAGATGATCGCGACTTCCGTCGTGCCGCCGCC
The DNA here is from genome assembly GCA_030428835.1 of Gammaproteobacteria bacterium. Taxonomy (GTDB): domain Bacteria; phylum Pseudomonadota; class Gammaproteobacteria; order Pseudomonadales; family Halieaceae; genus Marimicrobium. The sequence continues at coordinate 6,280 of JAUIEP010000035.1, read as the reverse complement.
GACATCGACGACCATGCACCCGGTGGCCTCCTCGACCGACAGGCCCGCGCCGATGGCCGCGGCCATCGGCTCCTCGATCAGGCGCACGTCGCGCGCACCGGCAGACAGTGCGGACTCGCGAATGGCGCGGCGCTCCACCTGGGTCGACATGCAGGGTACGCACACGAGCACGCGCGGACTCGGCCGGATGAAGCGGCTCTCGTGCACCTTCGCGATGAAGTGCTGCAACATCTTCTCGGTGACCAGGAAGTCCGCGATCACGCCGTCTTTCAGCGGGCGGATGGCGGTGATGTTGCCCGGCGTCCGGCCGAGCATGCGCTTGGCCTCGGAACCCACGGCCTCGATCGTCTTCTGGCCGTTGTGAATGCGGATCGCGACCACGGACGGCTCGTCCAGCACAATGCCCTGGTCACGCACGTATATCAGGGTATTGGCCGTTCCAAGATCTATCGACAGATCATTGGATACCAGGCCGCGAAGCTTCTTCAGCATGAAATCAGGCTACCTTGTGACGCAGGCGGGGGACCGCACCCGGGCGCCGAGCGCGCCTTCGCTTGCGGGCCATTGAGCCCGAACGATCCGGGTGGAATGCATTGAAAAGACGGTCTTGCCGGGCCTTGAACGAATCGCGCAACTGTAACAATCGCGGGGATTTTGGGCAAGGCGCAAATATGATAACTTTACGCCCCCTCGCGCCTGCGGGCGCCTTTACAGCAGGCGAATTCCTCCGGGACAGACATGACCATCGAACAGGACGAGATCGAGAAAATCGCGGCGCTGGCACGCATCCGCATCGACGCCGGACAGATCGGCGAGGTGACCCGGCGCATCGACGCGATCCTGGCGATGGTGGAGCAACTGCAGGCGGCGGACACGAGCGGCGTCGAACCCATGGCCAACCCGCTGGACGCCACCCAGGCACTGCGTCCGGACGAGGTGACCGAGGGCAATCAACGCGACGCGTTCCAGGCGATCGCGCCGGCGGTGGAGGACGGGCTCTACCTCGTTCCCAGGGTCATCGACTAGCCCCATGCACGAGTTCACCGTCGCCCAGCTGGCCGAAGGCCTGCACGAAGGCCGTTTCACGTCCGAGGAGCTCACCCGCGCGCTGCTTGAGCGGGTGCAGGCCCTCGATAGCCGGATCAACAGTTTCATTACCGTCGACGAGGACGGCGCGCTGGCCGCGGCGCGCGCCGCCGATGCGCGCCGCGCAGCCGGGAGCGCGCACACGTTGACGGGCATACCGATCGCCCACAAGGACATTTTCTGCACCGACGGCCTGCGCACCAGTTGCGGCTCGCGGATGCTGGACAACTTCGTGCCGCCCTACGATGCGACCGTCGTGAACAAGCTGCACGCCGCGGGCGCCGTGACACTGGGCAAGACCAACATGGACGAGTTCGCCATGGGCTCCTCCAACGAAACCAGCTACTACGGGCCGGCGCGCAACCCGTGGAACATCGAGCACGTGCCCGGCGGTTCTTCCGGCGGGTCTGCGGCGGCCGTGGCAGCGCGCCTGGTGCCCGCCGCAACGGGCACGGACACCGGCGGCTCCATCCGCCAGCCCGCGGCGCTGTGCGGCATTACCGGCCTCAAGCCGACGTACGGTCGCGTGTCGCGTCTCGGCATGATCGCCTTCGCCTCCAGCCTCGACCAGGGCGGGCCGATGGCGCGGACGGCCGAGGACTGCGCCCTGCTGCTGGGCGCCATGGCGGGCCACGACCCGCTGGACTCCACATCGGCGAAGGTCCCGGTACCCGATTACAGCGCGGCATTGGCCGCGGGTCTCGAGGGACTGCGCATCGGCCTGCCCGTCGAGTACTTCGGCGAGGGCCTGGACGGCGCGACCGGCACCGCGGTGCGCGCGGCGCTGGCCGAACTGGAACAACTGGGCGCCACGCTGGTGGACGTGTCGCTGCCGCACACGCACCTGGCGATAGCCACCTATTACATCATCGCGCCCGCTGAGGCCTCCACCAACCTGTCGCGCTACGACGGCGTGCGCTACGGCTATCGCTGCGACAACCCGGAAGACCTCATGGACCTCTACACCCGCACCCGCGAAGAGGGGTTCGGCGATGAGGTCAAGCGGCGCATCCTGGTCGGCACCTACGCGCTGTCGGCGGGATACTACGACGCCTACTACCGCAAGGCGCAGCAGGTGCGGCGCCTGGTCCAGCAGGACTTCACCGACGCGTTCGAGCGCGTCGACGTTATCGCGGGGCCCACCACACCCGGACCGGCGTTCGCACTGGGCGCGAAGTCGGACGACCCGGTGGCGATGTACCTGGAGGATATCTACACACTGGCGGTCAATCTCGCGGGCCTGCCCGGCCTGTCGGTTCCCGCAGGGCGGGTGGACGGCCTGCCCGTCGGCCTGCAACTGGTCGGGCGGCATTTCGACGAGGCGCGCCTGCTCAATGTCGGCCACCGCTTCCAGCAGGCGACCGACTGGCACACACAGGCGCCCGCCCTGGCCGGGGGTGGCGGCTGATGGCATATGAAACCGTCATCGGCCTGGAGGTGCACCTGCAGCTCGCCACCCGGTCGAAGATCTTCTCGGGTTCGGCCACCACGTTCGGCGCCGCGCCCAACACGCAGGCCAGCGCGGTGGACCTCGCCATGCCCGGCATGCTGCCGGTGCTGAACGAGCAGGCCGTGCGCTACGCCGTCATGTTCGGACTCGGCATCGGCGCGCAGATCGGCAAGCGTTCCGTGTTCGACCGCAAGAACTATTTTTATCCCGACCTGCCCAAGGGCTACCAGATCAGCCAGTTCGACCACCCGATCGTCGGCAGGGGCAGCTTCGAGATCACACTCGCGGACGGCAGCACGCGGGACATCGGCATCACTCGCGCGCACCTTGAAGAGGACGCGGGCAAGTCGCTGCACGAGGACTATCACGGCCAGAGCGGTATCGACCTGAACCGCGCCGGCACGCCGCTGCTGGAGATCGTGTCCGAGCCTGACATACGCAGCGCCGAGGAAGCGGTCGCCTACCTGAAAGCACTGCACAGCCTGGTGACCTACCTCGGTATTTCCGACGGCAACATGGCTGAAGGCTCCATGCGCTGTGACATCAACATCTCGCTGCGCCCGGCCGGCTCCGACACTCTCGGCACCCGCGCCGAGATCAAGAACGTCAACTCGTTCCGCTTCGTCGAGAAGGCCATCCTGCACGAGTTCGAACGCCAGTCCGATATCCTGGAGGACGGCGGCGCGGTGGTGCAGGAAACGCGCCTGTACGATGCGGAGCGCGACGAAACTCGTCCCATGCGCTCCAAGGAAGTCGCCAACGACTACCGCTATTTCCCGGAACCCGACCTCCTGCCGGTCGTGATCGACGACGCCTATATCCAGGCACTCGCCGACGCACTGCCCGAACTGCCCGTACAAAAGCGGCACCGCTTCATGCAGCAGTACGGCCTCGGCGGTTACGACGCCAGCGTGCTGTCTGACAGCCGCGCGCTCGCGGACTATTACGAGGCCGTGGTCGAGCGCTGCGGCGACGCCAAGATCGCGGCGAACTGGGTGCAGGTGGAGCTACTCGGGCAACTCAACAGGAGCGAACTCGACATCGCGGACAGCCCCGTCGCCGCGGGCGACCTCGGCGGCCTCATCGCGCGCATCCTCGACAACAGCATCTCCGGCAAGATCGCCAAGCAGGTCTTCGAGGCCATGTGGCAGGGCGAGGGCAGCGCCGACGACATCATTGAGGCGCGGGGCCTCAAGCAGGTGAGCGACTCGGGCGCACTGGCGTCCATGGTCGACGAGGTCATCGCGAACAACGCCGCGCAGGTGCAGCAGTATCTCGAGGCCGACGAGGGCAAGCGCAAGAAACTCCTGGGCTTCTTCGTGGGCCAGGTGATGAAGCTGTCAAAGGGCCAGGCGAACCCGCAGATGGTCAACGAGCTGCTGGCGCAGAAACTGGTTTAGGAGCAATAGATGAAGAAGGACAAGCAGAAGGTTCTCGACGAGGTCTGGACGGAGGATCACGTGCGCAGCTTCCTGAACGCGAAATCCTACGACGGCACCGACGAGAACTTCCACATGCTGCTCAAGGCCTACCAGAGCATGCGTGCCGACGACTTCGAACTGTTCGTGGGTTTCTTCGTCGAGCAGGGTCGCGACCTCAACGCCACCGACAAGTCGGGCCGTACCGTGCTGGATATCATCGCCACACACCGGCACGGCACGCCGTACGCCGACATACTCAAGGCCGCCGGCGCCTCCTCAGTCGAATGACTTGCGCTCCGGCGGTTCCCAGCCCGGGTAGCCCTGCGGGTAGGTTCTCTGCATACCGGCGCGGAACCAGCCGAGTCCTTCTTCCTCGTCCATGAGCCACTTGATGCGTTTATTGACGAAGACGGGATCCAGGTCGAAAAAGCGCAATTCTGTCTCCCGCGCGAACTGACGTAGCTGCGTTTTCATCGCGACCAGGATATCTGAATGGTCCCCTGACGCGGCGAGGTCGTGCTGCTCATAAGGGTCGACCTGGAGGTCGAACAGCATATCCTCGCCGGAGAACTCCTTGAACAGGTCGGCGCCCTCGGGAAACGTCACGTACTTGTACCGGTCATCCACCACGGCAAGATGGGTGGGCAGGTGCATGAACTCAGCCTCGTTGAAATACTCGTACACCCAATAGGCGCGCCAGTCCTCGCTGCCTCCCGTCAGCAGGGGCGCGAATGACCGCCCCTGTATATGGGCGGGAACCGGCAGGCCCGCCAGCTCCAGCACACTCGGCAGGAAGTCGATGTTGAGTATGGGCTCCGGTCGCACCGTTCCCGCCTTGCCGAGCGGCGGGTAGTAGACGATCCAGGGTATGCGAATCGACTCCTCGTAAAAAAGGCGCTTGTCGGCGCGGCCGTGTTCCCCGAGGAGGTAGCCATTGTCGCTGGTAAACACCACGATCGTGTTGTCCTTGAGCTGCGCGTCCTCCAGGTAGCGCATTATCCTGCCGACGCTGTCATCGACTGCGAGCAGGGTTTCCGCGCGGCGAGCGCGAACACTGTGCTTGCGCTCGGTAACATTCGGCCGGTCCAGTCCGCGGAAGTCCGCTGCCTGCAGTGTCCTGGCGTGCCGGGGCGCCGGCATGAGCGGCTGGTGGACGGCCTTGTAACTCAAGTGCAGGTAGAAGGGCTCGTCATCATGCTCTTCGATGAACTCAATGGCCCTGTCGGTGAGAATATCGGTGTTGTAGCCTTTGCTTTTCAGGCGCTTGCCGTTGGCATTGAAATCGGGGTTTTCGTAGACACCCTGGCCGGGCAGCGCAAACCACTCATCGAATCCCGCCCGGGGCCGCGCATCCGCGCCCATATGCCATTTGCCGATCATGGCCGTACGGTAGCCGTGTTCCTGCAGGAGCATGCCGATGGTGGGGGTAAGTTCGGGGTCGATGTCCGACAGGTTGCCCGTCACCTCGTGCGCGTGCGGGTACATACCGGTCAGGAATGAGGCGCGGGACGGCGAGCAGAGTGAGCTGGTGACGTAGGCGTTGTCGAAGCGCACGCCCTGCCGCGCGAGCTCGTCGATATTCACGGTCGCCACGGGGTTGCCGGCGTATCCGGGTTCGTCCCAGCGCAGGTCGTCGACCAGCATGAGGATGATATTGGGCGGCCGCTCGCCGTCGAACGGTTGTTCGGCCCGTTGGCAACCCACAAGCGCAAGGCCCGCGAGTAGTACGGCGACCAGGCGACAGCTCGCCTTGCGATTACAGCGCTTGATTCCCAGCATCCAGGGGGCTCCGGAACAGTCAAAGGGTGGCGACAAACGCCTGAGCATACCCTGACAGCCCACCCCTGGCTACTCGTCGGGTTCCGCCCTTCTCCCGCATCCCACGCAGCCGCAGGAAGCCTGCCGCGACCACGCTGCCAACCCGGTTCGTCGCCCTCGCACAGGCGAGGTCGCGCGACCGTGCAACGGTTTTAACTGCGCACAAACTGTTCGCGGGTTTCGCGCTTCTTCTCCTCGCTCTTGCGCAACAGCACATACACGGCGCCCGTGCCGCCGTGGCGCGGCAGCGCGCTGTGAAACGCCTGCACGGTGTCCAGCTCGCGCAACCAGTGGTTGACGCCGCCCTTGAGGATGGAGCAGCGCTCGGCGTCGGCGCGCGTGTCGCCCTTGCCGTGGATCACCAGGACGCTGCGCAGCCCCATTTCATAGGCCTGGGCGATAAACTCGAAAATCTCGCGGCGCGCGCGGTCAACCGTCATGCGGTGCAGGTCGAGTCGCGCCTGGGCCTCGTAGCGGCCCTGCTTGAGCTTGCGAAACACACCGT
>JAUIEP010000034.1 GCA_030428835.1 Gammaproteobacteria bacterium | reverse complement strand
CTGCTCGCCACCGTCGGCCTGGCCTTCCTGGCCATCGTCATGTTCCCGTTCCGCAAGATGATGAAAAAGCGCAACGCCGAAGCGGAAGACGACGAGGGTGACGAAGACAAGGTCGCCGTCGCGAAAGAAACGACCGAACAACCCTGACGGCTCATCGCGGCCATATCCTGCGCACCGCGGCGCGCGGCACAGGGCCGCGTGACCTGCGTCACAGATTTCCGCCCGCCACTCCCTGCAACGCCTGCCCGGCCCCGGGCGACCCCGCCGCGCGGTTCATCTGCAAGGCTATTTCGTTATACTAAAGCGCTTGTCCGGGACGAATTGATACAATAAGAAACACCTATGCACACCCTGAGAACAGCGCTGCTGACCGCCGCGCTCGCCCTTGCCTTCAGCGGCTGCTCCAAACCGACCGGGGACAGTGTCGACACCGGCGCAAACGCGGTCGCATCGGTGCAGCACCTGCTCCTGATCTGCATTGACACGGTCAGGGCGGATACCTTCTTCGCGCTGGGCGAACTCGAAGATGACCCGCTGAGCAAGTGGGAGGAACGCGGGCTGGTGTTCACCAACGCCTCCTCTCCCGCGCCCTGGACCGTGCCGTCCATCGCCTCGGCATTTACCGGCCTCTGGCCCAACCAGCATGGCGCCGGGCTGATCGACGGCTTCAAGGAGATCACCCTGGCGCGCAGCCCTCCCAGCTCGCTGCTCGCGGAAACACGCACGATTGCACAGGAAGCGCGCGACAACGGTTTCGATACCGCCGCCATTTCCGCGTCGGTGTGGACGTTCGAACCCAACGACGTCGACATCAACCGCGGCTTCGACAGCTTTGACAAGTATGTGCCGACCATACCGACCCTCGGCGATGTCTACTGGGAAGACATGCTGGTGCGCTGGAACGAGATCAACGCGGCGCGCGCCCCGGACACCCGCAGCCTGGACTTCGTGCATTTCATCGAGGCGCACAACTGGCACTTCGACAGCGTGCCGAGGCTGGAAAAGCGGCTGGCGTCTTTCACCCCCGAAGAACTCGCGATCTACCGCAAGACGGCGCCGCAGCGCGCCTGCGAGGACGAGGAGTCCATGTACTGCAAGCGCTACCTCGTCTACGCCCACGCCGTGGGCGTATTGCGCGACGTGATCGCCGGCATGCTCGACACACTCGAAGCCAACGGCAAACTGAAAGACACCGCGGTCGTGCTGTTCTCCGACCACGGCGAGGAATTCAACGACCACGGCGACGACGGCCGCGTCATGGTGTTCGCGGCGCCGAAGTGGCCGTTCATGGGCCATGGCTTCAGCCTCTACCAGGAGCAGTTGCACGTGCCCATCGTCGCCTGGCACCCCGGCGTCGCGGGCGAGCGGATCGACAACCCGGTCAGCCTGATCGACATCGCGCCCTCCGCCGCGCAGTGGCTCGGCCTGGAATTCAACCCGCCCAACAGCAAGGCGCGGATGCTGCACGAACAGGTCGCGAGCTTCGGCAAACAGGAGGCGCGGCCGCTGTACGCCTCGCACATCGCCGACGGCGAAAAGCAGATGAGCGCGCGGCTGGGCGACGACAAGTCGATCTGGTACATGGCGTCCGATCGCACGGTGTACTACGACCTGGAGAACGACCCGGGTGAACTCGCCTCGACACAGGGCGACGCACAGGTGATGCTGTTCGACCGCCTGTTCCTTGAATACGACGAGATGAAGGCGAGCAAGCAATCCGGCGCGGCCTCGTTCACCGAGCAACAGTTGCAGGGCCTGCAGTCCATCGGCTACCTGCAGGGTGTGGAGAGCACCGAGGAGATCGACAGCGGCGACGAGGAAGAAACCCCGGAGGCCGAAGGGCAGTGACCGCACACCTCAATACGCGCCTCGTTGCGCTGCTCGTTGTCGTACTGGCGCTCGTCGCCTGCGTCGGCGATGACAGGTCGGGGCCACCGCCCGAAGGCCGCACGATCGTCCTCGGCTTCGACGGCATGGACCCGAACATCGTGTCCGGCTGGATGGCGGACGGCACCCTGCCCAATTTCAGCAAGCTGGCCGCGCAGGGGCACTTCTCGCCGCTGGCCACGACCATCCCCGCGCAGTCACCCGTCGCGTGGTCCGGCTTCGCCACGGGCACCGGCCCGGGGCAACACGGGGTGTACGACTTCCTGCGTCGCGACCCGCAGACCTACCTGCCGAGTTTCTCCGTCTCCGAGACGATCTTCCCGGACGCGGCGCTGGAGTTCGGCGACTGGCACCTGCCGCTGGCCGACGCGCAGATCCTGAACCGGCGCCAGGGCAAGCCCTTCTGGACGGCAGTCGAGGAGCGCGGCGGCTCCGCCACCGTCCTGCGCGTACCGGTCACCTACCCGCCCGACGATATCGATCACATGATCGCGGGCATGGGCGTGCCGGACCTGCTCGGCACCCAGGGCACCTACACACTGTACACAACGCGGCCGCTCGACACAGGGCAGAACGCGCGCATCGTCTACATGAAGGCGGACGACACGGGCCGTATCGCCACCGTCCTGGAAGGGCCTCCGCACCCCCTGAAGAAAGCACTCACGCCGCTGACCACCCCGCTCGAGTTCTACCCCGCCGAGGGCGGCGGCACCGGCGTGGTGCTGGGGGACAGCGAGTTCGTCATCAAGAAGGGCGAGTGGTCCGACTGGGTGACGGTGTCCTACAGCATCCTCAACCTGATCAACGTGCCCGGCACCGTGCGCCTGTTCCTGCTGGAGGACTACCCGCGACCCTAGGTCTACGTCTCACCCATACAGATCGATCCGCACAACCCGGTGGCGCCCATCTCCGCGCCCCCGCACTATGCCGCGGAGCTCGCGGCGCGCATCGGCAACTACCACACCATCGGCATGCCGGAGGAAACCTGGTCGCTGAACAACGATCACATGACGGACGCCGGCTTCCTCGAGATGGTGCGCACCACCTACCGGGAGCGCGAGGCCATGTTGTTCGACGCACTGGCGAACAACAACTCGAGCCTGATCGTCAGCGTGTTTGTACAGACCGACCGGGTGAGCCACATGTTCTACCGCGGTTTCGACCCGGAACACGCGCTGTACGACGAGACCGACGAACAGGGCCGCGACGCCATCGCCTGGACCTACCGCGAGGCCGATCGCATCCTCGGCAAGGTGATGGCGCAGCTCGGCGACAAGGATCGCCTGATCGTCATGAGCGACCACGGTTTTTCACCCTACCGCTGGTCGGTGCACCTGAATCACTGGCTCGTGGAGAACGGCTACATGGCCCTCGACGAGGGCGCGACGGAATCCGGCATCGGCTTCGAGCACGTGGACTGGTCCAAAACACGCGCCTACGCGGTGGGCCTCAACAGCCTCTACCTGAACATGCAGGGCCGCGAGGCCGAGGGCATCGTCACCGCCGCCGAGGCCGACGCGCTGAAGGCGGAGTTGTCCGCGAAACTGCTCGAGATGCACGACGACAAACGCGACCAGCCGATTATCAAGACGATGTACGACGGCGCCGTGGTCTACCAGGGCAATGCCAACGACGACGCGCCCGACCTGCTGGTGGGCTACTACGCCGGCTACCGCGCCTCGTGGCAGACCACGCTCGGCGCGGTACCGAAGCGGCTCGTCGAGGTGAATCGCAACAAGTGGAGCGGCGACCACTGCGTGGCGGTCGACCAGGTGCCGGGCGTGCTGTTCACCTCCTTCAAACCCGGGAAAGCGAACTACGCGATCGACGAGCTCGCGCAAATGATCCTGCAGGAGTAACGCCGCATGGGTGTCATCGATTTGCCGGGCCCGCTGTTCGATGCCATCGAGGGCGCCATGGGGTTCTTGCCCACGCTGTTGCGGCTGTGCATCTGGAGTGTTGTCGCGGGTGCGGCCAGCATGCTGCTCTACGGCGTCATGTCGCCGCAAAAACGCATCGCCGCGGTGAAGGTCGAATTGAAAGCGGCGCAGGCGGAAATGAGCGCGGCGGACGAGTCCTTCGCGGAGCTCATGGAACTCACGAGGAAATCGCTCGGGCTGTCGCTCAAGCATCTCGGCCTGGTGTTCGGCCCGGCCCTCATCTCGGCCGTGCCGATGATCTGCATCATGGCCTGGGCGTCCAGCCAGTACGGCTACGATTTTCCGGCAGCGGGCGACCCGGTCAGCGTAACGACCCTCCCCGCTGAAGCAGCGGCAGAGCTGCGTTGGCACGGCGGGCAGGCGCCCACCCTCGAGGACGGCGCGTGGACGGTGGCGTGGCCGGCGCAGCGCGATGGCACCGAACTGGTGACAGGAGCGGGCAGCGAACTGCTCGGCCTGCCGCTGCCGGCGCCGGTGCCGCAGGTGCACAAGAAGGTGTGGTGGAACAGCCTGCTGGGCAACCCCGCGGGTTACCTCGCCGACGACAGCCCGGTGGACGTCGTCTTCCTCGAGTTGCCCGCCCAGCGTCACCTCCCGTTCGGCCCCGGCTGGCTGGGCAACTGGCTGACGGTGTTTCTCGTTGTCTCGGTGACGGGCGCGCTGGTCACCAAGTCAGTCTTCAGGATCCATTGAGGCGCACGCCTATCGACAAACAGGGACAGGCCACACCGGTGTACACGGTCCGCGACAGGATAAGCAGCTTCGGCCGCCGGGCGACGGCGGTGCTCCTGTCGGGGCTGCTGTTCACCGCCTGTTCCGAACGCGACACGGGTCCCGCGCCCGTCGCCCAGCCGCCGGCGCGCCCCTACAACCTGCTGCTCATCTGCCTGGACACCGTGCGCGCGGATACCTGGTTCAGGCTCGCGGAATTCGGCGACGACGCCCTCGCGACCTGGGAAAAGACTGCGCTGATCTACCGTAATGCCCAGGCGCCCGCCCCGTGGACCGTACCCAGCATAGCCTCGGTGTTCACCGGCCTCGGGCCGGCGCAGCATGGCGCGGGCCTGTTCCCCGGTCCCATCGGCACCCTGCGCAAGACGCCGCCGAGCCCGCTCCTGCCCCACGTGCGCCCCCTCGCCGAGCGGGCCCGCGCGGCCGGCATCGACACGGGGGCGGTGTCCGCCTCCTTCTGGACCAACAGCCTGTCCACCTCCAAGAACCTGATGCGGGGCTTCGATCACGTCACCGCCTTCGACACGCCGGGCACCGAGGCGGACTGGGGGCCCCTGCTGGACGCCTGGCGCGCCGAGCACCTGCCGCGCGCGCGGGGCGGTCGGTTCCTGCACTACCTGCACCTGATGGAGGCGCACAACTGGCACGCGAATTTTGACAAGGGCATGCAACAACGCTACGCGGCGCTCGACGCCGAGGAGCGCGCGCGCACCGCCAGCATGCTGCCCCCGAACGCCTGCGGCAACCCGGATTCGGCCGTCTGCAGGAGCTTTCATGTCTATGTCTCGGGCGTCCGCGCGCTGCGCGACGGCGTGGCCGACGCGCTGGCCACGCTACAGCGGGAGAACCTGCTGAACGATACCGTGGTAGTCGTGTTCTCCGATCACGGCGAAGAGTTCTTCGACCACATCGGCGACAGGCGGTCGGCGCAGGAGAAGGACATCATCAAGGCCATGTTCAAGGCGTTCGGGCACGGCAACTCGCTGTACCAGGAGCAACTGCATGTGCCGCTCCTGGTGTGGCACCCGGACAGGCAGGGCCGGACTATCGATACGCCGGTGAGCCTGAACGATATCGCCCCGGCCGCCGTGCGCTGGCTGCAACTCGCGGCGGATGACGTGGCGTGGACCGGCATCGACCTGCGCGACGCGGAAGCGGCCACGGATCGCACCTTCTACGGCGCCGCGCTGGCTTCCGGCGAGCAACAGCTCAGCGCCCGCGCGGGCACTAACAAGGCGATCTGGTACCGGGTGAGCGATCACGTGGATTACTACGACCTCGCCACCGACCCGGGAGAGACCCGGTCCGTCGCCAGCGACGCACTGGTCCTGCGCTTCGACGGCCTGTTCCTCGATTACGAGCAGAACAAGCCGCGACACGCGGTGGAGTCCCGCAAACTCAGCGCCGAGCAGATCCGCAAACTGCAGTCCATCGGCTACCTGCAGGGCGTGGATACCGGCGAGGAACCGGAGAGCGCGGAGGCGCCAGCCGACAACCCCTGAACCACGGCCCCACGGCCGCCGCGCGAGCCCGCACCACGCGCGCCTTGTGCTAGAGTTCAGGCAACCCTTCTTGCCACAGGAGCACGGCACATGTACGACATCGTCATTCGCGGCGGCACGGTCATCGACGGCAGCGGCAGCGCCGGACAGGTCCTGGACGTCGCCATCAAGGGCGACACGATCGCGGCGGTGGGCGCGCACCTCGGGCCGGCCACGCGGGAGGTGGAAGCCACCGGCATGCTGGTGACGCCGGGCTGGGTCGATATCCACACCCACTACGACGGCCAGGTGAGCTGGGACCCGATGCTGTCGCCCTCCAGCTGGAACGGCGTGACCACCGTGGTCATGGGCAACTGCGGCGTGGGCTTCGCGCCGGTGGAGCCGGGCAAGGAGGACTTCCTCATCCAGCTCATGGAGGGCGTGGAGGACATCCCCGGCACGGCGCTGGCCGAGGGCATCACGTGGGACTGGGAGAGCTTCCCGCAGTATCTCGACGCCATCGACAGCATCCCGCACGCCATCGATTTCGCCGCGCAGGTGCCCCACGGCGCCGTGCGCACCTACGTGATGGGCGAACGCGGCGCGAAGAACGAGATGGCGAGCGCGGACGACGTGGCCGCGATGGCCGCCATCGTGAAGGAGGGCCTGGCAGCCGGCGCGCTAGGCTTCTCCACCACCCGCACCATCCTGCACCGCGCCGCCGACGGCGAGCTGGCGCCGGGCACGACCGCCGACCGCGAGGAGGTCATCGCCATCGGCCGCGCCATGGGCGAGGTGGGCCACGGTATCTTCGAGGTGGCGAGCGACCTCGCGCCGGAGGAGGAGGAACTCGACTGGATGCGCCAGATCGGCCGCGAGACCGGGCGACCCGTCACGTTTGCCTGCCTGCAGAGCCCCGACGACCCCACCCAGTGGCAGCGCCTGCTGCAGGCGGTGGACGAGGATCGCGCCGCGGGCGGCACACTCACGCCGCAGGTGGCGCAGCGCCCGGCGGGCGTGCTGTTCAGCCTCGAGAGCTCCGGCCACCCGTTCATCCTGCACCCGGACTACCAGCCGCTGGCGGCGCTGCCGCTGGCGGAGCGCGTGGCCGCCCTGCGCGACCCCGACACCCGCGCTGCGATCCTGAACAACCCGCCGGACCTGGCCGGCCTGCCCGAGGTGTTCACCCGCAGCCTCACGGCCTGGGACAACATGTTCCCCCTGGGCGACCCGATCGACTACGAGCCGCCGCGCGAGAACAGCGTGCGCGCGCTGGCCGAAGCCGCGGGCGTAAGTCCCGCGGAGTTCGCCTACGACACCCTGCTGGAGCGCGACGGCAAGGGCATCATCTATATGCCGCTGCTCGGCTACGCGGACGGCGACTTCGAGGCCCTGCGCAGCATGATGCTGCACGAGCACGCCGTGTTCGGCCTGTCCGACGGCGGCGCCCACTGCGGCCTGATCTGCGACGCGAGTATGCCGAGCTACCTGCTCACGCACTGGGCGCGGGACCGCGTGCGCGGCGAGCGCATTCCCCTCGAACAACTGGTGCACAACCAGACGCAGCGCACCGCGGCGTTCTACGGCATGCACGACCGCGGCCTGCTCGCGCCCGGCATGAAGGCCGATGTGAATGTGATCGACTTCGACCGGCTCACCATCCACCCGCCGGAGATGGTCTACGACCTGCCCTCCAGCGCGCGCCGGCTGGTGCAGAAGGTGGACGGCTATCGCATGACGATCTGCAGCGGCGAGGTCATCATGGAGAACGGCGCCGAGACCGGGGCGCGGCCGGGACGCCTGGTGCGCGGGCCCCAGGCGGCGCCGGAACTGCGCGCCATCGCCTGACGTGGCGGACGGTTTCATCGCCCGTGTACTCGGGCGCGTCTTCCCGCGCAAGGGGTCCGGCATGGCGCCGCCACCACCGGCAGTCGGCGCGGATGCCTTCCTGCACGACCTCGCGACGTCGCTGCCCGATTACCTGCGGTGGGAATGGGACGGGCAACACGACGGCGTGGTGGCGATCCTCGAGATAGCCGTCGCAGACCAGCTCCTAGCAATCCTCACGCAGCGACTCGGCAAGAGCTGGGACCGCGGGAGCATCAGGCAGGCGCCCGACGCGGTGCGGGGCGCCCCCGCGGACTTCGGCGGGCTGCGGTCCGGGCAGCGCATTTTTGCCAGCGGCCTGGCGGACGAGGTGCTGCTGCTCGGGCTCTGGTGGCCCTGGGGCCACGGCGGCACGGTTTCCATTCGCTTCGTGCCCTATGCGCCGGGCGCCGACGAGGCGGGACTCACGGCCGCGCGCGATGCACTGCGCAACGCCTTCGGGTTGACGTGACCCGGCGCAGGCGGCAGGCGATGGCTGTCGCCCCGTCGCTCGCCAGGCACCACCCGGGACCTATGAACCGGGGGCGCGAACCCCGCGTAAGCACTGGCGATTCTGGCAAGGGGACCGGCGCGTGCGCCATCTATACTGGTTCAGGAACGACCTGCGACTGAACGACAACCCGGGCCTGCTGGCCCACGCGGGCGCGGACCGGCTGCTGCTCGTGTACCTGTGGCCCAGGAACAGGCCGTGGTGCAACGTGACGGGCATGGGAGAACAGCGCGAGCGCTTCCTTGTCGAGAACGTGCGCAGCCTGCGCCAGGGCCTACTGAGACTCGGCCAGGACCTGCTGGTGCTGCACGGCTCTCCCGAGGTGGTGATTCCCGAACTGGTGCGGGACTACCGCGTTGACCGCGTGGGCGCCTCGCGCGCGCCGGGCTACTACGAGCGCAGGACCGTGGAACTGCTGCGGCGGCGCCTGCCGGTGCCGCTGGACCTGCACGACACCGGCACACTCTTTGACGAGGAATCGCTGCCCTTCGGGTCCGGCGCGCTACCGGCGCACTTCACCCCCTTTCGCGAGCAGGTAGAGGCGCTGCCGGTCGCCGCGCCGGTACCGCGCCCCGACGTGCTGCCGCGGCCGCCGGCAGCGCCGTTTAACGATGTGCCGGAGTCAACGACGCGCCCCCACACCGCGCTCCCCATCCGCGGCGGGAGCGTGCCGGGCAACCGCCGCCTGCGCCAGTTCGTGTTTGAGGACCAGGGGATCGCCCGCTACAAAACGACACGCAACTGCCTCGACGGACTGGCGGGGTCGAGCACCCTGTCGCCGTGGCTGGCCAACGGCAGCCTGTCAGCCCGGGAGGTCGCCGCGGCTATCCGGCGTTTCGAGCGCCGGCACGAGAGGAACGAGTCCACCCGGTGGCTGTACTTCGAGCTGCTGTGGCGCGAATTCTTCCAGTGGCGCGCGCTGCAGGACGACCGCAGCCTGTTCCGCGCCGGCGGCGGCGCCAGGCGGCTGCGCCGGTGCACGTTTGAACCGCGGAGTTTTACGCGCTGGTGCGCGGGCGACACCGACTACCCGATCGTCAACGCCGTCATGCGCCAGCTCACGGCCACGGGCTGGGCCAGCAATCGCGGCCGGCAGATCGCCTCCAGTTGCCTCGTGAACGAACTGCAACTGGACTGGCGCTACGGCGCGGCTTTCTTCGAGAAACACCTGATCGACTACGACGTGGCGAGCAACTACGGCAACTGGCAGTACATCGCGGGCGTCGGCGCCGACCCGCGCGGCGGGCGCCACTTCGACCTGGACAAGCAGGCGCGCGAACACGACCCCGACGGGACGTTCACGCGCAAGTGGGACGGCGACCGGCCGCCCCAGCCTGTCCACGTTACCGACGCGGCTGACTGGCCCATCGTCGACCCGTAGCGCAGCGCTGGTACACCGTCCGGAACCATGACATCGGATATCCGCATTACCGCTGGCTCCCGCGCGCTGGAATGTCCCGCCCCCGCGGCAGATTGCAACGTCAACCACCGGGGCGCCCTCGCGGGGCTCACCCCTGTCGCATTTCTGTTCAGGACCGTGGGCGGGTAACTCCACGCTCGGCTGCCCGTCGGCAATCCGGCGCCCCACTCCAACCGTACCGATAGCATTGGCGCTGAAGGCTGCATCCATGAAACCTGCTCGATCTACTTCTGAAAGTTGTGCCCGCCCGGGACGCGAGGGTTGAGGGAACGTATGGCCAAGGTCGCCCTCTTCCCCATTCCCGGCTCGGTGACATTTCCGGGTATCCCCTGCCCGCTCCACGTGTTCGAGCCGCGCTATCGCAAGATGGTGCATCACTGCATCGAATCGGGTATGCCCATGGGCGTGTGCCACACCCAGAAGGTCCTGCACACGACCGCGCAGTCCCAGACCCTGGACGAGGCGCTATCCAGTAACCAGTCGACCTACAAGCCCTGCGAGGTATTCTCTGCAGGTCCAGTCGCCCTGTTGCAGGAGCTCGACGACGGCCGCCTGATGATCGCGGTAAAAACCGACGCGAGGCTCACGCTCGGCGAGGAGGTGCAGACCCTCCCGTTCAGTATCTGGCGCTGCGAAGAGCTGCGGGACGAGGCGCCTGACAGCGACGTCGAACCCGTGCTCGAACAATACAAGGACAAGATCCTCAACCGGTTGCTGGCCCTCACGCACGGGCAGCCGGAGATACAGGAGCGCCTGCGCAGCGATCACTGGCAGGAGATGGCCGCGGAGCCTTTCAGCTTCGCCGTCTCGGGCAGCCTGGGCATGAAGATGGCGCTGGCGCAATACCTGTTGGAGACAACTGACACACTGCAACGCATGGAAACCCTGCTGCAGCTCGTCAACGGGAACGGCTGAACAAGGTGACGTTGGCGCGGGAGGGGCGAAATATGACGGTGGCCGTACCAGACCGGGGAGCGGCGCACGACGCGCGGCTACCTCGCCGCACGAACCAGGGCGCTTAAGCACCATGCCCGAGGGTCCCGAGATCAGGCGCGCGGCGGACGCGATTGCGGAGGTGTTGGAAGGTCGCGAGATCGAGACCGTGCGCTTCGGCCTGCCGCGACTGCGGCACCACGCGCGCAAGCTGCGCGGCCACAGGGTCATAGCGATCGAGACGCGGGGCAAGGCACTGCTGACCCACTTCGACAACGGCTACAGCATCTACTCGCACAACCAACTCTACGGGGTGTGGCGCGTGGTAAAGGGGCACAAGCTGCCCGACAGCAAGCGCTCGCTGCGCCTACTGCTGCAGACCGACACGCACAGCGCGATACTCTACAGCGCATCCGACATCAGCGTCTGGCCCACGCCGGAACTGCCGCAGCACCCCTTTCTCGCCCGCATCGGTCCGGACATCATGAACCCCGACCTGAACTGGCGGGCAATAGCGTCCCGCCTGGGCGAAGCGCGCTTTGCAGGCAAGACACTCGCCAGCCTCTACCTCGACCAGGCCTTTCTCGCGGGCAACGGCAACTACCTGCGCTCGGAAATCCTGCACAGGGCAAGACTGCACCCGCTCGCGAGGCCAGGGGACCTGACCCGCGGCGAACGCGGCAGGCTGGCGCGGGAAACGCTCGCGATCAGTCGCCGCAGCTACGAGACCGGCGGCATCACGGTGGCGCCGCGGCTCGAGGCAACCCTGAAACGCGAGGGCGCGCGCCGCGGGCAGCGCCGCTTCTACGTGTTCGGAAGAGAGGGTCGGCCCTGCTACCAGTGCGGCGCAGAGATCAAACGGCGGGAGATCGCGGGGCGGCGACTGTACTTCTGCCCCGGTTGCCAGCCGGGCTGACGCGCCAGCGCGGCGTCAACCTGCGCCGGCGCGCTCTATACAGCGCAACACCTCCGCCTGGTAACGCTTGCCACGCTCGTTGAACACGTCGATCACGTGCAGCACGGTCGGCACGAACGCGAAGCCGATCTCGTGCTCCGGGTGCCACTGGAAGATCGAGCCGCCGAGCCCCATCCAGCCGAAGAACCCCTCGCGCCCCACCGTGAAGTCGCGTTCCAGGCGCGTGCTGTCGGGGCCGCAGGGCAGGAAGCTGTCCACGCCGCCCTGGGTGAAACGGGTGGTGAGTATGCCGCCCATGTTGGCCTTGACGGGATTGGCATGGGCGGCGGCCCACGCCTGCCGGCTGATAAATTCCCTGCCCTCGAACGTGCCGCCCGCGGCCATCATCGCGCCCACCCTGGCCAGGCCGCGCGCCGAGCAATTGGCGTTCGCCGACGGCGTCTCCCCGCGCAGGAATCCGGGATGGTTGATGAAACCCAGGCCGCCGACATCGGCAAAGGGCGGCACGCTTTCCGTTTTGCGCGCCCGGGCGATCAGCGGGATCATCTTGAGGACGCGGTAGAGCACCTGGAATGCGTTGTGCACCACGCGCCTGCCGAGGAAGCGCGGCACCAGGGTCTGCAGCAGGTGGTAGCCGAAGCCGAGAACGCGGACCTTCGCCACGCGCGGCATCTCGTCCTCCCTCACCCCGACGATCACGTCGGCATCCAGCGGGCCGCTGATCTCCTCGCGCAGGTATTCGCCGATCGTCCGGCCCTCGGGGTCAACGCGGCGAAACAACTCGTTGACTATCCAGCCCCGGGTCAGCGCGTGATACTGGCGCCTGTCGCCGCCGGCGGCGAGGTAGTCCTGCGCATGCGCCTCGATGATCCTGCCGACGGCGTTCTGCTTGATGTTCTCGGTGAACAGGTTCTCAAAGTCCAGCGGGGTGTCGAAGTTGGCAAGCCCCGCCTCGTGCCGCATCAGGTCGGCCACGGTAACGCCTTCCTTGCCGGCGGCGCCGAACTCAGGCCAGTAGCGGGTGATTTGCGCGTCGTAGTCCAGCAACCCGCGGCTGACCAGCGAGGCCACCGCGATGGCCTCGAGGCTCTTGCCGCTGCTGAACACATTGACCAGGGAGTCCACCGAGAAGGCGCCCTCCTCCCGGTCCGTCGCCCACAGGTCCACCACCCGCACCCCCTTGTGGTACACGCAGAGCTGGGCGCTCTCCTCGGCCATGGTGTTCATCTCGTGCTCGAACAGTTGCACCACAGACTCGAAGCCGGGGGCGACCGTGCCGTGGACCCGCATCGGGTTGGATGGTTTCGCGCTCATAACGTCCTCTTCAACTCACGCCGATTATAGCGCGTGGACATCCGGGAGCGCGTCAGTTCGCGTAGATAGCCGCCAGCGCATCCTCGATATGTGCGTGCCCGAACTGGAAACCGGCGGCCTGCAGTGCGGCGGGCACGACGCGCTGCCCGTTCAGCAGCAACTCGTCCGCCATCTCGCCGAGCAGCAGCCGGGCCAGGGGCGCCGGCACGCCCGCGCTGAACAGCGTGCGGTGTCGTTCCGCCAACGCCGCGCAGAAATAGCGCGCCGTCACAGGTTCCGGGGCGGTCAGGTTGAACGGGCCGCGCAGCGTCGCGTGTTCCAGCAGGAAGAGCACGGCCCGCACGGCGTCCGCGCGGTGGATCCAGCTCAGCCACTGCTCGCCACTGCCCAGCCAGCTACCCACGCCGAAGCGAAACGACTGCGCCATCTGGGCGAGCGCACCGCCACCTGCGTCCAACACCACTCCCAGGCGCAGCAGGCAGACACGGGTACCGAGCGGCTCCGCCGCGAGCGCCGCTTCCTCCCAATCGCTGCACAGGCGCTGGGCGAAACCGGGCGTCTGGCTCGCGTCTTCCGCCAGCAGTTTGTCGCCGTGGTGGCCGTAGTAGCCGATGGCGCTCGCACTCAGCAGGGCGGCGGGCGGGGTGTCCAGGTTTTTGCAGAGCGCGACGAGCTGCCGGGTTGTCTTAAGGCGGCTGTCGACAATCTCCTGTTTATAGCGCGCCGTCCAGCGCCGCGCGGCCAGCGATGCTCCCGCGAGGTTGACGATGGCATCGACCGCGGCGCCGTTGTCGAGCTGCTGCAGGTCGTTGATGTAACGGCAGCCGTCAGGGCCGCTGCGGGCGCTGCGGCTCAGGACCGTGACCTCGTGTCCGGCGGCGACGAGAGCGGGCAACAGGAGTGCGCCGATAAACCCCGTGCCGCCGGTTACCAGGATGTTCATGGCACTACCTTATCATCACCCGGACGTCTGGTGCGCCAGGTTGCCGCAGGTTCACCACAGGCCGGATCGGCCGGCTGCAAATACCGGTGATTTTTGTAGTAGTACTGCGCACGGTACTGGGATAGTCTTTACCACCATAAATTTAGGGACGATAAGGGCAACTTCATGCGTCAGTCATTTCGCAAACTCACCACAGCACTCGCGACAGCAACGATCGCCGGACTCATGGCAATGCCGGCCAAAGCAGTGCTGACGCTGGAGGTCACCGCCTCCACCACGACAGACTTCAACTTCAGGGTCACCGGCGATTTCTCCGGCTATACACCGCCCCCATCGCGCACCAACCACTTGTACATCGTGCCCATGGATGCCGCCGACAACCCCCTGCTGACCTGGGTGCCGTCGGAGCAGACCGGCGCTCGCCCGGACGGCGCGATTGACGGCAATACCATCACCGGCTGGGTCTTCGTGGAGGGCGACGCCCGGTCCGACGACTTCTCCTTCGTGACCGGAGACGGCTTCAACGTGCAATTCGGCAGCGGGCCCTACGACGCCAGCTCCGTCATGACCGCCGACTACGAGAGAAACGAGACCGGCCTCACCCTGAACCCGGCCGGTATCGATCATTTCAACCTCTACTGGGGCCGGGAAGTGCTGGTAGCCACAACCGCCGCGGCACCTCCGCCGCCCCCCGCGGCTCCCGCGCAGGTGCCGACACTGCCCGCCTACGGACTGGCACTTACGATGCTGGGTATGCTGCTTGTAGCGGCGCGTCGACTGCGCAGGGCGAACATCCGCCGGGCTCGGTAGCGCGTTCGAAAACGCTATTCTGCTGGACTGAAACACAGCCCGCGGGGAGACGATTCCCGCGGGGCCTGGTTCGGTAGGGGCTGGGCCGCTGATCGATACTTCACTATAATGCCGCCTCTTCTTTCGGGGGCCCATAGCTCAGTTGGTTAGAGCAGTCGACTCATAATCGATTGGTCGAAGGTTCAAGTCCTTCTGGGCCCACCATTCCCGATAAAAATCATAGAGTTATAAATTTTTGGGCTCTCCCCCATTAAGGGGGGATGGGCCGATCTTCACTAAACCCGGTTAATGATGCCATCCCACCCGCAATGGGTTAAGACGCGCAATCGGTAGTTCTCAAAATTCCTAAATCCATAAGCTCTTCTGGTCATCATTTCCATCTTCGTGTGGAAGCCCTCCGTCGGTCCGTTGCTCTTGCCAAAGCGCCACATGGCGACGATAGGCTCCAGCCATGCACTGAGCGTTCTTGCCAGTCTTCTCAGCGGACTGTGGCGCAGTTGTTCTATCAGCTTCAATAGCTGGGGCAACTTCTTCTTAGCCGTTTTCCGCCTCAAGTTCTTGAGTAACAGCAGTTGAATAAGGCGCTGCTTGGCTTCGTAGAGGGCAGCTAGTGCTGGGTACTCACTGAGATACTGTTGCAGGTTCTCACGCTGCTCCGGCTTCAGGCGCCACTCGTGGCGACGCATCAGGCTTAATAGCCCTCGATTCCTGCGCCCCTCTGGATGCACGTCCTGCCAGGCTTTGAGAAAGTGCTGGTTCACAAGGCGAATCACGTGGAAGCGATCCGCGACGATCGTGGCGCCTGGAAAGTGCTGCCTGGCGATATTGCGGTAGGTCTCGGACAAGTCCATGACGATGAGTCGGACGTTGTCCTTACCCGGTAAACGCCGCAAATAGCCTTGTAAGCTCGCCTCAGAGCGCCCCAGGCGGACGTCAAAGACCTTGCTGCGGTGCAGATCGACCAGCGTGGTGGCAAACCCCCGTTTGCGGGTGAAGAAGTGCTCATCGATGCCCAGGACTTGAGGGCAGGGCCGGTTCGACATCTCGGACAGCCGCTGTTGGCAATGGCTCTGGTACCAGCGTTCGGTTGTGGCGGCGCTGATCTGGTGTGTGCGTGCCAGCTTGGCCTGGGTGACGCCCCCATCGTGGGTCTCAAAGACCTCCAGCCGGAAGGCCTCAGAGGCCCGGTAGCGGGGCCTTACGCCCTTGAAGCGGTGGCGGAAATAGCGACCACAGCGCAGGCAGTGGTACTTGGGCGCCTTCAGATACAGGGTGAGCAGCTGGTTACCCTGGCGGGTGTGCTTCAGGGTGCGCCGGTAGGTGGCCTTGATCCGTACCCGGGGGTGGTGGCAGTAGAGGCAGCTAGGCCGTGTTTTGGGCTTGGCGTACACGGCGATCGCGTCGTTGCGATCAACCCGTTCGACCTCCAGCTCCGGAAGGCCTAATATTACTCCTGCGTGGGACATCGGTATTCTCTCCATTAAACGAACTTCGCAAATTCAGTTTAATGAATGCCGGTGTCCCCCGTTAATGATGAAGAGCCCGAGTGGGATTTGGATGAGAACCCCGTTCGAAAAATTGCGACCACAGGAGCAATTTTGACGCCGCAGCGAAGCGGAGGCGCCCCGCAGGGGTCACAGCGCCCCTTAGGGCGTTGTGATCAATCCCTCGGCCCGAGCGCCGAATCGATCCGAAAGTTCGGGTAGAGCTTTCGTTCACGTCACCCGCTGCACAGCGAAGGCGCCCGAAGGATCAGAACGGCCCAAAGGCCGTTCTGATCAATCCCTCGCACTTCGCCGAGCAGCCCAGGTGTAGACCGGATTCATGGTTTGCTTCTTGTACCGGAGTGCCAGCCGTCGGGAACATGGTCTACAGTTTCGTTATCAACGGGTTGGTGGTGGGTTCAACCCGCCCCACCAGTGAAGTGCCTGAGATGTGTGAAAAGAGGCGGCCAGATGAATCTTGATCACGCAACCTTGAAAGAACGGCAACGCGCGGAGGTTCATAGTCATCCCGAGGGCATTGCCCTGCGCGTGCACCGCGCGTTGAGCTGGCTGAACCGCGCGGAGCAGTGCGAGGACCTGGACGGCAGGTTCATATTCCTGTGGATCGCCTTCAACGCCGCTTACGCGCAGGAACTGGGCGACCAGCAGCGCGCGAACGAACATCGTACATTCAGCCGCTTTCTCAAGAAGCTCGTCGACCTTGACAAGGACGAAGTGCTGTACGAGTTGCTGTGGCGCGAATACTCCGGCTCCATCCGCGTCCTGCTAGATAACAAGTATGTCTACCAGCCCTTCTGGGACCACCACAATGGGCGCAACAGGGACGACCAGTGGCAGGCCAAGTTCAACCGGGCGCGGGGCAGGGCGCAGCGCGCGCTGGCGCAACACGATACCCGCGGCCTGCTGGCGATCGTGCTGAACCGCATGTACACGCTGCGTAACCAGATCATTCACGGCGGCGCGACCTGGAACAGTAGTGTCAACCGGGACCAGTTGCGCGACTGCGCCGGCTTTCTCGGCGAGCTGGTGCCTTACGTGATCCTGCTCAAGCTCGACAATCCCGACACGCTCTGGGGCAGCGCCTGTTACCCGGTGGTGGACTCCCAATAGCAGCGCTCGACGCGACCCATACATGAGTGTGCGAGCGCCATTGGTAAGGCGTCGACGCATGAAACATCGTGCATTGCATTGCTTGTTGTCGTATAATTAGCGCGTAGCATCGAGAAGGGCACAAGCCCTGCCAACCTGCCTACCCGGGCAAGGTGGTTTCCCTAACGGGGATGCGGCCGATCTGGCAACCAAGCGGGTTACCCCAGATCTCCTTCCCGATGTTCCTGACCAGCCTGACAGGAGCACGAATATGCATGCTTTTCAGAATTCCGCGGGCCCGCCCGGCAAACGCCGCGAGGGGTACGGGGAGAAGGTCTCCGAACGCGAAAGTGAAGCTGTCTCGAGACGATTCGATACCGGGCTGGAGCCGATGCCCGAGCTGTCTGATGAGGAGTTCATGGCTGAGTTCGGGGCATCGGACGAGGAATACGATCGGGGCTTAACCGTGGTACTTCCCTGGAACCGGGCGAGTGTTCCGGGCAACAACGAGGAGGAACAATGACAGAAATATCTGTATTTCTAAGGGCGCTGCAATTTGCCGCTGACATGCACCGCGACCAGCGGCGCAAGGATCCGGATGCATCGCCGTATATCAACCATCCCATTTTTGTGGCACAGATTCTCTCGGATATCGGCGGCGTCGATGACCTCGAGGTGCTGAGCGCCGCGGTGCTGCACGATACGGTTGAGGACACCGAGGCCACAATGCACGATATCGAGCTGGCATTTGGCATGCGCATCGCGCGCATCGTCGAAGAGGTCACCGACGACAAGTTGCTGGAAAAGGCGGAACGCAAGCAAGCGCAGATCGAGCATGCTCCCCACATCTCGCGCGAGGGGGCGCTGGTGAAGGTGGCCGACAAGATCGCCAACGTGCGCGATGTCGGCGCCAATCCGCCGCAGCAGTGGGAGCCCACACGCCGCGAGGAGTACCTGGACTGGGCGGAGCAGGTGGTGGCGCGTTGCCAGCCCGATAACCCGGCCCTCACAGAGTACTTCTACGAGAGCCTGGCCAATGCCCGGGATGCGCTCTCCGCAGAAGCGAACGAGCATGAAGCCTGATCAGGATGTGCTTGAAAACCTTACGTGTGCAAATGTACAACCAATGAAGGAACCGCTGGATTGACTTAGACTCACGCACGAGCATCAAGAAGGGCGCAAGCCCTGCCAACCTGCCGAATCTGGGCAAGGTGGCTTCTGTAAAGAGATGCGGCCGATACGGCAACCAAGCAGGTTATCCCTATCTCCGTGCCTTTCTTGTTGGTCCCCGATCAATACACGGAGGAGAACATCATGGGTACGACATTCAAAGCCCTTGCCGTTTCGTATGGCGTCGAGCCGTGACACAGGTGGAGCCGGTTGTCGGCCGCATGTGCTCGAAAATAGTACGTGTACATGCGTACATCGTGGATAAGTTCGCGCCCGCAACTACCATTACCATCCTGCGGTACGAACCCTCGCGACACCGGCGAGCAGCCACCTGCCATGCGCAGGCCGCGGGCGGCAAACACAGAGAACGGGCATACGGGCCAGGAGTGAGAGAACAGGCCCGGGGCGAAGCCTTGCCCGAGAAAAGGCCGGAACAGCCACATTAGCAACAGACAGATTGGAATAGAGGAAGAGCACTATGACTGCTATCAACGAAGCATTGGCAAACATCAGGCTGGGCGAAGCCCAGGTATTCCAGAACCTGCAGATCACGCCGCTACTGGCCTTCGAGCCGCTCAAGGCCGACTACCTCACGCTGGACGAGGCACATGAGAAAGGCCTGGCGACGGTCACCGAAGTAAGCGAGTCTGGCAGCGTGCCGACCCTGCTGCTGGAGAATGCGGCGGACGTCGCCGTATTTCTGCTCGACGGCGAGGAACTGGTCGGCGCCAAGCAGAACCGCATCCTCAACCTGACGGTGCTGGTGCCGCCGCGGTCACGCCTGCACATCCCCGTGTCCTGCGTGGAAGCGGGGCGTTGGAATCACACGACCCGCGAATTCTGTTCCTCGGACCGCGCCCTCTACAGCAAAGGCCGGGCCCGCAAAGCAGCGCACGTGAGCGAAGACATCGCGATGATGGGGACCCGGCGCACCAACCAAACGGAAGTCTGGGACGATATCTCGAGCAAGATGGACAGCATGCGTGTGGACTCCAGAACGCAGGCCATCGCCGACGTCTTCGAGCAGTTCTCGGGGTCTGTGGACGAGTACGTCGGCGCCTTCACGGTGCAGCCCACCCAGGTGGGCGCGTGCTTCGCCATCAACGGAACCATCCGCGGGGTTGAACTGTTCGACGCTTCGGACACCTGCGGCAAGCTGATGCCCAAGCTGGTCCGCAGCTACGCGCTCGACGCCATCGAGGAGCGCGGCCAGGCGCCGGGGTCCGGCGAGTCACGGGTGCAGGCCTTCCTGCAGGGTGTGCGCTCGGCCCCGGTGGTCAGCGCCGACGCCCTGGGCGAGGGCGAGGACCTGCGCATCCGGTCCACGCATATCGCCGGCGGTGCCCTGGCGGCGAGGGATCGGGTCGTGCACCTGTGTGCTTTCAGCCAGGAGTCGGAGGCGGGGAGCCTCGGGACTCGCGGGCGGATGCGTCGGACTAGTCAGCGGCGTAGCTACCGAACCAGTTCGTCCATTGATGACCTGTTTATCGACGGTATCGATGCGGCTGGTGATGGCTGAACCATACTTGCCTGAGGAATGGCGGAAATTGGCGTTCCATCGCCCTGACGCCGGCGGTGCTATGTCCGCCGCCGGGCGTCAATAAACGGGGATAGCTATGTCACTGATTACAAAGAGCTTAATGAAGTTTGCGCGACAACGCTTTGCCCTGGATTGGGATGGGTACCATGGTGTGTCGTACTGGGCCCGGGTGCGCCATAACGGGCTGCTGTTAGCGGAGCATACCGGCGCCAATGCCAAGGTGGTGGAGTACTTCGCGTTCATCCATGACCTGGGCAGGGAAAACGAGCATCACGACCCCGAGCATGGCCACCGGGCCGCGGAGATTGCGACACAGCTCGCTGGAGACCTGATCGACGTCACTGCGGCGGAGCTGCGACTGCTCCAGCACGCGTGTACCTGGCATAGCGATGGGCACCTGGAGGCCGATATAACAGTCATGACTTGCTGGGATGCGGACAGGCTGGACCTAGGAAGGGTGGGGATTCGGCCTGACCCGCAGAGATTATGTACTGAGGTAGCGAAGAACCCGGAGATGGTGATTGAGGCATATGAGAGGTCTCTAAGGTGATACCTAGAAGGGAGCTCGTGGAGGACAGGCTGGATGACGAACTGTCGGAACTTCTGACGGACTTCCGTCGCCATGCCACTTTGACCAGTGATAAGCGCCAGGCATTAAGCACTGTAATGGATTGCCTGAAAGGGCGTGGATATAAGCTATTTAGAGGTCACTATTCACGCTACCTGCTGCAGCGCATCGGTGAGTCTGGCCGATATGTCTGCCGATGAATAAGCTCGGTAATCTTCAACCTTATCGAGGGCAGGAGGTTCGTATTGTCTGTGCCGGACAGGATTCGTTCTATCGTTTCTATATGGTGGGCGTATTAGGCGAGTCCGATCTGTCGGGGGAAGTTCAAAGTGACCCTTAGATCGACTC
Source organism: Gammaproteobacteria bacterium (assembly GCA_030428835.1). Classification (GTDB taxonomy): domain Bacteria; phylum Pseudomonadota; class Gammaproteobacteria; order Pseudomonadales; family Halieaceae; genus Marimicrobium. The sequence continues at coordinate 14,793 of JAUIEP010000034.1, read as the reverse complement.
CAGTGTGTGGATGACTTCTTCAGGCTTGAATCGTTTTCTCGCCATAATCGGGTACTCCACTTGCCAGTGAAAGTCTCTCTCACAAGCTGGAGTCGATCTAGGGTGCCAGGTCAGCTGAGCGCGAATCCCCACGAACCGGATTCGGTCTCGAACCCCTACGGGCGCTACGGCAGCAAATACTCACCTGACTCGATCAACAATCCTTACGGAGAGGGTAACCCATGCTCGACAGACAGTCCGACGAATCAGTACGTTGCCGGGCTCGAGATATACGGGGAGTAGAAAAACGGATGACTGCCTTAATCAACTTATCTGGGATTTGCTCTAGCGACTTCTCGGCCAGAATCTGACAGAATTTACGATCATTCTAGATTATGTTTGAGAGCGCCACAGGATAATAAAAGACCATGGAAAACGTTTTCAGCTTCAGGGACGAGCTAATAAGTGAATACAGCGCTTTTTCCAGAAGTTTTGTAGACATTGCGGCCGATGACATCGCAACCGCCGTCGAGCGGGAATATGCGGAAGGCCGCTACTGGCCCCAACCACTGATCCAGATAAACCCGAACTACCAGCGCAAGGGCAGTGTCCAGGAATTAGCCGATCAAGGGGTCTTGCACCCGCGGTGTGGCGACATATTCAGAACCGGTAAGGCCGAGGGAAAATCCGACCCCTTATTCCTCTACAAACACCAGATAGAGGCCATCGCTAAGGGAAAGGACCGAAAAAGCTATGTGGTGACAACCGGCACGGGTTCCGGCAAATCACTCGCGTTTTTTATTCCCGTTATCGATTCCATCCTCAAAGGCAAGGAACAGGACCCTAAGTCCCGCACCCGCGCGATAGTTATCTACCCCATGAACGCACTGGCAAACAGCCAGCTTGAGGAACTAGACAAATTTCTGTTGGACTTTCCCGAAGCTTCCAGGCCCTTTAGTGTGGCACGCTATACAGGCCAGGAGAGCAAAGAACAGCGAGAAGCAATCGCCAGTAACCCACCTGACATTCTACTAACCAATTTCATGATGCTGGAACTCATCCTCACGCGTTATGAGGATGTGGACAGGCGGGTGGTAGAAAATTGCGGGGGCCTTGAGTTCCTGATTTTGGACGAACTGCATACCTATCGTGGGCGGCAGGGTGCAGATGTCGCGGTACTGGTGCGTAGACTGCGAGAGCGCCTGTCCGCACCCGAAATGACCTGCATCGGCACTTCCGCAACCATGTCCAGTACGGGCAAACAAGCGGATCGCAATCGTGTCGTTGCCAGCGTTGCCAGTAAGTTATTTGGCGCCACTGTCACTGAGCACGATGTCATTGGCGAGACCTTGGAGCGCGTGACCGATCCCTCGAAGGGGATTGACGCCGTTAAGCCATTACTCCGCGATGAAATACAAGAAGCTGATTTTGCCTGGCATAGCTTTGAAGAATTCAGAGTTTCTCCATTGGCCATCTGGGTTGAGCTAAATCTTGGTATAGAAATTTCCGCTGGAGAACCTCCTAAACGCGCTAAGCCAAAGACTGTGGAGTCGGCGGCCGCGTTGCTGGCGGAGGATGCAGGTATTTCGTCCCCTGAGGCGGCTGAAGCTCTTCAGCACTTTCTGGTTGCAGCCCATGACGTGATATCGCCACAGGGTCGTCCCCCCTTTGCATTCAAGTTGCACCAGTTCATCAGTGGACCTGGCAAGGTGTTGGCAACCCTGGAACCCAGGGGCAGAAGAACAGTCACACTCGACGCACAACGCTATGCACCGGGTCGGCAGCAAGAGTCGGTTCAACTCTATTCAACTCATTTTTGCCGGGATTGTGGCCAGGAATACCACACTGTATGGAGATCGCTACAGGGCCAGAGTCGCTTTGATCCACGGGACATCGACGACATCACCACGGCGGATAACGAAGAACAGGCTTTCGGTTTCCTTTGCCCTATCACTGACGGACAGGGCTACACCGGTGCCATGGAGGACCTGCCCGAGTCCTGGATTGATTTGTCGAAGGCCGAGCCGAAGGTAAAAAGTACTTACAAGAAAGCCATACCCATCCAGTGTGATGTTGATCCACAGGGACTGGAGGGCCGCGGTGAAGGCTACTGGTACATTCCGGGGAAATTCCGGTTCTGCCTGAACTGCGGACAATTGCACGAGGCTCATGGTAAGGACATCAACCGGCTTGCCAGTCTCTCCGGCGAAGGCCGGTCCTCCGCCACAACCGTTTTGACGCTGGCCGCCCTGCGTCAGCTCTTTGCTATCGAAAGCCTGCCCGAGGGCGTGCCCGATCCCCGCAAACTGCTTGGCTTTAGTGACAACCGACAGGATGCTGCGCTTCAGGCAGGCCACTTTAATGACTTCATATTCCTGCTGACCATTCGCGCCGGTTTAATAGGCGCACTACAGGCAAACAACAACCAACTCGATGAGGAAAAGCTCGCGGAAGAAGTTTTCAGATCCCTCGGATTTGACCAGGTTGAAGAATCGACCCTGGCTGAGTACCTGCGCACACCCAAGTTAATGGGTATCGCGCGCCAGGAGGCGCAGCGCACGCTGCGGTATATTCTGGGTTACCGCCTGATCCGGGACCTGCGCCGCGGCTGGCGCTTCAACAACCCTAACCTGGACCAGCTTGCGTTGTTGCGGATAGATTACCGGGAGTTGGAGTCCTTCTGCGCGGAGGACGAACTGTTCAATGACAGCAAGCATGCCGTGCTGGCCAAACTGACTCCTGAAAACAGGGCCAGCTTGTGTCGCGTCCTGTTTGATGAAATGCGCCGTGCCCTCTGCCTGGAGACGCGTTACCTCGATTCTGTCGAGCAGGATAAGGCCCGCAACAGTGCCTTCAGTTACCTGAACGAGCGCTGGGCCTTTGCACCAGATGAAAAGCTTGAGACGGCAAAATACCTGATCCTGACCAAGCGTCCGGAATACAGGGGTAAGCCTAGAACTGATTTGGTATCGGGAGCCCAGCGTTCTCGGGTAGTAAAAAGCATCAAGAACGCTGACTTCTGGAAATCCAGCGCCTTTGCCAGTCAGGTCACAACCTGGAAAGAGGCGGAGTGGGTAGAGCTTGTGGAAGCCTTACTCGAAACGGCGGTGCCCTATGGCTATATCCAGAAGCACAAGATCGAGCAGGGGCTGGCGGGTTATCGCCTCAACGCTGCGGCGCTGGAGTGGCATTTCGCCGGGGGCCCTGAGGCCGACGTCAGCTCCGGTAACCGCTATTTCCGCATGTTGTACCTGAACCTGGCCCAGTTGCTGCAGCAACCGAGTCACCCGCTCTTCTCCTTCGAAGCACAGGAGCATACCGCCCAGGTCGATGCTGCCCGACGGCAGCTATTGGAACAGCGCTTTCGCTACACAGAGAAGGACCGCAAGGAGTGGCTGGAAGAACCTGGACATGAGGCACCGCTGGAACGCCTCCCCGTGATGTTCTGTTCGCCGACCATGGAACTCGGTGTGGATATATCTGCACTGAACACGGTTTACCTACGCAACGTCCCGCCCACTCCGGCCAACTACGCCCAACGTAGCGGTCGCGCAGGGCGCTCCGGGCAACAGGCGCTGGTGATCACGTACTGCGCTTCACAGAGCCCCCATGATCAGTGGTTTTTCAACAATGCCAATGACATGGTCCACGGGATTGTGAAAGCACCGACGCTGGACTTGGGCAATCGCGAGCTGATCGAGAGTCACTTGCACGCGGTCTGGCTCGCCTGCGCCGAGGTCGAACTCGACAGCAGCATAGCCCCCCTGCTCGACCTGGACCAGGAGGGTAAGCCGCTACAGGCGGCTCTCGCGCAGAAACTGTCAGCCCCGGCCGTTACCGAGAAGGCCGGAGCTGCAGCACAAGGAGTAATCGATCAGCTTGAAAGCGAATTGAATACCAGTCACTGGTTCAGCCCGGATTACATCGATTCCGTTATCAACCACGCGCCCTCGGCTTTTTCCCAGGCGCTAGACCGTTGGCGGGCATTGTTCGAGGCCACCCGCAAGCAGATGGACATGGCCGACGCGATTGCCAAAAGCCACACCGCCAGCGACCGGGAGCGAACCAACGCCAAGCGGCGCTGGGGCGACGCCGCCAACCAGTACGGCATACTTTTGAAATCCGGCAACACCCAGAACTCCGATTTCTACACCTACCGCTACCTCGCAAGCCAGGGTTTTCTGCCAGGCTATAATTTTCCCCGCCTGCCGCTGATGGCCTGGATACCGGCCCGAGGTGGTCAGGCTGGCGGTACGGACGATGAAGGAAGTATGGTCAGCAGGCCGCGTTTTCTGGCGCTCTCGGAATTCGGACCGCGCAGCCTGATCTACCACCAGGGCCGCATGTATCGGGTAGTACGCGCCAAATTGAATGTCGGCAGCAGTGACCATATCTCGGGTAACAGTACCCTTTCCACGGTTACCTCAAGGGTGTGCAGTCAGTGTGGTTACGGGCACTTGGGCCAGCCAGGTGGCGGCGAGCCTCTGGTGGAGCGCTGTGAAAACTGTGATGCTTTGTTGACCGAAGACGACTGGGTGAAAGAGCTTTACCGTATTGAAACGGTGGAAACGCTACCTGTTGAGCGTATTTCGATCAACGATGAAGACCGCCAACGGCAGGGTTTTGAATTACAGACCACCTACCGCTTTCTGCCGGGCACCGACGGCAAAATCCAGCAGCAGAAAGCCATGGTAGAGAGTGAAGAAGGTCTATTGGCTGAACTGACCTACGCCCCAGCCGCCCGCATCTGGCGCATTAATCGCGGCTGGCGCCGGCGCAAGGATAAGAACCAGCTTGGCTTTTATATCAATCCCATCAGCGGCATGTGGAGCAAGCAGGACGACCCGAATAGCGAGGAGGAGTCCAGCAATGAGCCTGCGACAGTGGACAAGGTCCCCAACCAGCGTATTGTGCCCTTCGTGGAAGACCACCGAAACCTGCTGATTCTCAGCCCGCCCCAAATGCTTACTGTTGAAACTATGGCCACGGTGCAAGCGGCCCTGAAGCGCGGTATTGAGATGACCTTCCAAATCGAGGAGTCGGAGCTTGTTGCGGAACCGCTGCCGAAACAGGACGACAGAAAGTCACTGCTGTTCTACGAGGCCGCCGAGGGGGGCGCCGGGGTGCTGACGCGCCTTTCGACCGACCCCGAAAGCCTGTCACTGGTAGCCGGCAAGGCGCTGGAGATTATGCACTTCAATGTGCCCTCTGGCCCCTGGGATTTCCAACAGTTGGCCCAACTGGAGAAGAAAGACGAGTTGGACAACGCTCTGTGTGAGGCTGGCTGCTACCAGTGCCTGCTCTCCTACTACAACCAGCCAGATCACGAGAATATCAACCGCCGCGACGAGGATGCGCTGCGACTGCTCGTGGCGCTCGCCAATGCAAACGTTACCCCCGGCACTGGGATCGCTGTCACTGCGACCCGGCAGGGCGAGGACGATGAGGGGCAGGCCTTGTTGGATGCCATCGCCCAACAGGGATTGAATGCGCCCGACGCGACTTTTGTGCCGGTCTCCGGCGGCACGGCCACTGCGATCGCGCAATACAAGGCCGCCCGGGCACTATTATTTACCCAGTGGCCGGCAATCGAGATCATTCAGCAATTAAGCGACAAGGGATGGCACTGCCTGGATGCATCTGACGCCATGGGCTGGGATACCCTGTTCGGCCAACACCCCGAGATCTTCGGTGCCGACAAGGAAGCCAGCGCATGACACAGGAGCGCAACTACCAGCCCGGTAACCTGGTACACGCCCGCGGGCGCGAATGGGTGGTGCAGAGCGAATCCAGCGCAGACTGGTTGCGTTTGCGCCCGCTGGGCGGTACGGACGATGACATCATCGCACTGGTCCCCGAGCTTGAGCTGGCGCCGGTAGCACCCGCCACCTTCCCCTGGCCCGATCCTGATAAACCCGGCAACCACGCCAGTGCGCTGTTATTGCGCGATGCCCTGCGCCTGAAACTGCGCACTGGCGGTGGCCCCTTCCGCTCCTTTGGAAATATTGCGGTGGAGCCACGGGCCTATCAATTGGTGCCCCTGCTAATGGCCTTGCGCCTTAACACCGTTCGCCTGTTGATCGCCGATGACGTCGGTATCGGCAAAACCATCGAGGCAGGGCTGATCGTGCGCGAACTGATGGATCGCGGCGAAATCTCCCGCCTCGCCGTGCTCTGCCCGCCTCACCTGGTGGAGCAGTGGCAGTCGGAACTGGAAAACCGCTTTAACCTGCACACCGTGGCACTCACCTCCGCCTCCGCGGCCCGACTGGAGCGGGAGGTGCCCCACGGCAGCAGCTTGATGGATCAATTTCCCATCGTGGTGGTGAGTCTCGACTACATCAAGAGCGAACGCCACCGGGAGCATTTCCTATCTATCGCTCCGGAGTGCATCGTGGTCGATGAGGTCCACACCTGCGCCACTTCCGGGCAGGGCAAGCAATTGCGCTATGAACTACTGCAGCGATTGGCGGCCAGCGATGAGCGCCATCTGATTATGCTCACCGCCACGCCCCATTCGGGTGACGAAACAGCCTTCTACAACCTGATCTCACTGCTTAACCCCAAGTTCGCCCAGTTGCAGAGTCGCACCTCGGCCAATGACCCCTTGCGACAGGAACTGGCGAGGCACTTCGTGCAGCGGCGCCGCAAGGACATTACCGATTGGCAGGCGGAAACCAACGACGGTACCGGCTTTCCACGCCGCATGAAGGCCGAGGTTACCTACCAGCTCAGCGGTGATTGGGGCGCTTTCTTTGACGCCGTGCAAAACTACTGCCTGCAACTGGCCGAGAGCGTTGAGCAACAGGGCGAGCAAAGCGCCCGGCTGATCTGGTACGCCACCCTGGCCCTGTTGCGCTGCGTGGCCTCGTCGCCGGCCGCGGCAGTCAAGGCATTGAGCAACCGTCTGGACGGCATCCAGAGCGCGGATGAACTGCTGGCCGACGAGCGTCTGCACGACGGTGAAGCTGATGACCTCTCCACCTCCGATATCGAACCGCCCGCACAGTTGGGCAACCAGGCACTGCAGAACTTGATTGACGACGCCCGGCGTCTCAGCGGAGAAAAGGGCGACCCGAAACTCAAGGCCCTGATTCAGCACCTCGAGGGCCTGCTAAAAGATGGCTACCAGCCCGTCGTATTCTGCCGCTACATTGCCACGGCCCATTACGTGGCCGAACACCTGCAAAAGCGCTTTGGCGATGCCACCGTAGAATCCGTCACCGGCGAACTCACCCCGGAAGAGCGCCGCCTCAAGGTCGAGGACATGGAGGAGCACGAGCAGCGCATACTCGTGGCCACCGACTGCCTGTCCGAGGGTATCAACCTGCAACACCTGTTTACGGCTGTCGTGCACTACGACCTTGCCTGGAACCCCACCCGCCATGAACAGCGCGAGGGCCGTGTCGACCGCTTCGGCCAGCAGGCCGGCGAGGTACGCTGCACCATGCTCTACGGCCAGGACAACCCGGTGGACGGCTTCGTGCTAAACGTTATCCTCCGCAAGGGCGAGGCCATCCAGAGAGAACTGGGGGTACTGGTGCCCATGCCCGAGGACGACACCCGCATCAACCAGGCCCTGGTCAAGGCCGCCCTGATGAAACGTTCCAGCGTCACCACGCCCTACACCGAGGATATGTTCGCCGATGCCGAGGCAAGCCTGGCGCCGCTGCAAACCCAGTGGCAGGATGCCCTGACCAGGGCCAAGGTCAACCGCACCGTGTTTGCCCAGCGTCGCATCCAGCCCGATGAGGTGCTGCCTGAGTGGCAAAAACAGCAGGAATCCCTGGGCAGCCACGCCGACGTGCAGCGCTTCATCAGAACCGCCGCCGCCCGCCTCAATGCCCCGCTGGAAGTGGCCCGCGGCAACCGCTATCGTTTCCTGTCGCAACACGCGCCGGAGAACTTGCGCCAACGCCTCGCGGACGAGGGGCTGGATAAAGAACTGCTGATCGACTTCAACGAACTGCACCGCAGCCACCCGCTGGTGAGCGTCCTGGCCGACCACCTGCTGGAAGAGAGCTTGCAAGGCGACAGCAACCTGGCCGCCCGCTGCGCCGCCGCCGAGACCGACAGCGTGAAAGTGGTCACCACCCTCTACCTGCTGCGCCTGCGCCACCAGCTGGAATACGTGCGCCGCCGCGAGCCCTTCCAGCTGATGGCTGAGGAAGCCGTTGCGCTGGCGGTCAGGGGCCGCACCGACCCGCAGTGGCTCAGCGGCCACGAGGTGAACCAGTTGCTGGAGTGCGTTCCCACCGGCAACCTGCCCGCGGCCGCCATGACCCGGGAAGTGACCCACGCCATTGAATTTCTTCGGCAGCACCCGCAAAAGCTGGAGGAGCTGGCCACACAACGCGCCGAGACGTTGCTGGCAGACCACCAACGGGTGCGAGAGGCTGCCCGCGACGTGGGCCAGTACAGCGTCAGCGCCTGCCTGCCGGTGGATGTTATCGGCGTGTACGTGCTGCTGCCGGATGCGCTCTGAGCCGGTTGCCCGACATGTTTGCCCTGCCCGCTACAGAGATCGAAACCTGCGAACTGAAGAAGTCCCTGGCGGAGTTGAAGGAGGGCCTTGTGTCACTGGCCGCCATGCTCAACAAAAACGGCTACGCGAAACTCTGGTTCGGCGTTGCTCCCAATGGACTCGCCGTGGGGCTGGACATCACGGAAAAGCCCGACGCGTTACTCAAGCGCACAGGCCGGTTCCGCCGGCACGGCCCCACCCAGGGTGGCTACTGGGAAGTCATTAACTAATATGAAGAAAGTACGCAGGTCCAGCAGCGCTCTCAACCTCCCCAGCCTGACCCTGGAAGGCGGCCTGTTCCTGCCCGACCAACTGGAACAAGCCGCCCTGGGCCGTGCCGGGCAGCAGGATGAAGCCGACTACCACACCCCCAAGGGCCTCAAGCTCAAGGACGATTACAGCCGCGCCTTCCAGATCGCCTGTGCCCAGTGGAAGCACTTCGCCCCCGCACTGGAGCGCGAGGACATTGACGCCGCGGCCGCCAGCGGCACCTTCGTGCAGGAACTGCTGCGCGATGCCCTTGGCTACAGCAGCCTGCAGGCCAGCGCCCCGATCCATGTCAACGAGCGGGAGTACCCCGTTACCTTTGTCGCCGGCCATTTGCCGGTGGTGGTAGCGCCGTTCACCGCCGGGCTGGACGACAGCCTGGATATCTTCGCCATCGGCGGCAGCGGCAACCGCAGGAAATCCGCCTTTCAGTTAGCGCAGGAGCTGCTCAACGCCAGCGACGCCCACCTCTGGGCCATGGCGACCAACGGCCGGCAACTGCGCCTGCTGCGTGATGCCGCCAGCCTCACCCGCCCCAGCTTCCTGGAGTTGGACCTGCAGGATGTGCTGGAAGGCCAGCGCTTCAGCGAGTTCGCCACTATCTGGCGCCTGCTGCACGCCAGCCGCGCAGGGCTCGATGGCCAGCCGGAACACTGCATCTGGGAGGCCTGGCGCGAAACCGGCAAGGCCGAGGGCACCCGCGTGCGCGAGGGTCTGCGCAACGGCGTGGAAAAAGCCCTGCTCACCCTCGGCGAGGGGTTTATCCAGCACCCGGCCAACGATCAGTTACGTTCCCAACTGGACAACGGGGAACTGACAGGGAAAGACTACTTCGATCAATTGCTGCGGCTGGTGTACCGGCTGATTTTCCTTTTCAGCGTAGAAGAGCGCGGCGTGCTGCACCCCGACGATACCGGCAAGGCCGCCCAACAGGCCCGCCGCGCCTATGCCGAGGGCTACGCCGTCGGTCGCCTGCGCGACGCTTGTCTGAAGCGTCGCCACCTGAACCGCTTCGATGACCAGTGGCAGGCCCTGCGCATCGTGTTCAGGGGCCTGGCCGAGGGTGAACCGCGCCTGGCCCTGCCGGCGCTGGGCGGCCTGTTCCACCCGGCCCAGTGCGACGCACTGGATGGCGCCAGCCTCAGCAACCGCCACCTGCTCCGCGCCATGCGTCACCTGCGCTGGGCGGCGATTAGCAGCGGCAAGGGAAGAGGCGGCAAAGCCACCCTGGCTCCTGTGGATTACCGCAATATGGGTCCGGAGGAACTGGGCAGCGTGTATGAAAGCCTGCTGGAGCTGGTACCGGAAATCGATCTGCAGGCAAGGAGCTTCGGATTTGTCGGCATCACCAGCGAGGGCTCCACCGCCGGCAATGCCCGCAAGACCACCGGCAGTTACTATACCCCCGACTCCCTGGTGCAGGAATTGATCAAGTCGGCACTGGAACCGGTGATCGAACAGCGGCTGGCAGACAACAGGGCGAACCCCACCGAAGCGCTGTTGAGCATTCGCGTGATCGACCCGGCCTGCGGTAGCGGCCACTTCCTGCTCGCCGCCGCCCGCCGGCTGGCGCAGGAACTGGCGCAACTGCGCGCCGGGGAAGGCGCCGTGAAGCCGGAAGACTACCGCCAGGCACTGCGCGAGGTGGTGAGCCGCTGCATCTTCGGCGTGGACCGCAACCCCATGGCGCTGGAACTGGCCCGCACCGCCCTGTGGCTGGAGGGCTTCGCCGAGGGCCAGCCGCTGTCCTTCCTCGACCACCACCTGCAGTGCGGCGACGCCCTGCTGGGCCTGACCGATCTTAAAGCGCTGGAGTACGGCATTCCGAAGGCCGCCTTCAAGCCGCTCTCCGGTGACGAAAAGCCGGTTTGCACGGCCTTGAACAAGCTCAACAACGCGGCGCTAAAGGACATCGCCAACAAGCGCGAGGCCAAACAGTTTGAGCAGGCGGATGCTTTCCACAAGACAGACTCTGCCCTGGCCGAGTTACGCGACATCGAGGCCATGCCGCAAACCAGCACTGCTGAAATCGCCGAACAGGAGGCCGCCTACAAAGCCTTTCTTGAGAAGGCCAACGACAGTCCCCTGCGTCACGCCGCCGATATGCTGCTGGGTGCCTTTCTGTTGACCAAAACCGAGACCAGTGAAGCGACCATCCCGACTACCGCCAGCCTCTACCTGGAACTGGTGAGCGACGACCACAACGCGCAGCACCAGGCGCAGCGCGAGGCCGCCAGCCACGCGTGTGCCGGCGCACAGGTGTTCCATTGGCCATTGGCTTTCCCGCAGGTATTCGCCGAGGGCGGCTTCGACTGCGTATTGGGTAATCCGCCCTGGGAACACATTGAACTGAAAGAGGAGGAGTTCTTTGCCACCCGTAATGCCGACGTGGCCGGAGCCAGGAACAAGGCGGAGCGCACCCAGCGTATCCAGTGGCTGAGCGAGGGAATGCTGGCCAAACACCTGCTGCCCGAGCTGGAGCATCCAGAGCAGGAATGCGCCGCCGAAGTGCGCTTGTACGAGAACTATGCCAAGGCAAAACGCGCGTTGGACGCAGCCAGTTCTTTTGCCCATGTAAAAGGCAGTGAGGGAGGCCGCTACCCCTTGACTGGTGTTGGGCGAGTCAATACCTATGCACTGTTTAGCGAAACCATGTTGCAGATTACCGCCGAAGAGGGCCGAGCTGGCTTTATTGTGCCCACCGGCATTGCCACTGACGATTCCACCAAGGCGTTCTTCGGTTATATCTCCCAGCAAGGGCGGCTGGTCAGCCTGTACGATATTGAAAACCGAGAGAAGCTGTTCACCGACGTGGATAGCCGCATGAAGTTCTGCCTGATTACCCTAGGCCGGGCTGAACAGGCGGAGTTCGCCTTCTTCCTCACCCAGGTGGCGCAACTGGCCGACACACGCCGTCACTTCCGCCTGACCCCGGAAGAGTTCCGCCTGATCAACCCCAATACCCTTACCTGCCCGGTGTTCCGCAGTGAGCGGGATGCGGAGTTGACCAAAAAGCTGTACCGGGCGGCGCCGGTACTGATCGAGGAGACGAAAAAGGACGGCAACCCCTGGGGCATCAGCTTTATGCAGGGAACGCACAACATGTCGTCCGACAGTCACCTGTTTCACTCTGAAGCTGGCGAGGGGTTGCTGCCCTTGTACGAAGCCAAGATGATTCACCAGTTTGATCACCGCTGGGCGACATATGAAGGGGACAACAGCCGAGATTGCAGGCTGGACGAAAAAGCCGACCCGGGATTCAGCGTGACACCGCGATATTGGATGGATGCAAGTGAGATCAATCAGAAGCTTTCAGACAAGAGCTGGGATAGGGGCTGGTTGATGGGGTGGCGGGATATTTGCCGGTCGACGGACGAGCGCACGGTGATTGCGAGCGTAGTACCACGATACGCCGCTGGTGATACCCTATTATTGATGTTTCCCGACAGGAACCATGGGAGAAAGCTCGCATGTCTACTGGCTGATCAGTGCTCGTTAACACATGATTTCGTAGCTCGTCAGAAAATCGGAGGAACCCATCTTAAGTATCACATGAAGAAGCAAATCGTGAATCTCAGCCCCGATCACTACGTTGGCACCGATCTCGAATTTATTGTCCCGCGCGTCCTAGAGCTCACCTACACCGCCCACGACCTCGCCTTCTGGGCCAAAGATCTAGGCTACGACGGCGATCCTTTCGCCTTCGATCCTACTCGTCGCGCACAACTGCGCGCTGAGCTCGATGCCTACTACGCCCGACTATACGGCCTCAATCACGATGAGCTGCGCTATATCCTCGATCCCGCCGATGTATTGGGCGAGGATTACCCCTCGGAAACCTTCCGGGTGCTGAAGAACAAGGAGATCAACGAGTTCGGTGAATACCGAACACGGCGGCTAGTGCTGGAAGCCTGGGACAGGCTTGAGGCGGGAGAGTTGCACTGATGGACTTCCCCAAAACCATCACCATCGAAGCCTGCGAACAGTTTATGGTGAAGTTGCAATCTGGTGGGGAGCAAATATTAGAACTGCCTGTTGATACGTTCGCGCCGGCCTTCGGCGGCCTGGCAAGCGCAGTTCAGGCGGCTAACACCTGGGTGAGAGCTGGCGAGCAGCGACAAGTGCTTATACGCCCAAGTGCCAAACGTGACGTGCTGGCCGATATTCTTGAGCGCCCTCATAAATTTGCGGCCGCCATGTGCGCCAAATCGATCACTATGGCTGACAATCCCGATGTCGATGTAAGGGCTAACATTAACCTTCAGGCCAGGGATGCGATCGAGGGGCAAGCCAGAAGCCCATACGGCCAGCAACGGGGAAGATTGTCCTGGTTTGCCTTTGTGGATCACAGCTCAAAGGCCTTCGACCGCAATTTTTATATTGAAAAACCGGGCGAAATTGCCGAGCCCCGGCAGGCCGAGCAGTTAAAGGCTGTCATCAAGGCAATGGTTGAAAAGTCGATGTCCGTCGCTGCCGGTGCCAGGCCGCTTTCCGGAGACAGGCTGGACAGCCTGGGGCGTATTTTTTACGAGCTGTTTCTGAATACGCATCAGCATGGCAGTCGCGGACTGGCTCGCAGCGAATGGTTGAGGCCGGGTGTCCGCATCCTCTATACGCACGGGCTGAATCTGGATGACGCAAGCAGTGCAAACATTGCAGACAGGCAACCGGCATTGCAACAGTACCTCAAGAGTACAGAGTCACAGGAGGCCAGGGAGCGGCGGCGCTTTGTCGAACTCGGGATAGTCGATTCCGGCCTTGGCTATTGTGGACGGTGGCTGGCTGACCACGCGCAAACAGAGCTGAATCCCGAGCCATCACTTGCGGAGGAGTACCAGATATTCAGGAAGTGCTTCCAGTTTCGCCAGACCTCCACGCAGCGTGACAGCAAGGGAAACGGCTTGCCGGCAGTAATGGAAAAGCTGACCAGGTTATCGGGGTTCCTCAGGGTGCGCAGCGGGCGCCTGGCACTGTATCGAAACTTTGTAGACTCTCCCTATACATCGGACGATGAATGTGGATTTTACGACTGGGCGAGCGGCGAGCCAGCCATTGATACCGTGACAGAAATGGCTGGCTGTGCCGGTGTCTCCATTACCCTGCTTATTCCGCTGGAGGCCAAGTCGTGAGCTCATGCTTCGCCTTTCGATTTTTTGAACCTGGTGAGCATTATCGAAAGAGCCTGGCGATATTTACCGAGACTAGGGTTGAGTTCGACGCTCTGGTCAGGGCGTTGAAGCATGATGTGACGGATAATCTCGTACCGAAGAACGTGTACCTGGTAACCGCAGCACCAACCGGCTATACGCAACAGGACTGCAAGGCCGACACCGGTTTTGTCAGCGAGTTTGATGTTTATGTGGGAGACATAGACGGGGGATTAAAGTGCCTTACCGGTAACAGCTCGGGCGTGCTCACCTACTGTGACGGAAAAGCCGCAGGCCAGGATTTGTCAGCCAGCATTCTTCAAAGCGGTATGTTGGCGCTTTTTAGAAAGCACCGGGGATTGATCATATCCAATACTGCGTATCATTTTGTCAAGCCATCGGGCGCCCATTGCGACAAGTTCATACGCGCGTCCAATTTATTGGTTTCCAGTGGTGAGGTGGCGTTTCTTGCGATTTCTCTGTTGCCTTGTTTGAAGCCTGGCCTGAAGCGTATTTACGTTGATACCTCTTCAATCGCGTTTTTGATCAGTATTGCCGTCCGAATGTACGGTGAGTTCGAGGAGGGCGACCCGGAGATAGAAAGTTTTGAGTCGTACGCCGCCCTGGACCAGTCCTACGACTTTGTCGAGGATGAGACCAGCATGGTGTTTATTTCCGCTACTACCAGCGGATCGCTCGCCGCGAAATTACTGGATGAAACAAATCTTGCAAATGGCCAGATATTCACGATTTTTCACATTAACCTTCCTGTTGGCCAAAACGGTATTTTCGATGTCTCCAGTGCGATTGAGGGCGGCCTGGTTTCCACAAAACCCTCGCAGTGCGGTTTCTGCGAGCGCGGCTCCAAGCCCATTC
>JAUIEP010000225.1 GCA_030428835.1 Gammaproteobacteria bacterium | reverse complement strand
TCGAGGTTGTTCGCGGCCTCGCGGAAGTCCTCCATCTTCGCCTTGAAGTCCTCGCGGTTGTCCCAGATTTCCGGCTTCGCCCGCGTGGTGCCCTTGTCGCTGCCGGGCGCGAATCCCTGGCGCCACTCCAGGTTGGCCAGCATGGCGAGCTGCTTCGAGGAGGCGGCGAGGGTGTCCTCGTTCCACGGTGTCTCGCCCTTGAGCATGGAGAACAGCGGGTTGACGGTAATGCCGATCATTGCGAACCAGGACTGCCGGTAGGATTGCAGCGGTTGCTCTTCGTCCAGGTGTGACCACGCGTGGCCGGTGAAAGCGAGGCCGGCGACGAGCAGGGCGGCGGTGAGGTGCTTGGGCATGGTGTCATCCTTGTGGTGGCAATGTGTTCGTGGTTGCAAAGTGCTGGCGGCAGTGTAGGCAGCGCGCGCAGGCGCTGGCAAGTTCGAAATACCGTATCCGCACGGGCGCGGCCCCCGGCCACGACCAAAATGTTAAACCTGTGGCCCGAAAGGGTGCGGGCCGCCACGGCAACGTGAGTCGATTGCGCTACCATTGCCGCATCTTCGAGAGGGTACACGCGATGGGTTCTGGACAAGAGTGGGATTACAGCTTCGACGTGGTCGTGGTCGGTTCCGGCAACGGCGGCATGACGGCGGCGCTGTGCACTTTTGAGATGGGTACGCGGGATGTGCTGGTCATCGAAAAGTCCAACCTGTTCGGCGGCACCAGTTCGATCTCGGGTGGCGGCGTGTGGATTCCGTGCAACCGCTACGCGCGCGCCGCGGGTGCCGAGGATTCGGTGGACAAGGCCAGGACCTACCTGCGGCAACTCATTACGCAGGAGGAGGTGCCCGACTACCAGCTCGACGCCTACCTCGAGAACGGACCGAAGATGGTCGACTTCATGCACGAGCGCACGCGCATGCGCTATGTCACGCTGGAGCACTATCCCGACTACTACACCAACCTCGAGGGGTCGATGGAAGGCCACCGCTCCATGGAGCCGGCGACCTTCAACGCGGACCTGCTGGGCGAGGAGTGGCGTAACCTGCGCCGCACCCACCCGATGATGCACCTCGCCAACCGTATCGGCTTCACCCAGGTCGAGGCTGCTATTCTCGTCGGCCAGCAGCCGGGCTGGTGGAAGGTGGCGGTAAAGCTCGTGGTCGATTATTTGCGCGACATACCCTGGCGCCTGAAAGACAAGTACCACCGCCGCCTGGCCACCGGTTGCGCGGGCGTCGCACGCCTGCGCGCGTCGATGCAGGATCGCGACATCCCGCTCTGGCTCAACACCGCCATGACAAAAGTGGTCGACGAGGACGGCAAAGTTGTCGGTGTGGAGGTTACGCGCAACGGCAAGCCATTGCGCATCCAGGCGCGCAAGGCGGTCATACTCGCGGCCGGCGGTTTCGAGCACAACCAGCAGATGCGCGAGCAATACCTGCCCAGGCCCACCAACCACGCCTGGAGCGCGGGCACCAGGGACAACACGGGCGACGCGATCCGCGAGGGCCAGCGCCTGGGCGCGAAAATGCACCGCCTGGACGAGGCGTGGTGGTGCAACACAATCTCCGTACCGGGCGAGACGATCCCGCGACTGTCGATCATGGAGAAGTCCTACCCGGGGTCCATCGTGGTGAACCCCGCGGGCGAACGCTTCAGCAATGAGTCGCAAAACTACATGGCGTTTCAGCAGGAGACGTTCGAGAAGCACACGCCGGACAACCCCTGTTACCCGACCTGGCAGGTCTTCGACGCCAACTTCCGCGCCACGTATTTCGTCGGCCCGCTGTACAACTCGAAGTTCATGCCGGACTGGGCGGTGCCCAAACGCTACGAGGAGGAGGGCTTCTGGGCGAAGGCCGACACGATTGCCGAGCTCGCGCGCAAGATCGACGTGGATGCGCAGGGCCTCGCGGAAACGGTGCGCAAGATGAACGAGTACGCGCGCACCGGTGAAGACAAGGACCTGCACCGCGGTGAGTCGGCCTACGACCGTTACTACGGCGACCCCCGGGTGACCCCCAATCCCTGCCTCGCACCCGTGGAGCAGGCGCCGTTCTATGCCGTGCGTGTCGACCCCGGGGACTTCGGCACCCAGGGCGGTATGGTCATCAATGCCGACGCCCAGGTGCTGCACGAGGACGGGCATGTCATCGAGGGCCTGTACGCCATCGGCAACTGCAGCGCACCCACGCTGCCCTGCTACCCCGGGCCGGGCTCCACACTGGGTCCCGCCATGACCTTCGGCTACCAGGCGGCGAAGTCCATCACCGGATACAGCGACTGACCAGCGCACCGCGCCACGCGGCGCGGTGTGACCTGCATCACACTTTGGCGCACTGTTATAACCTGCGCCACACCTCCCGAATAAGGCGCGGTTATTTGTGATTTGTCGGCAGCATTTGCGGCTGCACTCACAGCCAGTGCGCGCTTTAATAGCAGCGAACATTCTGAACAGGGCGACCCCGCCGAAAGACGGGCAAGCAAAGTCTACGGTCTACAGGGCGACTGCCCCACGACGTCAGGATTGCCGGGATGAAGAAGACACTGCTGACAGTTTGCACCGCGTTGCTGCTCGGCTTCGGGTGGCCCGCCATGGGCGAGCCGGACGGCGCGCTGTTTCGCTGCGGCATGCACCTCGGCGGCAAGGGCATGACCTACCAGCCGAGCCTCGGTTGGAAAAAGATCGAACCGGCCAGGCGCTCACGGTCCGTCCTGCTAGCCGATCCCCCGCGCGATATGACCCTGCCCGTGGCCTCCCAGGAGTTCCGTCACCTGCGCGACCTGCGCGGCGACCTGCGCGCGCCACGTCCACTCGCTCTCGCCAAGGCCGGTTGTACCTGGCGCTGAGATTGTACCTGGCGCTGAGTCAGCGGCCGCGTACACGCGCGCGGAGCATTACCCCCACTAACCCGAACACCACGAGCGTGGTGCTGCCAGGCAGCGGCACCGCGCGGTACAGCCACGCGCCCACGGTTTCATCCGGCGTGTCCGCCGCGATCCCGGTAGCGTTGGAAAAAAAGAACGAGCCGCCCGGTCCGGTAAAACCCAGGTCCAGGCCACCGCCGCCCCAGTAGGGTTGGCCGTTCCGCGCGCTGGACGCCGTAAAGCCGAAGACGGCGTAGATGCCGTCCACCAGGTTCTGCTCGATGGTGGTGGTGGGCCCGAGACCCAGGTTGATGAGGTCCAGGCCCGCGGTGGTGGGTTCAAACCAGTCCGCGATGCCGCCCGGGTGACCGGAGCTGGGTGCCAGCAAGAGGTCGCCGAGTTCCGCCGCGCTCGCCCAGCGCCAGCCGGACAGATCGGGACCGTCCGTGCCCAGTTGCCCGCTGCAGGTGCCGCCGCCGCACACGGCGTGTATGTCATTCCAGCTGTAATTCACCGCAAGGGTGGGCTGCAGCCATTCCACGCCGCCGATAATCGGTCCGGCCGCGGCTGTACGGCTGTCGAGGAGTGTGCACAGCACGAGGACGAGCGCTGCGCCTGTCATGTGAGCCTGCATGGCGGCTACCAACGTCCAGGGTCGAGCAAAGAAGGATAGCCGCTGCGCCGCTTGTCGCAAACCTCGCGTAGACCGGCGTGCCGGCTGTGCTAAGGTAGGCGCCGGCCCCAAGTAGCAGCCCGGAGACCGATGCATGCGCGCGCTTCCCCCTGTCCTGGTGAAATTCCTGCTGATCATTTTTTTGCTGCCGCTTGCAGGTTGCGAGGCCATCACCTCGAAACTGTTTGCCGTCTACCTGGAGCCCGGTCCGCCCGACACACCGGATGGTGTTGTCGCCTACCGCGACCAGGTTTATGCCAAGCACGGGGAGCGCGAGCTCCTGCTCGACATCTACGCGCCCGCGGCGCGGGGCGAGCAGGCGCTGCCTGTTATCCTGTACCTGTTCGGCGGTGGCTGGGAAGCGGGCAACCGGCACCAGCTCCGGCGCTTTGGCATGCTCGACTACACAGGCGAAGGTTATATCGTCGCCACCGCGGACTATCGCTATATGACCGAGGCCGTGTACCCGGCGCAGATTGACGACGTCAAGGCCGCGATCCGCTGGATTCGCAGCAATGCGCAGAATTACGGCTTCGACAGCGAACGCATCGGTATCATCGGCCCGTCCGCGGGCGGGCACCTCGCCGCGCTTGCGGGTACCACCAACCGCCCTGGCGAGCTCGAGGTCGGGTCGCCCTCCGACGTGCCGAGTCATGTCCACGCGGTGGTGGACTATTTCGGGCCCACGGACTTCCTGCAGGGCGATGCGCACCGCCATGAAAACGCCAAGCCCTGGAACGCGCCGGACTCGGCAGTGTCCAGGCTGATCGGCGCGCCCATCGAGTCGGCGCCGGACAAGGTCGCGCGCGCCAACCCGATCACTTTCATCGACGGCAGCGAACCGCCGTTCCTGATCATCCACGGTGAGGATGACGGACTGGTGCCCCTGCACCAGAGCGTGATCCTGCACGAGGCGCTTCTTGCGGCCGGCGTGTCCTCCGAGTTGCTCGTGGTGAAGGGGGGTGATCACGGCTACGGCGGCGACTTCTCGAAGGACGAGCACGCAGAGCGTGTGCGCGCGTTTTTCAAGCAACACCTCAAGCCCGGCGATCCCCCGGGGACACGGCGCCAACAGCCATGACGCAGCACTCGAGCGACGCGCAGGTGGCGCCGCCGCTGTTCCAGTGGGCGGTGTTCCCCGTGGTAATGGGCGGCGTCTGCCTGCTGGCCTGGTGGCAGATGCGGCTGGGCACGCCCCCGGCAGTGGCGATTCTCGGCCCCCAGTTATTCGGCATCCTGGCCGTGGCGCTGCTCGAGCGGCTGTATCCCTATCATCGCAGCTGGCTGCACTCGCATGCCGACATTCGCGTGGATGCCGCTCACACCGTCACCATCGGCCTCGCGTCCACCCTGGTGCAGCCATTCGTGATCTCTGCGGGTGTGGCCATCGCGACGCTGCTGTCCGCGACGCTGGGGTCAAGCCTGTGGCCGGACACGTGGCCTCTGTTGTTCCAGGTGCTGCTCGCCCTGGTGCTCGGCGAGTTGCCCGGTTACTGGGTGCATCGCTGGCAGCATCACTGGGACGGGCTCTGGCGCTTCCACAGCATTCACCACAGTGCGCCGCGACTGTACTGGCTGAACGCGGGGCGCTTTCACGTGGTGGACCTGTTGTCCACCTATGTACCCACCTACCTGTTGCTCGCGTTTCTCGGTTGCGGCGGCGAGGTGCTGGCGTTCTTCGGCCTGATTACCGCCGTGCACGGCATCTTCCAGCACAGCAACCTGCAGTTGCGCCTGGGGCCGTTGAACTACTTCTTCAGTATGGCGGAGCTGC
>JAUIEP010000224.1 GCA_030428835.1 Gammaproteobacteria bacterium | reverse complement strand
GGGCTGGAAGGTCGCCATGGGCCTGCTCGGCTTCGAGCGCGGTGTGTCCACCCTCGGCCAGCAGATGCTGTTCCAGAACGAGTTCGACGAGGTGGTGCGCGTGGCGAAGGCCAATGGCGCGGCACAGGACCCCGTCATTCGCCAGCGCATCGCGCACGCCGGCGCGGAACTGAAGATCATGCGCTACAACGCCATGCGCATGCTGTCCGGTCAGTCAGGTGGCGACGGCTCGCTGCAGAAGGAAGGCCTCATCTACAAGCTGTTCTGGGCGACCTGGCACCGCAACCTGGGTGAACTCGCCATGGACGTGATGGGCCCCGAGTGCGAGGTGCTGGAGGGCGGCCCGTACGAACTCAGCCGCCTGCAGTCCATGTACCTGTTCGTGCGTTCCGATACGATCTACGGCGGCACCAACCAGATCCAGCGCAACATCATCGCCGAGCGCGGCCTCGGCATGCCCAAGGAGCCGCGCGGCGCGGCCTGAACATTCAAGGCGAGGAAGTCATCGTGAATCTGAAAGCACCCGACTATGTAGAAGGCCACGGGCTGATCACCGGCCGGAGCGTGCTGATCACGGCCGCCGCCGGCGCCGGGATCGGCTTTGCCGCCGCCACCAGGGCCGCGGAGGAGGGCGCCCGGGCGATCGTCCTCAGCGACATCCACGAGGGGCGGCTGGAGAAGGCCGTGGAGCAGCTCAAGTCCGACACGGGCCTCGAAGCGGTCCACGGCAAACTTGCCAACGTCGCGTCGGAGGACGACGTGCGCGCGCTGATCGACCACGCGGAGGATGTGCTCGGCGGTACCGACATCCTCATCAACAACGCAGGACTCGGCACCTCGAAACTCCTCGTCGAAATGGAAGACGACGAATGGCACAAGGTTATCGACGTCACGCTGAACGGCACCATGCGTATGACGCGTTACATGATGCGCGTCATGCAGGCGCGCGGTAAGGGCGGTGTGATCGTGAACAACGCGTCGGTGCTCGGCTGGCGCGCACAGAAGGAGCAGGCGCACTACGCCGCGGCCAAGGCCGGGGTCATGGCCCTGACCCGCTGCGCGGCGCTGGAAGCGGCTGAGTTCGACGTGCGCATCAACGCCGTGGCGCCGTCTATCGTGCTGCACCCGATGCTGCGCAAGTCGGCCTCGGAAGAACTGCTCGCCGAGCTCGAGTCGAAGGAGGCCTACGGCCGCGCCGCCGAAGCCTGGGAGGTCGCCAACGTGATGCTGTTCCTCGCCTCGGACTATTCCAGTTACATGACGGGCGAGGTCGTCTCCGTCTCCAGCCAGCGTTCCTGACCCACATTTGCAGAGGAAGTACACCATGAGAGAAGCCGTCATCGTAGCCACCGCCCGCACCGGGCTTGCCAAGTCCTTCCGCGGCGGATTTAACGACACCGAGGCGCCCGCCATGGGCGGTCACGTCGTGCGCGCCGCGGTCGAACGTGCGGGGATCGACCCCGCTGAAGTGGACGACTGCATCTTCGGCGCCGCGGCCCAGCAAGGCACGCAGGCGTACAACATCGGGCGTTTGTCGGCCCTGGCGGGCGGGTTGCCCGACACCGTGGCGGGCATGTCGATCGAGCGCCAGTGCTCCTCCGGGCTCATGTCCATCGCGACCGCGGCCAAGAGCATCATGGCGAACGAGTACGACATCGCCGTCGCCGGCGGCGTCGAGTCCATCTCGCTGGTGCAGACCAAGCACAAGAACAGCTATCGCAGCGTGTCGAAGACCGTGACGGCCATCGATGCCACGGCCTACATGGCGATGCTGGAGACCGCGGAGGTGGTGTCCGAGCGCTACGCCATCAGCCGCAAGGTACAGGACGAATACTCACTGCAGAGCCAGCAGCGCACCGCCGCGGCCCAGCAGGCCGGCCTGTTCGACGACGAGATCGTGCCGATGACTACGGTCAAGGCGGTGTTTAACAAGGAGACGAAAGAAACGACCTATGAGGACGCGGTGGTCGACAGGGACGACTGCAACCGCCCCTCCACCACCCTGGCGGACCTGGAAAAGCTCGAGCCGGTGTTCAAGGACGGCATGGTCGTGAAGGAGGGCAGGTACATCACCGCGGGCAATTCATCGCAGCTCTCCGACGGCGCATCGGCCTGTGTGGTCATGGACGCACAGCTCGCCTCGCAGAAGGGCCTGTCGCCGCTGGGTATATATCGCGGCCTGGCCGTGGCCGGGTGCGGGTCCGACGAGATGGGGATCGGCCCGGTGTTCGCGGTCCCCAAACTGCTCGAGCGCCACGGCCTGGGCGTGGCGGACATCGACCTGTGGGAGCTGAACGAGGCGTTCGCCTGCCAGGTGGTGTACTGCCGTGACCAGCTTGGCATCGACAACGACAGGCTCAACGTCAACGGCGGTTCGATCTCCATCGGTCACCCGTTCGGCATGAGCGGCGCGCGCATGGTCGGCCACGCGCTGCTCGAGGGCCGGCGCCGCGGCGCCCGGTACGTGGTGGTCACCATGTGCATCGGCGGCGGCATGGGCGCCGCCGGCCTGTTCGAAGTCGCCTGACGGCGGCCCCGCGGTCGTTGCGCGCCCGCACGCCTGTGCGGGCATCACACTTTGTTCACCGCTTTGGTGAAATTTGCCGCGGGCCCGGAACTTTACGGGCCGTGGAGCCACAAACTGACTCCGCGGGCCGTGGGCGGCCCGCTTTGCGCGTATAATGACGCCTCCGGCGAAACGGGGCGACCGGGACCCAACATTGCAGCGTATTGCTCACAGCGCACTTCGTTCTCACAAGGCGGCGGGACAGCGGGGTTTCACCCTGCTGGAGATGATCGTCGCGATTACGATTCTGGCCATGTCGCTCGCGGCCCTCTACCGGGCTGCCGGTGGCGCCACGCGCAGCGTCGCCGTCGATGAAAAGACCGCCTACGCGGTCGAACTGGCCCGCTCGTTGCGCGACCTGCATTCCGTCGTGCCGCTGGAGGGCCTGAGCGCCAAAGGCGAAACCGATGGCGGTTTCGCGTGGCAGGTGGCGGCGTCGCCACTGGATTTCCCGGAAGAGGCCGGCCTGCCGGAGGGCAGCCTGCAGTCGCTGCGCGTGGCTGTTACCTGGCAGGACGGCGCGAAGGAGCGGCGTTACCAGCTGGCAAGCGTCACCGCGGGGCGCGCGGAGCCCGGGGAATGAGCCGCGAGCGCGGATTGACCCTTATCGAGGTCCTTGTTGCCATGACGCTGCTCGCCCTCGTCATGACGACGGTTGTGGCATCCATGCGGACCCTCGGCAACACCGGGGCGGCGCTGCAGACCGTCACCCTGCGAGTTGACCAGCTGCGCAGCGTCAGCGGTTTCCTGCGCGACGCCATCGGCAATGCGCAGCCGCTCCAGCTGCCTCCCTATGCCGGGACCGAGGATCTGGACATCAATCCTAACTCGGTGATGTTTTCCGGGGACAGTTCCCGGCTTGCCTGGGCGGCGCCCCTGGTGGCCGGCGTCGATTTTGGTGGCACGCACGCGCTTTACCTGGAGCACAGTGATGACAACCTCATCCTGCGTTGGCACCCCTACAGCGCCGACCCGGGCGAGGATGAACTGCCGCAGATGTCGCAGAAGGTGCTGTTGCGGCAGGTACGCGATTTCGAAGTCAGCTACCTGCCCGAGTTTGGTGAGGACTGGCAGGACGACTGGCCGCCCGACGTCAGGTTGCCTGCCGCCGTCCGCCTGAATATTCGCAACGGCGACAAGTACCTGCCGGAACTTGTCATTGCCCTGCACGCCCGGCAATAGCGTGGCTGCTGCAAACATTAAATCGGTCCGGTCGCGCGCCCGCTCCCGCGGCGTCGCGCTGGCTATTGTGCTGTGGTTCGTGGCGGGCATGTCCGTGTTGTTGGCGGGCATCGTGCTCAACGCGCGCGTTGATATTAAGCTCGCGCAGCTGCATGCCACGCAGGCGCGCGTGGAGGCCGCCGCGGACGGCGCGATCCAGTTGGCGCTCGCCGAGTTCCGGCTGCTCCAGTCGCGGGGTGAAACAACCGGCTCCACGATTTTCCACAGCAGCCAGCGGGTGGGCGACTACACCGTCGGCGTCAGTTTCACGCCGCTGGGCGGACTGATAGATATCAACCAGGCGGAGCAGGAACTGCTGCAGTTGTTGTTTCGCCGCGTCCCGGATATCGACGAAGAAACAGCACAAGAGTTGGCGCTGCGTGTGGTAGAGTGGCGCTCAGGCATGCCGGCCGAGGACGACTCCGGGGGTACGGAGGCGTTAGAAGAAGAAACGGCCGTTGCGCTGCAACCTAGCCTGCCTGGAGCAGTCAAGGTGCAAGGGGACCCCGACATTCGTCGCGGGCAATTTGAAGCAATCGAGGACCTGTTGCTGGTGCCGGGTATCGACAGGCGCATTTTCGAGGTGCTGCGCGACGCTATTGCTGTCAGTCACACTGGCCACGTCGGCGTGGACTGGCAGTCTGCGCCCGTCGAAGTCCTGCAGGCGCTTGGCGACCTGGACGAGCGCGACGCCATCGCCGTCGCGCGGGACCGGGCCGAGGCCGACCCCTCCGAGGCCCCTCCCGAAGCGCTGACAATGGGTTTCCAGACGCCTTCCCACCTCTCTACCTATCGCGTGGACGCCTACGTCCCGGTTGACGGCAGTACGTACCGGCGGCGCAAGTGGGTGGACCGGGACCAGTACTCCGACGACGGGCTGCCCTGGCGCTTCTTCCGCACCGAGGCGCTGGTAGTCGATTCGAGCGCTGGTGGTCGCGCGCGCGGCACCGTGGAGGCGCGCGATGGCTGAGCACGGCCAGGCCTGGAACCTGTTTGGCTTCGACGTCCGCCGGGTGGGCCACTACTTCCGCTCGGGATGGCGCGACTTTCTCTGGGGTGGGACCTCCCCCGTGCTCGCAGCCGTCGACGAGATCGTTCGGGTACACATGGAGGACGGCGACAAAACGTATTTTCGCGCGGGGCGACAGGTGCCCACGCCGGCATACCAGGACCAGGTTGTGGCCGAGGCCGTGGCGGTGCCCGATCACCTGTTGCTCGCCAAGACGCTGCGGGTACCGGCCGCCGCGGAGGCGGATATCGACGCTGTCATCGCACTGGAGGTCAGGGCGAGCAGCCCGTTCCCCGGGGAGGATACCTGTTTCGGCTGGACACTCCTGCGCCGCGATGAAACCGAACTGGCGGTGCAGTTGGTCATCAGCTCGCAGAGTGCAGTCATGGCCTACGTGGGCGAGCGTTTCGACTGCCACGACATTCATGTGTATGAGATCTGGGCGTTCGCGGATGACGCTGTCGTACCCCTCACCGGGTTTGGCGAGGGCGCCAGGCACCAGCGCAACCGGCAGCGCATGGTGCGCGCGGGAATGACCGCCGCTTACTGCATGGTCGCAACGGTGGTGATCTTCGCGTTGGCGGCGG
>JAUIEP010000223.1 GCA_030428835.1 Gammaproteobacteria bacterium | reverse complement strand
CAGGCTCGTCATCGGGCTCGCCGCGGCCTCTTCCGGCGTCTTGCCGAACAGCATGATGTCGCTGATGACCTCGGGCGCGCCGTAGGTGCGGATGTCGGAGAACTCCTCGGCACGCACGTGCGTGATGCTCGCGGACAGGGCCGACACCGTGAGCGGCAGGCGCTCCGTCACGCCGCCCGGGTGGATACCGGTGCCGTGCAGCGTACTGTTGCCCGCGGCGCAGGCCGCCTCGATCGCGCTGGTGTCCTGGTTTTTGGGATAGAACCAGCCCAGCGGCGTCACCACGTTCTTGCCCGAGCCCAGCAGGCGCTGCACCAGCTCCGGGTCGGGCATGATGGGGCTGTAGACCACGCAGTCCGCGTCCATCGCAATGAGCGCGTCGGCGTCGTCGGTGGCGGTGACGCCGATGGGCTCCAGCCCCGCCAGCGTGCCGGCATCGACACCGGCCTTCCCCGCGCTGTGCACCCAGCACCCCACCAGTTCCAGCTCCGGGTGCGCAACGATGTTCGCGATGGCCGCGCGGCCGACGCCCCCGGTGGCCCACTGGATGACCCGGTACGCCATGTCAGGCAACGTCCCGGAAGACATCGGGCAGGTGCGCCCAGGCCGCCGGCAGGTGCGTGCGCCAGTCCGGCTTGCGCGGCGGCATGTTGAACTCCGCGGGCGGCTGCCACCGCATCGCTTTCATGGTTTCACCGATGAAGGTCATGTTGAGGTAGTCGTGGCTGTAGCAGAACAGGCCGTCGCCCGCGTAGTACAGGATGGACAGCCCCGGCACGACCCACTGCCCGCCGTCTTCCTTCTCGCCCAGCACCTGGTCCCAGTGGCTCACCAGGCGGTGGCCGTCGACCATCGTCCAGCGCTCGGGAGTCGACCAGCCGTGGCCCGTGAGCCCCGCCATGGATTTGACGAAGAATTCGCGGATGCCCTCGCGCGTTTCCTGGCGCCCCCATGCGGGATCGATGTAGACCGCGTCCTCGGTGAAGAAGTCCGCGAGCTGGTCCCAGCCAGCCTCGCCGACATCTATCCTGTCGCGCAATGCGACGAAGCGGTCGTAGGTTGCGCTGGCTTCTTGTTCGATGGCTGCTTTACTGCTCATGCCGGCTCCTTTGTCTGCAGCGAAAAACATAGTGCAGCGCCGCGCCCGTGTCGACGGCAGTGGTCTACATAGGTGGTCTATACTTGCCACGATTCATAGATGCAGCGGCAACGGGACGACTTCATGATCGACGTACACTACTGGCCCACCCCCAACGGCAAGAAACTCACGGTCCAGCTCGAGGAGAGCGGCCTCGACTACAACGTGGTGCTCTGCGAGATCGGCCGCGGGGCGCAGTTCGAGGATGACTTCCTGCACATCAGCCCCAACAACCGTATGCCCGCCATCGTGGACCATGCGCCTGCGGACGGCGGCGAACCCATCGCGGTGTTCGAGTCCGGCGCGTGCATGATGTACATCGCCGAGAAGTGCGGCCGCTTCGGCGGGGCCGACCTGCGCGAGCGCTGGGAGGTGAACCAGTGGCTGATGTGGCAGATGGCCAACCAGGGTCCCAAGTTCGGCGAACGCGGGCATTTCGCGCGCCTCAAGGACAGGGCCGGCGACCAGTCCTACGCGCTGACGCGTTTCAACGACGAGATGCACCGCCTCTACGGCGTGATGAACAACCGCCTCTACGACCGCCGCTACCTCGCCGGTGACAACTACAGCATCGCGGACATGGCCTGTTACCCGTGGGTGGTCGGCTGGGAGCAGCAGGGCATCGACATTGACGAGTTCAAGTATTTCCGGCGCTGGCTGAACGAGCTCTCCCAGCGGCCCGCGCTGCAGCGCGGCATGGCGGTGGGCGCCGACCTGGCGCAGGACTATGGGTCATTGCCGAAGGAGGAACTCGAGCGGGTGGTGTCGCTGTTGTTCAACCAGCGCGCGCGCCCGGCGCCGGAGACGGGCGGAATCCTCGACTAGTCCTGCCGGCCCTGTGTCTTGATGTTGCGCATGCCGCCGCGGGGCTGGATGAAGAGGCCCTCCGCGCTGGCGGTCATGACACCGTCCGCGTACATCTCGCCGCAGATCGTGTTCTTGCGCCCGTTTACTTCGATCGTCGTGGTGTGCAGCAGGAGCTGGGTATTGAGCGGCGTGCGGCGATGGTAGTTCACCTTGATGTAGCCGGTCATGCCCGGCTGCTCCGTCAGTAGCTGCGCCACGCCGAGGAACTGGTCGAAGATCGCGGCCACGAAGCCGCCGTGCACGCTCCCGGGCGGCCCCTCGTAGGCCCAGCCGCAGGTGCAGGTGCCGTGCGCCACGCCGTCCTCGACCCATTGATTGACCGGCGGTGCGAGCGGGTTGCTCCAGCCCGCCAGCGGATTCAACTCGTGGGAGACCTGGCCGTAGTTGCCGTGGTTGCCGCTCTCCGCCCAGTCCTTGCGCCCGTAGATGCGGGTCGAGGCCGCGAAGTCCGTGGCAGTCGTCTCCAGCCTTTCGGCGATGCTGTGCATATCCTCGATACCGGGCGAGCTGGTGACCAGCGCCTCCGTGAGCGTCTTGATCGCGTTGGCCACGCGGCGCTTGGCCTGCCACTCGTCGTTGAAGGGCGGCGTGATGTCTTCGGAGGCAAAGGGGTTGTCGATGGTCATGGGGATTGGCTGCAGGGGAGTCCGGGCGCGCATTTTACCCGATTTTCGCCCGATCGGCCCCGGGTGATCCCCGCGGACCTCGGGCGCGTAGTAACGGTCATGCAAAACGACGACAAGACAGTCACGCTCGATGAATCCATCGAGGTGCGGCGCAGCGTCCGCGACGTGTTCGACTATATCGCGGCCTTCCACAACGTGCAGGAGTGGGACCCGGGCGTGAAGAGCGCCCGCAAGCTGACACCGGGGCCGGTGGCGGTGGGTAGCGAGTTCGAGGTGGTGATGAACTTCGGGCTCACGTTGACCTATACCCTGGTCGATATGGCGGCCAACGAGCGGCTCGAATTCAACGTCAGCTCGCGGCTGTTCGATGCGCACGAGGAGATCCTCTTCTGCGGCGACGAGGCCGGCGCGTCCGTGCGCTACATCGCCCGCTTCAGCTTTCGCGAGCCGCTGGGCACCTTTGCCCGCCTGCGACCCGAGTCGATGGAGAGCGTGGGCAAGCAGGCCGTCGCCGGCATGCGCGCGGCGCTCGAGGATGAGCCGGCGGCGCCGGTCGCCTCCCGTGCGACGGCCCTCGCCGACCGCCTGGTGCTGCCCGGGATCTGGAAGTTCACGCGCCTGGGCTACAGCGCGGCGCGCAGGCACTTCAAGCCCATGTCGGCGTCGTTGCGCGGGCGGCATGTCGTGCTGACGGGCGCGACCTCCGGCATCGGCCTGGCCGCCGCGCGCCAGCTCGCGGATCTCGGCGCCACGCTGACACTGGTCGCGCGCAACGAGGCGAAGGCGGCGGAGGCGGCGCGGTCGATCACCGCCGCCACGGGGAACGACAATATCTATTTCGAGCTGTGCGACATGAGCCTGACGGCCGATGTGCACGCGCTGTGCGACCGCCTGCTGCAGCGCGATGAGCCGATCGACGTGCTGATCAACAACGCGGGGGCACTGTTCAACCCGCGCGGCGAGACGCCCGAGGGACTCGAGCAGAGCTTCGCGCTGTTGCTGCTGGGGCCGTATATCCTCACCGAACGCGTGCAGCCGCTGCTGGCCCGTGTAAACGGCCGCGTGGTCAATGTGCTGTCCGGTGGTATGTACAGCCAGAAGATTCACGCCGACGACCTGCAGAGCGAGAAAGGAGACTACTCGGGTTCCGTGGCCTACGCGCGGGCGAAGCGCGGCCTGATGATCCTCACCGAGGAGTGGGCGCGGCGCTGGCGCGACGCGGGCGTCACCGTGAACGCGATGCACCCCGGCTGGGCGGACACGCCCGGCGTGGTGGACGCCCTGCCCGAGTTCTACAACGTCACGCAGCGCTGGCTGCGCTCGCCGGACGAGGGCGCCGACACGGTGACCTGGCTCGCCGCGGCGCCAGAGGCGGGCAAGGTGTCCGGCAGGTTCTGGCTCGACCGCGAACAACACCCCAGTCACCTGTCGTCCCGCACGCGGGAGTCCGCGCAGGAGCGCGCGCGGTTCCTCGCCGCGCTGGACGCCCTGCTGGCAGGCGGCGTCGCAAAAGCCGCTTAAGTCTCTTCCCTGGCGAGACCGAGGAGCGCCTGTCCCGACGCGGCCAGCGCGCGTACCTGGCCTGTGTCGGCTCCCGAGGACGCCAGCGAACGCGCGAGCCCCGTGGCGAGCATCCGCTGGTAATAGGGCAGGTTGCCCGCGTAGTACGGCAGCTCCCCGCCGATCGACTCCTGGCCCTGGATGGTGTTCACGAAGCCCTTGACGAAGCGCTGCAGCGATGCCACGGCGGAGGCGTCCCGGAACGCCTGTGAATCCAGCTCCCAGGTCATGTCCGGGCGCAGGCGACAGGGCGCGAGAAAGCGACCGGGCGGCGCGTCGTGCCATTCATCCGGGCCGATCAGTGACAGCGTCCACTGTACGTCGCCCGCGTACAGGTAGTAGGTGCGCCCGATGACGGGGCGGAACTTGAAATGGGCGGCGAGCACGAGGGACGAGATGCAGTAGTCGCGCAGGAACTCGGCCGCGCTCTTGCGCGTCGGTCCGGTGGGGCGTGCGGCGCTCCAGTCGCGCAGCACGGGTACCAGGCCCTTGCCCTGGGGGTTGGGGTTTTTCTTCACGTTGTCGCTCTTGCGGGCATCTGTGTGGGCAATACGCGCGGGCGGCCGGGGTGGATGTGCTGCTGCGGGCGCATGCATGTGGGGTCGAATTTATTCGACCTGGGTAGCGCGCTCAATACCGACATCAGTTCCGGCTGCAACCGTAGTGCCAGGTCGAATGAATTCGACCCTACGGGGCAGTGTCATCCCGGTCGAATGAATTCGGCCCCACAGGTAGTGCCATTCCGGTCGAATGAATTCGACGCCACAGTGTAGCGTGCTCCCGATTGAATGCATTCGACCCTACGGTGAGCGGCAGGGTGTGTTTTCGTACCATAGCACGCCCGCGCCGCGTGCGAGCCAGCCCTCGTTTTCCTCGGAGGTGACCAGGTCCATGTCGCCGTCGCCGTCGATGTCCGCGGGCAGGATGTTGTCGTATTTCATCAGCCACTGGTAACCGGTCAGCGGCTGGGGTGTCCACGGGCTGTCCGGTTCGGCCCGCAGGTCCGCTGTCGGGCGCGCGGCGAAGATGCCGTAGCCGGAGCCGCTGGTCGTGATGGAGGTTCCCGACGTCAGGTCAAGGCTGACAGCGCCGCCGTTGCCGCCGTTGCCGCCAAACCCGCCTACCTGAACGCTCTTGACGCCATCGGCGCTGCCAACACCGCCAATGCCCCCGCCCCCGCCGATGGACTGGGCAACAATGCC
>JAUIEP010000222.1 GCA_030428835.1 Gammaproteobacteria bacterium | reverse complement strand
GAGGCGGAACTGCTGGCGGAGAGTTACCGCATGCGCTGCGCGCAGACGCAGGACGCGCAGGAGGGCCCCGCCGCCTTCCTGGAAAAGCGCGACCCGAAGTGGACCTGCTCCTGACACGCGGCGCGACCTGAGTTCCGTGCAGGGCGTACTGCAAGGCATCCGCGTACTCGACTTCGGGCGCTTCATCGCGGCGCCCTGGTGCAGCGCCATCCTCGCCGACATGGGCGCGGACGTCATCCGCATCGAGAAGCGTGAGGGCGGCGAGGACCGCTGGGTGCAGTCGGTCGGGCCGAACGGCGCCGGCGCCGGCTTCCTGCAGTGCAACCGCAACAAGCGCTCGATGACGCTCGACCCCGGCACGCCCGAGGGTCGGGACATCGTGGCGAAACTGGTCGCGACCGCGGACGTCGTGGTGGCCAACATGCCCGACGCCGTCATGCGCGACTGGGGCCTGGACCACGCCAGCCTCGAGGCGATCAAATCCGATATCATCCTGGCCAGCGCCACGGCGTTCGGCCGCGGCGGCCCCTACAGCGACCGCGTGGGCTTCGACGGCGTCGGGCAGGTCATGTCAGGCGCGGTGTATCGCACCGGCCCGCCGGACACGCCCTACCGCACCGCGGTGCCCTACGTCGACTACGCCACCGCCCTGTCGCTCGCGCTCGGCGTGATGATGGCGCTGTTCCACCGCAACGCCACGGGAGAAGGCCAGGAGGTGGAGGCCGCGCTGCTGCCCAGCGCGCTGATGATGTCGAACGCGCTGCTCATCGACCAAGCGATCCTGAAGACCGACCGCGAGCGCATCGGCAATAAAGGCATGGCCATCGGCCCCTGCGACCTGTACGAGGCCAGTGACGGCTGGCTGCTCGTGCAGGTCACCGGCCAGGGCATGTTCAAACGCTGGTGCCGCCTGGTCGGGGCAGAGGAATGGTTCGAGGACCCGCGCTTCGCCGACGACGCACTGCGCGCCGAACACGGCGACGTACTCAATGACAGAATGCAGCAGTGGTGCGGCGAGCGCACGAGCGCGGAGGTGATCGCGGACTGCGACGCGGCGCGCATCCCCGCCTCCCCCGTGCTGTCGCCGCAGGAAGTGCTGGACGACGAACACGTGCGGGCGATGGGCTTCCTGCAGCCGACGGACTACCCGGGACTGCCCGCGGCGGCGCCGCTCGTCGGCACGCCCTTCAACCTGTCCGCGACGCCGGGCAGCATTCGCGCGCGGCCACCGCTGCTGGGCGAGCATACGGACGAGCTGCTCGCCGAACTCGGTTATGACGCGGAGAAGGTTGCCGCCCTGCGCGCAGGAAACGTGGTGTAACGGTGCTACTTTATTACAACCCAATCCGTGATTAGCAATTCAAGGAGTACCGCATGTTTTCGTTTGCCGACGCCGGTGCACTGGTGCTGGGAGCCGCGGGCGGCATAGGCCGCGCCCTGGCGCAGGAGTTCTTCGGGCGCGGTGCGCGTCTGGTCCTGGCTGACATCGACGGGGATGCCGCTGCCGCAGTCGCGCAGCAGGTGAACGACGCCGGCGGCAAGGCGCTGGGCCTCGCGTGCGACATTACCGATCATGCATCGATCAACGAGGCCGTTGCGGCAGCCGACGAATTCCTCGGCGGGATCGACCTGTCCCTCAACGCGGTTGGCGTGCTGCTCAGCGGCCACCCGGAGGACATACCATTTACGGAATGGGAACGAATTTTCGGAATTAACGTGTTCGGGGCCGCGCGCCTCACCGAAGCGGTGCTCCCCCAGATGCTGGCGCGGGGCAGCGGCTACATCGTAAACACCGCCTCGGTCGCGGGCCTTTACCCCTTTGCCAGTACTCGCGTGCCGTACGCCGCTTCGAAGGCCGCACTGATCTCGATGTCGCAGAACATGGCCATTCATTTCAAACCTCTGGGTATCCGTGTGACCTGCCTGTGCCCGGGTCCTACCGCCACACCCATCGGCAACAACATCCCAACCTTCACCGACGGCGTCAAGATCGTCGGCCCGGGCAGCGACTACGTACTGCATACACCGCGCCGGGCCGCAGGCTTGTTCTGCGACGGCATCGAGGCGGAGCGGGTCCTGGTGTTCGACCAACCCAACAGCGCCATGCCGCACATGCAGCGCTGGGCGGCCTCCCCGGACAACTTCATCCACGAAAAGATCGGCCGCTACGCGTGCGGCGACACAGGCTTGCCGAATATCGACTTCGAAGACCCTGAAATGCTCGCGGCGCTGCAGGGCCTGGACCTGCCGCCTGAATGAAAATGCGCGAGGCAGTAGCGATTACCGAAGACACAAGCTGTGCAGGACTAAAACCGCCGTGGCGCGGCAGGTGTTCCTCCACCACTCAAGAAATGCGGAGACCGACATGGCAAGCGAACTGGTGAGGCGCCGCCTCGAAGTACTGAAAACCCACTTCGACTCCGAAGTCGAGCACGACTGGGATACCTGCCTCGCGACCTTCAAGGACACCCCGCGCTACGAAATCGTCCCGTTGGGCCAGGTACACGAAGGCGCGGAAGCGATACTCGCCTACCACACGGCCCAGCGCCGCGCCTTCCCGGACCAGCGCCACGAAAACGTGAGGCTGCACGTGGCCGACGATGACACCATCGTCGCCGAGTTCGACCTCCTGGGCACGAACACCGGTCCGTTCATGGAACTCGAACCCACGGGCAGGGCCTTCCGCGTCCCCGTTATCGCCGTCTTCTTCTTCGATGGCGACGGCATCACCAACGAGCGCGTCTACCTCGACGTCGCGAGCCTGGTACGCCAGGTGGGTCGCCCCGAACTGCTGCCCCTGCTGGGCACAGAAGGCTTCGCGGCGGCGCAGATGAAATAAGCCTCAACCAGCTCGCGCTTTCATTGCCAGTAAAGCTAACCTCGATGCATGCCGCTTTCGTGCTGTAGAACCGATGCGAGGAGCATGGGCGCTTACCGGTTACCGGGGGCGTCTGGCGACAGGACGTCGCCAGCCGAGCCTGTACATGGATGTACGCTTTTTGGCGGTCCCCGGTGGCCGGTAAGCGCCCATGCTCCGTCTCCCAGAGGGCAGGCAACCCATACCCGTACAACCGATTGACATCACTCCAATTAGTTAGATAATAAAACCAAAGG
Organism: Gammaproteobacteria bacterium; assembly: GCA_030428835.1. Lineage (GTDB taxonomy): Bacteria > Pseudomonadota > Gammaproteobacteria > Pseudomonadales > Halieaceae > Marimicrobium. The sequence continues at coordinate 2,338 of JAUIEP010000222.1, read as the reverse complement.
GTGCAGCAAGACCACAAAAGCACCTAGCCGACCCAGCGCTTCCCGGAGCAAGTAATGCAGCTAGACCTCAGCGCAGACCAGCAGATGATGGTCGAGGCCTTCGCCCGCTTCCTGGACAACGAAAACAGCATCGCCCGCGTACGCCGGGCGCTGCCGCTGGGCTTCGATCCCGCGATGTGGCAAGGACTCGCCGCGCTGGGCGCGCTGCAGATCAGGGTGCCCGAACAACAAGGCGGACTGGATCTCGGCATCCTCGACGCGGGACTGCTGCTGGAAGAGGCGGGCCGCACGCTGGTCAGCGGCCCGCTGGCCGAGGCGGTCGTCGCCGCGCGCCTGCTGGCGCAACTGGACCCGGACGACAGCAGCGGCCTGCGCGACGCGGTCGCCGCGGGCGACACCGTGCTGACCCTCGCGCTGCACGACACGGCGGAGCAACCCGAACAACTCGTGGCGGGCGGCGCCGTGGCGGGCGCGGTGCTCGCGCTGGACGGCGCAAGCGTCTACCTGCTGCGCCAGGACACTCACCGCAAGCAGGCGGAGACGACGCTCGCCTCCACACCCATCGCCCGCCTGCGCCTGGACACCGGCGAGCGCACCCTGCTCGCCACGGGCGCGGCGGCGCAGGCAACATTCCGCGCGGCAGTCGAGGAATGGAAACTGCTGGTCGCCCTGAGCCTGGCGGGACTGGCGCGACAGGCGATCAGGCTGGCGGCGGACTACGCGACCGAACGCGTGCAGTTCGACCGTCCCATCGGCACATTCCAGGCGGTCTCGCACCCGCTCGCCGACAGCGCGGTGCGCGTCGACGCGGGCCGCCTGATGGCGTGGCGCGCGATCCGCGATATCGCCGACGGTACCGCGGGCGCGGGGGCAGCCGTCTCCGGCGCCCTGTGGTGGGCGTGCGTCGCCGCCGAGCAGGCGGTCGCCCACGCGCTGCACACCTTCGGCGGCTACGGCCTCACGCTGGAGTACGACATCCACCTGTACAACCTGCGGGCCAAGGCGTGGCCGCTGGTGCTGGGCGACCCGCACGAACTGCTCGACGAGGCCGGCCGGCGCCGCTACGGCAGTGAGGCGGCGCAGCTACCGGACGCGGGGCCGATGCCGGTCGAGTTCGGCTACGGCGCCGAGGCCGAAGCACTCGCGGCGGAAACCCGCGCGTTTTTCGAGGAGCACTTCACCGCGGAACTGCGCGCCAAGGCGCACTTCTCCTACGAGGGGTTCGACGCCGGCTTCCACCGCAGGATGGCGCAGGCCGGCCTGCTGTTTCCCGCGTGGCCGCGACGCATGGGCGGCCGCGGCTGCAGCAACTACGCCATGCAGTCGGTGTACGAGGTCTGGGACGAGTACAAGTGGACGGGGCACCCGCAGCGCACGACGCACATCATCGGCCACATGATCGACCGCTTCGGCACCGACGAATTGAAGGCCACCGCGCTCAAAGAGATCATCGACGGCGAGGCCGTCTGCGCGCTCGGGTACAGCGAGCCGGGTTCCGGCTCGGACGTGTTCGCGGCACAAACCCGCGCCACACGCGACGGCGACGGCTGGCGCATCAACGGCCAGAAGATGTTCACCAGCGGCGCGGAGTGCTCGAAGTACGCCATCCTGCTCGCGCGCACCACGGCGGGTGGACCGAAGCACAAGGGCCTCACGATGTTCATCGTGCCCCTCGACGCGGCGGGCGTCACGATACAGCCCGTGCACACCTTCCAGGAAGAGCGTACGAACGTCACCTACTACGATGACGTCTGGGTGGCGGACAGCCACCGGCTGGGTGAGGTGGACGGCGGCGTGGCCGTGATGGCGGGCGCGCTGGAGATTGAACAGGGCATGACCTTTGCGCGCCACCACGGCGAGTTGCTGCGCGCCGCCGAACACTTCTGTCGCGAGACAAGTCGCCACGGCACACCACTGATCGAGGACGCGGACGCACAGCGGCGCCTGGCGCGCACCGCGACCAACCTCGCCGCGGCGCAGGTGCTGCACTGCCGCACGCTGTGGACCGCGGCCGAGAACAAACCCAACCTCGCCTACGGGCCGTCGTCGAAGATGTTTTCCTCGGAGGTCTACAAGGCCGACGCGTTCGACCTTTTGAACCTCGCGGCGCCGGAGTCTTTGGCGTTCGACTCGCCCCAGGCGAGGCAAATCAACCTCTGTTACCGCCACTCCCAGGTGGCGACGATCTACGGCGGCACGAGCGAGGTGCAGCGCAGCCTGATCGCGGAGAAACAGCTCGGCTTGCCGCGCTCGCGCTAAAAGCACACGCGCGGGCGCGCACACCACGCAAGGAGACTTCCCATGAGCGACGTGCTGCACACACAACACCACGAGCGGG
>JAUIEP010000033.1 GCA_030428835.1 Gammaproteobacteria bacterium | reverse complement strand
GGTGGGCCTGGTGGTCATCGGCCTGTACGGCTGGGTCTATTTCCTGCTGTTCAGCCGGCGCATGGCGCTTACCGACGGGCGCCAGCCTGTCGGGCGGTGACCCGCTCCGGCGCATCCTGCTCCGGGCATTCTCTGCTATCCTTGCGGATGCCTGCCGGGGTCCCGCCCGCGACCCCGCGACACGCACACTCAACAGCCTGGAATCAGTCGTCATGTCGACTGCCGTGCGGTACTTCACCCTGGTCGTGGCGCTGCTCTGCGCGCGCGGCGCCGCTGCGCTCGACGATGGCGACGGCACCGCCAGCGACTGCAGCAACGTCAATCCCCTGAACAACGCCTACTTCGGCGACACTCATGTACACACGACCTTCTCGGTGGACGCGTTTATCGTGGGCACGCAGACGACACCGCAACAGGCCTACGATTTCGCCCGCGGCACGCCGCTTGGCCTGCACCCCTTCGACGAGTTCGGCACGCCGTCACGGTACGTGCAGATCGACCGGCCGCTCGATTTCGCGATGGTGTCGGACCACGCGGAGTTTTTCGGCGAGTACACGGTGTGCCTGGACCCGGCGCATCCCGCTTACAACAACGCCACCTGCGCCATACTGCGCATGCGCGACTTTGCCGCGGCGCTGGTCTGGATCGGGGCCGCCACCCAACCGCAGGCGCAGGTCAGCCGCTTTGCGTTCTGCGGCCCGGATGGCGATATCTGCACAAGCGAGGCCCCGTCGCTGTGGCAACAGGTGCAGGAGGCCGCGGACCAGAACTATGACCGCAGCCCCGATTGCGCCTTCACCACCTTCGTGGGCTACGAGTGGACGGGCAGCCCAAGGCAGGTCAACCAGCAGGGCCAGCCCGAGAACATCACGCTGCACCGCAACGTGCTGTTCCGCAACAGCATCGTACCGGCGCTGCCGACCTCGTATTTCGATGCCCCGTACCCGGAGCAACTCTACACGGCCCTCGATGCACAGTGCGTCGATGCGCAGCAGCCGGGCGGTAGCTGCGATGCGCTCATCATCCCGCACAACAGCAACCTGAGCCAGGGGATCACCTTCGACAATGTGCACCCGGACGGCACGCCCTACAACCTGCAGGATGCATTGCGCCGCCAGCGTTACGAGCGCCTCATCGAGGTGATCCAGCACAAGGGCCAGTCGGAGTGCGACCCGGGCTTTCACGACGAGCTGTGCGATTTCGAGTTCATTGCGGGTGAATACCTGGTGGGCACTCCGGCACTGGAAGCCGCGACCATCAGGGACGCGCTGAAAAAGGGCCTGCAAGCACGCGGCACACTGGGCGCGAATCCGCAGAAACTCGGCATGCTCGGCAGTACCGACACCCACGTCGGCGCCGCGGGCCGGGTGCAGGAGAGCGAGGACTACCCCAGTCATACCACGGGTCTCGTGAGCCCCGGCACTGGCGTGACGGACATGTTCTATTACAACCCGGGGGGACTCGCCGTCGTCTGGGCGCCACAGAACAGTCGCGCGGCGCTGTTCGACGCCATGCGGCGACGCGAGGTCTACGGCACCAGCGGACCACGCCACATCGTGCGCTTCTTTGGCGGCTATGACCTGCCGGCGGACATCTGCAACCGGCCCGACCTCGTGCAGGTCGCGTACGATACCGGCGTACCGATGGGCAGCGACCTCCCGGCGCAAAACCCGGCCATGGCGAGCCCGGGGTTCATGGTATCGGCGATGAAGGACCCCGGCGTGCCGGGATTCGCCGGCAACGACCTGCAACGTATCCAGATCATCAAGGGCTGGACGGACTCCTCGGGCGGTGCGCACGAGCGGGTGTATGACGTGGCCGGCGACCCCGACAACGGCGCCGGTGTCGACCTCAATACCTGCGCCACCACCGGTAGCGGTTTCAGCGAGTTGTGTCAGTACTGGCAGGACCCCGACTTCGACCCCGCGGAGGAGGCCTTTTACTACGCGCGCGTCATCGAGAACCCGAGCTGCCGCTGGACCCGGCAGCAGTGCGTCGCGTTGAGCGCCCCCCCGGACTGCGCGGACCCGGCACTCCCGCCGCAGGTCGCGGCCTGCTGCAACCCCGACATCCCCAGGACGGTGCAGGAGCGCTCCTGGACGAGCCCTATCTGGTATCGCGGCAACGTACCGCCCGGCTGCTGAACGCCCGGCGGCAACAGTCGCAACGGCCGGACCAGCCGACCCGCCGGCGCGACAGAACCGGCGATTCTTGACCCCCGTCAATCTGCCGCAGCGCACCCCCGTGACATAATGCGGGCTTGTATCGGCAACGCCGGATAGCAGCGCAACAATGCAAGACAGCAAGCACCGGGGCGTCAGCCTCCTGCACGATCCCCTGCGCAACAAGGGCACCGCTTTCTCCGCCGCGGAGCGCGACGCACTCGGGCTGCGCGGCCTGCTGCCGCCGCGCAGCCACACACTGGCCGAGCAGGAGCGGCGCGTGCTGGGCAACATCCGCAGCAAGGCGACCGACCTCGACAAGTATCTCTTCCTCATCGCACTGCAGGATCGCAACGAGACCCTGTTCTATCACGTGCTAATGAACAACATCGAGGAGATGATGCCGCTGGTGTACACCCCGACCGTGGGAGCCGCCTGCCAGGCGTTCGGGCACATCTACCGCCGCCCCCGCGGCATGTACATCTCGATCAACGACCGCGGCAACGTGCGGGAGATACTGCGCAACTGGCCGCACGACGATGTGCGCGTCATCGTGGTGACCGACGGCGAGCGCATCCTCGGCCTCGGCGACCTCGGCGCCAACGGCATGGGAATCCCCGTGGGCAAACTGTCCCTCTACACTGCCTGCGCCGGCATCGCGCCACAGTTCTGCCTGCCGGTCACGCTCGATGTGGGCACCAACAACCGGGAACTGCTCGATGACGAACTGTACATCGGGCTGGAACGCCTGCGCGAGCGCGGCGATGCCTATGATGAACTGGTACAGGAGTTCATCGCCGCGGCCGAGGAACGGTTTCCCGGCGTCCTCGTGCAACTGGAGGACTTCGGCAATGCCAACGCCTTCCGGCTGCTGTCCTCCCTGCGCGAGGGTCACTGCGTCTTCGACGACGACATCCAGGGCACCGGCGCCGTGACGCTGGCGGGTATTATCTCCGCCCTGCGCCTCACGGGCACGCCGCTGGCAGAGCAGCGCCTCCTGTTTTACGGCGCCGGGCAGGCCAACATCGGCGCGGCGGCCATGGTGGTCGCGGCGCTGCGCGAGGAAGGTGTTGCGGAAGAGGCCGCGCGCGAGGTCTGCTGGTTCTTCGACTCGACGGGCCTGCTGGTCAGTTCACGCGCCTCCATACCGGCGCAGAAACAGCCCTACGCCAAGGACCACGCGCCCGTCGCGGACCTGGCGGAAGCCGTCGCCGCCGTGCGCCCCACCGCGCTCATCGGTGCCAGCGGCCAACCGGGCACGTTCACGCGGGAGATCGTTGGCGCCATGGCGCAACACAACGAGCGGCCCATTATTTTCGCGCTGTCGAACCCGACCGCCAACGCCGAGTGCACGGCCGAGCAGTGTTACAACTGGACCGGGGGTCGCGGCATCTTCGCCAGCGGCAGCCCCTTCGCGCCGGTGGAGTACGAGGGCCGGCGCCTGGTGCCCGGCCAGGGCAACAACGCCTATATTTTCCCCGGCGTCGGACTCGGCGTGATCACCAGCGGCGCGAGGCGGGTGACGGACGACATGTTTCTCGCCGCCGCACACTGCCTGTCGCGCCAGGTCGGGGAGGAACAACTCCAGTCCGGCCAGCTCTATCCGCCGCTGGCCGAGATCCGCACGGTGTGCACCCGGATCGCGGTGGAGGTCGCCGGGCTGGCATGGGACAACGGCCTGTCCGACCGCGAGCGGCCGGCGGATGTCGCCGCCGCGGTCGAGGCCATGCTCTACGACCCTGTCTACCCGCACTACGCGTAACGCGCAGCCTCAGTACACCAGTTCGCGCCAGTGCCCCGAGCGACTCTTCGCCAGCTTGAGCGACTGCCACTCCTGCTCCGAATCCAGTAGTCCCGACAGCGTCTTCTCCAGCACCCCGAGGATGTCGTGGCGGCCGGCGACGTACACGTAGCCGTGCTCGCTGCGCAGTATCTCGAGCACTTCCCCGGCGCGGCCGCGAATCTCGGTCGCATAGTCCGCCGGCGCGTTCCACTGCGGCCGCGGACTCAGCGCCTTGAAGGCCTCGAAGGTGTCCTCGTCGTAGTACTGGGTGAAGTCGTCGATCTCGTCGTTCATGTACAGCAGTTCCATGCCGGTGCGCGCGCCGTAGAACAGGCGCACACGGCCGCGCCAGTCCTTGACCTCGCGGTAGATGTGTTTCACGAGTGCGCGAAACGGGGCGATCCCGGTACCCATGCCGATCAGCAACAGGTCGGCCTCGGGGTCCGCGGGCACATCGAACGGGATGCCGAACGGGCCGTTGATGCTGATCACGTCGTCGTGCCGGCGGTCGCAGAGGTAGTTTGACGCGATGCCGGGGTACTCCTCGCCCGTGTGCTCGTCGATATAACTGCAGCGCCTGACGCACAGTTTCACGACGGGCTTGCCGCGCTCGCTCCTGCCGGGGGTGTCGGCGATAGTGTACAGGCGGAAATGGTGCGGGTGCCCGAGGTCGAGATCCGCGCGCACCGCCTGCCGGAAAGGACCCTCGACGATCACACCCACGCTCTGCCCGATCGCGTAGGCAAAGTCGTCGCGGTCGACCTCCAGCGTCAGCTCGCGCACCTCCTCGGTGGCCTCCGGTCCCGTCACGGCGGCGTTGGCCAGGATCCTGGCCCGGTAGCGCTCGCCGGTGTCGTAGTCTTCCAACCGCATGTTGCGTTCCTCCCTCCCAGGGCGCCGTCAGCCGGCGCCGAGCCCTGCAAATCCCATAAAGGACAGTGACAGAATGCCCGCCACCATGAGCGTGATGGCGGCGCCGCGCGCCACGTCGGGCACGCTCGCCAGTTCAAGTTTTTCGCGGATGCCGGCCATGAGCACCAGGGCCAGCGTGAAGCCCGCGCCGGCGCCCAGCGCGAACACGAGACTCTGCGCCAGGTCGTACTCGCGGTTGGTCTGGAACAGCGCGAGGCCGAGTATCGCGCAGTTGGTCGTGATGAGCGGCAGGAAGATGCCGAGCGCGCGGAACAGCGCGCGGCTCAGCTTCTTCACCAGCATCTCCACGAACTGCACGGTCGAGGCGATGATGACGATGTAACAGATCAGCCGCAGGTACGGTACGCCGGCCCACTCCAGCAACAGGTTGACCGCATAGGCGCTGCCGGCGGCGACCAGCATGACGAAGGTCACGGCGGCACCCATGCGCGTGGCGGTGGCGAGCTTGCCCGACACACCGAGAAACGGGCAGATACCCAGGAAATAGGCGAGCACGAAGTTGTTCACCAGGCTGGCGTTGATAAACACGGACCACAGGCTGGCGTCGTTCATGCCTGCTCCACGGGTATGGCGGACGCGGCGCGGCGTGCCTGCATGTGGTTGATCAACAGCAGCAGGGCCCCGAGCGTGAAGAAGCCGCCGCCGGGCAACACCATCACGACCCAGGGCTGGAACGCGTCCGGCAGCACGGCGACGCCGAACAGGGTCCCGCTGCCCAGCAGTTCGCGCACCGCGCCCATGCACAGCAGCGCAAACGTGAAGCCCAGTCCCATGCCCAACCCGTCGAGCACCGCGCGGGAGACGCCGTGGCGCGATGCGAAGGCCTCCGCGCGGCCGAGTATCAGGCAGTTCACCACGATGAGGGAAATGAAAGCGCCGAGGCTCTTGTGCAGCTCCAGGCTGACGGCCTGTATGAGGTAGTCCACGACCGTGACGAAGGAGGCGATGATCAGGATAAACGTCGCGATGCGCACCTCGCGCGGGATGGCGCGGCGCAACAGCGACACCAGCGTATTCGACAGCACCAGCACGAACAGCGTCGCGATGCCCATGGACAGGCCGTTGATCGCGGAGTTGGTCACCGCGAGCACGGGGCACATGCCGAGCAGCTGCACGAACACGGGATTCTCGCGCCACAGCCCCTTGAGCAGGTCGTCGGCGGCGGGCGCGTCGCGCTGCTCAATCGCCATCGGTCGCCTCCTTCGGGGCAACGAACTCCGCCCGCCGCGCGTGCAGAATCGGCACCCACTGCGCCGCGCTGGCGGCCAGCATCCTGGCGACGGCCGACGAGGTGATGGTGGCGCCGGAGATGGCATCGATCTGCCAGGCTTGCGTTTTCTCCCCGGGTTTCACGAGTTGCACCGGGTGCAGCAGGCCAGCGCCGTCCGGCGCCAGGCGTACGTCCAGCGCGGCGAAGTTGGCGCGGAACGCGGCGTCGGTTTCGACGCGGTCGCCGAGGCCGGGCGTCTCGCGGCTCTGCAACACGCGCAGGCCCACCACCTGTTCGCGCGCCGGGTCGTAGCCGTAGAGGATGCGCACCGTGTCCTGGTAGCCCATGCCCTGTGCCTCCAGCGCGATGCCCGCGAGCGCGCCCGCGGCGTCGAAGGCGGCGTACACCGGTTGCCCGAGGTCGTCGCGCTGCGCGAAGCGCACGGCGCCCGGCACCACTTCCAGCACCGCCCGCTCCAGCGCCTCGACCTGGTTGCGCGCGATCACGTCGAGGGTGGCGAGGTACACGGCGACGATGAGCAGGGCGCAGACCACCCCGACGCCGACCATGGCGCGGTACATCTGCCACGCCGGCCGCGGCGCGCTATCAGTGGCGATGACATCGGCGCGGTTCACTGCGCACGCCCCCGCGACGTACCGAACACCCGCGGCCGCACGAGGTTGTCGATGTGGGGCGACGCCGCGTTGCCGAGCAGGATGGCGTACATCACCCCCTCGGGCATGCCGCCCCACAGGCGGATCACCACCACCAGCGCGCCGATGAGCACGCCGTACAGAACCACCCCGCGGCGGGTGATCGGCGACGCCACCATGTCCGTCGCCATGAACACCGCGCCGAGCATCAGCCCGCCGGAGAACAGCATGAACACCGGGCCCGGGTACTGCGCGGGATAGGCCCAGTGGAGCAGCGCGCTGCACGCCGCGACCGTCGCGAAGATGGCGGCCGGTATACGCCAGTTCATCATGTTGCGCGCCACGAGCCACGCGCCGCCCGCCAGGATGAGCAGCGCTCCCGTCTCGCCCGTGGAGCCCGCGGTGGTGCCGAGCAGGAGTTCGCCCGCCGGCGTGGCCACCTGGTCGAACTTCATCTGCGCCAGGGGCGTGGCGGCGGTGACGCCGTCGAAGTCCGGCTTCGCGAACGGGAAGGTCAGGACGGCGGCCGGCAGTTCGGTGAAACGCCCGGACAACTGTGCCGGGTACCAGGTCGTCATCGCCGTGGGAAACGCGGCCTGCAGGAACACGCGCCCGACCAGCGCCGGGTTGAACGCGTTGTAGCCCAGCCCGCCGAACAGCGACTTGCCCAGCGCCACGCCGATCACGCCGCCGGTCGCTACCATCCACAGGGGCAGCGCGGGGGGCAGCGTGAGTCCGTACAGTAGGCCGGTGATGACCACCGACCAGTCGCGCACACTCGTCGGGCGACCGGCCGCGCGACACAGCAGGTGTTCGGTCAGCACGCAGCTCAGCACGGCGGTGACCAGCACCAGCAGCGCGGACAGGCCGAACAGGTACACGGCCCAGCACGTGACAGGCAGCAGCGCGTACACCACGTTGCGCATGATGGTGTCCACGCTGGCGCCGCTCGCCAGGTGCGGCGAGGTCTCGATGGCGAGCGTGCGGCCGGGCGCGCTCATCCCGCGGCCTCCACCTTGCGCAGGAACGACTTGGCGCCGCGAAAGCGCTGCACGAGCGGAATGTGCGCCGGGCACACGTAGGAACAGGAACCGCACTCGAAGCAGTCCATCAGGTGATAGTCGGCCGCCATGTCGGCAAAGCGCCGGTTCTGGGCCAGCAGGCCGAGGCGCGCCGGATTCAGGAACAGCGGGCAGGCGTCCACGCAGTAGCCGCAGTTGATGCACGGGTACTCGGTGCGCTGCTGCAACGCCTGGTCGCGGCGAAACGCGACGAAACCGGACGTGCCCTTGGTGATCGGGATGTCCAGGCTGGGCAACGACTGCCCCATCATTGGCCCGCCGAGGAAGACCTGCCCGAGGTCGTCCTCCACCCCGACGTACTCGAGGGCGAAGCGCAGCGGGGTGCCGATGGGAATGCGGTAGTTGCCCTTCTTCTTCACGGCGGGCCCGGTGATCGTGATGACGCGCTCCTGGATGCCCTGCCCGCGCGGCAGCAGCCGGCCGATCTCCGCCGTGGTCGCGACGTTCACCACGACCGCGCCCACGTCGAGCGGCAGCCCCCCGCTCGGCACCTCGCGGTCCAGCAGGGCCTTGAGCAGCATTTTTTCCGCGCCCTGCGGGTACTTCACCGGGAGCACGCCGATCTCGACCGGCAGGTCCGCCGGCAGGGCGTCCGCGAGCGCGCGGGCGACGTCCGCCTTGTTGGCCTCCACGCCGACAATCGCCCGCGCCACGCCGGTGGCCTTCATCAGGTAGCGGATACCCGTGAACACGTCGTCGCGCTGCTCCAGCATCACGCGGTGGTCGGTAGTGAGGTAGGGCTCGCACTCCACGCCGTTGATGACCAGCGTGTCCACGGGCTTGTCCGGCGGAAAGCGCAGCTTGACGTGGGTGGGAAACGCGGCGCCGCCCAGGCCGACGATGCCCGCGCGCTGGATGGCGGCGATGATCTCCTCGGGGGACGCGGTGTCGAGATCACAGGCGGGGCCGGCGGCGACCTCCTGGGTCGAACCCGGGAACGGCTTCAGGTAGATGCCCGGCACCATCCTGCCGGCGATGCCGGGCACCAGGTCGATGCGCTGGACCACCCCCGACGCCGGCGCGTGCGTGGCCACCGAGACCTCGCCGTCGGCCTCGGCCAGGCACTGCCCGCGCTGCACCTCCTGGCCCTCTCGCACGATGGCGCGCGACGGCCTGCCGAAGTGCTGGGCGAGCGGCACCACCATGACCGGCGCGAAGGGAAACTGCCGGATGGGCGCGCCCGCGGTCTCGTCCTTGTGCATCGGCGGGTGCACGCCGTGGGCGAAACCCGCGCTGTCAGTTGTACTTCTCACCGCGCTTGATCCACTTGAGTATGTCCTTGTCGCCGCGGTCGCGCGGCAGGCCCGGGTGGATGACTTTGGCCGTGCACTTCTCCGCCGCCTTGACGAGGTCGCGGTAGGGGCCGCCGTCGGGGTCCTTGATGTAGGCTTTCTTCGCGTCGTTGTAGGCGAAGATGCGGTCGTTGATGGCGGTGCACTCGTCGCAGGCCGTGCAGTCCTGCGTGTCCAGCCAGGGCGCCATGTAGTCGCCCTCGCTCGCGGGCGCGGCGGCCGGCTCCGGCGCGGCGGACGCAGGCGCATCTGGCGGCGGTGACCCCGGCGGCGGCGAGTCCGCGCGCGCCGTGGCCTCGCCCGTGGCGGTGAGTGCGGACAGCAGCTCGCCCGACGCGCCCTCGCCGCCCGCGAGTTGCAGCAGCCCGCGCGCGATGTTGCCGATGACGTCCCGCGTCACCGCGGCGGTGTCCGGCGCCGCCACCCCGGGTTCCGGTTCCGCGCGGGCGATGGCCTTGAGCATGCGCCAGAAATCCGCGCGCTCCTCGCAGGACGCGACCATCGTGCCGTCCACCAGCAGGCGACTGAGGCGCTGCTGCGCGTCGATGCTCCAGATGAAGGGCACGAGGCCCTCGCGGTCGTCGGCATCCAGCTCAAGGAACTGGGCCAGCGGCCGCATGTTGTCGTGCCAGGTGTCCGGCGGCGCGGTGCGGAAGTGCTTGCGGAAACGGCCCTCCGTCATGGCGAAATCCGCGAAGGTCAGCGGCAGCGTCATCGTCTTCTCGCGGCCCGCCTCCCGGTAGGTCAGCTCGTAGGTGGGCCAGGCGTCGTAAAGCGCCGGGTTGCCGTCCAGGTCGAAGCACTCCTGCGGGGTTGCGCCCCGGTCCGGGTCATAGCGGAACAGCGGGTAGGCCCGCGACTCCACCGCGAGTTTCGCCTGCGCGTAACCCCTGTCGTCGCCGATGCCGTGTTCCGGCTGGCACGACGTGTACAGGTTGAACAGCGCCGGGCGGCGCGCGCGCAGGCCCTCGATAAAGCCCTCGATCATGTGGCTCGCGTAGGCAATCGAGCCCTGCATGACGTAGGTGGTGCGGTGCGCCATGGCGATCAGCCCGATCTCCTTGCGCACCTCGTGCTTGCCGGGCGAGGCGGCGCCGAAGGCGGCCATGTCGGAGACCTGCCCGAGGAAGCCCGACGTGCAGGCCTGGCCGCCCGTGTTCGAATACACCTGCGTGTCGACCACCACGACCTTGATGGGCTTGCCGCTCATCATGGCGCGCGACAGGTTCTGGAAACCGATGTCGTACATCGCGCCGTCGCCGCCGAGCGCGACCACGGGCGGGCACAGGTGGAACTCCTCGTCGCTGAACTGCTCCCAGCCGAAGCGGGCGAAGAACGCGTCGTGCTCCGCGGGCACGTACTTGCCGGCGAGTTCCAGCTCGGCGCAGCGCACGGCGCGGAAGCCCTCGGCCATCTTCGCCATGTGCCCCTCGAACACACCCATGGCCAGCGACGCGCTGTCCTGGAACAGGTGGTTGGACCAGGGGAAGGGATAGGGATTGAACGGCCAGGTGCTGCCCCAGACGCTGGTGCAGCCGGTGGCGTTGAGCATGCCCATCGCGGCGCGGCCGCGGCCGGAGACACCCTCCTCGTAGCGCCACTTGAGATCCTTGAGCGCCTTGATAAGGCCGTTGACGCGCGCGAGCCACGCCGTGTCGATGGGCGTGTCGCCGCGCACCTGCTCCATGCGCGCGGTGATGTCGGACAGGGTGAGGTCGCCCTCGTGTTCCGCGAGCAACGCGCTGAACGTACCCGAGTCCTCCACGTCGACGGCCTCCATGAGGCGCGTGCGCAGGTGCTCCTCCAGGCGCCGCAGCAGGTCGCTGATTTTTTCCAGGTGGGCGCGTACGCGGCCCTGCATCAGCGCCGTGACGGTCGCGGTGAACAGGTGGATCACCGTCTTCTCGGAACAGCCGAGGCAGGCGCCGTCGCCGCTGGTCAGGCCGAGGTAGGCCTGCTTGTCCAGCAACAGCGTGTGCAGGGCGCCGGCGCCCTCTTCCAGGTCGTCGAGGCCCTGGTAGTGCGCGGGCGTGTTCGGCAGGTCCAGCCAGAAGTCCCAGTTGCGCTTGAGTCCCTGCTCGCTCTCGTCCGTCTGGGGCTGCGCGACGAGCGCCTCGTCGCCGCACACGGCGACGCACTCCATGCAGCCCTTGCAGCGATACGGGTCGACGGTGATGCTCAGCAGGCCGCCGCTGCCGGGCCGCTCCTTCTCGGGCAACGTGAAAAACGAGCGGCTCAGGGCGAACTGGAAGTCGCCGAGCGCCGCGCGCAGCCAGTCGAACTCCTCTTCGAGTCGCGCACGGTCGCCCGCGTCGATCTCGTACTCCGCGAGCGTCTCCTCGATCGCCTGCGCGAGCAGCGGCGCCACGGCATCGCTCTCTTCGCCCGAGGCGCACAGCGCGCGCAGCTTGCGCTCCAGCAACCGCGTCGCGCGCGGCAGATGCTGTGGTTCGCGGCCCGCCTTGCGCAGCCGCGCGACGGCGGTGTCCAGCACACCCTGGATCTCGCTGACCAGCCCCGGAATGGCCGTGTCGGGACAGATCGTGTAACAGTCACCGCAGGCCGTGCAGTTCTCGCCTATCCAGCGCGGGTGCTCGAAACGTATCCCGCTCATGTCGCGGAACAGGGCGCTCGCCGCCGGCATGACGCCGAGCGCCATGAAGGGATCGGCGAGGTTGTCGTTGCCCTGTCCGCGCGCGTAGAAGCTGCCGGTCTGTTCCCAGAAGCGGTGTATGTCGCCCGCGGCGCTCGCACTCGCCGGCAGGCGCTTGACCATCTCCGGCAGCGCGGGCTCCGCGGTGGCCAGCGGCTGCTCCGCCAGCTCCACGGACTGCACGCCGACGGGCTTGTCGACGATCTCCTGCACCTCGTCGTAACCGCGACGCACGACCTCGAGGTTTTCCTTGACGACCCGCGCCCCCTTGTCGCCGAACTTGTGCTGCAACTGCGCGCGGATCGCCTCCAGCAGGGTCTCCTCGGTCAGCGACTTCTCCGCCAGCAGCGGCGAGGCCGCGAAGAAGGCGCCCTGGAACGCGATACCCTGCATGCGCAGCTGCAGGTCGGCGTCGGTGGCCACCTCGCGCGCGATGCGGAAGGCGTCCAGGAAGAACACGCGGATACCGCGATCGACGATCTGCTGCTGGTAGTGCGCAGGGATCCTCGCCCACACCCGCTCCGGCGTGCCCTGGTCGCTCTGGATCACGAACACGCCGCCGTCCTTGAGGCCGGCCAGCGCATTGGTGTGGTGCAGCACGTTGGGGTCGGGCGACAGCACCGTGTCCACGTAGAAGTATTCGCAGTTGATACGGATCGGCTCCGGCGCCGCCGACAGGTAGTAGGTCGTCGGCTGCCCCTTCTTCTCCGAGCCGTACTTCGGGTTCGCCTTGATGTGGTAGCCCAGCAGCTCGTAGAGGATCATCGCCAGGTTCTTGCCGGTGGTGATCGCGCCCCAGCCGCCGACGGAGTGGAAGCGCACGGTGACGCTGTCCGGCGGCATGAGGTTGGGGTTCTCGCTGCCCTTGAGCGCCAGTTCCGCGAGGTGCGGGTAGGCGTCGACCAGCGTGTCCTGGTGCAGCGCCTGCTTGGGGGTGTGCGCCGTCTCGTGCACGAAGTCGATCGACAGGTAGAAGTGCTTGCGGCGCGCGCCATCCGGCAGCATGTTCTCCACCGCGGCGATCAGCCCCTCGGGTTGCAGGTCGCGACTGCCAAGGCCGAAGGAGCCCGAGTACAGTTCGGGCACATCGTCGAGACTGCGGTAGGCGGCAAGCCCCGCGTGGGGCGGGTTTTTCCTCGACCTGCCGTTCTCGATGCACTTGCTCACCGTGGCGCGAATTTCGCGCATCAGCGGCAGGTCGACGGCCAGCGGCTGGTCGAGTCGCTCCAGCACGGCGACCCCCTTGCGGCCACGCAGCACTTCGCCGAGCAGGTCCGCGGGGAACGGCCTGAACATCTGCAGGTTCACCACGCCGACTTTCAGTTTGCGCGTCTCGCGCAGGTAGTCCGCCACGACCTCCGCGCTGGGCACGACGCTGCCCTGCCCCAGCAGCAGGTAGTCGGCGTCGTCCGCGCGGTAGGTCGCGAGGCGCGCGTACCGCCGTCCGCACAATTCATGGTATTCCTCGAAGGCCTGTTCGGTAAGCGCCTCGATGTGGTCGAAGTAGAACGGCCGCTGCGCGGCGACGCTCTGCATGTAGCTGTCCTGGTTCTGCACGATGCCCGACATGAGCGGGTTGTCCACGTCCCACAGTTCCGGCACGCGCCGGCGCTGCTCGCCGAACACGATGCGCTGGGCCGGCGTCGGCGCGGCGATGAGGTCGTCGGGGCGGCCGAGGTACTCCTCGATGAGCGCGCGCTCGGGCACGCGCAGCGACTCGATCAGGTGCGTGGTGAGGAACCCGTCCTGCGCAACGATGCCGGGGTTGAGCGACAGCTCGGCGATGCGGTGCGCGATGACGTTGAGGTCGGCCGCCTGCTGCGCGTTGGTGGCGAAGAGCTGGAAGAACCCGGTGTCGTCCACGCAGTGGTAATCGTCGTGGCCCGCGTGCACATTCAGCGATGCCTTGGTCATGGCCCGCGCGCCGATGTTCAACACGTAGGTCAGGCGCTTGCCCACCGCGGCGTAGAGCGACTCGTGCATGTAGGCAATGCCCTGCCCCGAGGAGAAGTTGGCCGCGCGCAGGCCGCTCATGGACAGGCCGGCGGTCACGGCCGCGGCGGCGTGCTCGCCCTCCGGTTCGATGAAGATCAGCGGCCGGCCGGAGATGTTCAGGTGACCGGCCGCCGCGGCCTCGGCCCAGTACTCGCCCATCTGTGTGGAGGGCGTGATGGGATAAGCCCCCGCGCCGTCGCTGGACTCCCGCTCGCAGCGGATGACGGCGGTGTTGCCGTCCAGCGCCGCGGGGATGCCCGGGTACTTGAAGGAGCGCGTCTCGCGCCCCTTGCCCTTGATGCGCTCTGCAATCGTCATCTACGTCGTCGCCTCTCGTCGCGCGGACTGGCGCACTACCCTGGCCGCCTGCCCGCCCTTGATATCGCCCAGTGTCTCGTCCACCCAGACGATGGCACCGGTCGGGCAGCGCTCGATGGCCGCCCTGCCTGTCGCCTCGCCCGGGTGCGCCGCGTAATCCACCCGCGGCAGGTTGTGTTCCATGCGCACAACTGCGGGCGCATCCGCCGCGCAGCGGCCGCAGGCGGTGCACGCCACCTCGCAGCCTTCCAGCACACCGTCGCCGAACGCCTCGTTGCGGCAGCGCACCCACAGGCGGTTGGCCGTGTCCTGCAGCGAGAACAGGTCCTTCGGACAGATGTCCACGCAGTCGCCGCAGGCCGTGCAGCGTTCCTCCAACACGACCGGCAGCGCGTGCGCGTCCATGACGATCGCGTCGAACTCGCACACGCGCGCGCAGTCGCCGTGACCGAGGCAGCCCCAGAAGCAGTCCTTGCCGCCGCCCGCGACCTGCGCCGCCGCGAGGCAGGAGCGCGCGCCCTGGTAG
This sequence comes from Gammaproteobacteria bacterium, assembly GCA_030428835.1. GTDB lineage: Bacteria > Pseudomonadota > Gammaproteobacteria > Pseudomonadales > Halieaceae > Marimicrobium. The sequence goes on along the minus strand of JAUIEP010000033.1, from coordinate 22,796 downwards.
CCGGCGCGCACGCGCGCCACGTTGTCGCCACCCGCGCAGGCGAGCCGCGCCACCACCTTGCGCGCCTGCCCCACGGAAACGCCGAGCAGGTCCGCAATCGCCTGCCGCCCCGCGTCGTCACTGACCGTGCAGCCGGAGGGCGCGGCCGCAAGACCCACCAGCGCCTCGGCAAAGGCGCGGCAGCCGGGGAACCCGCAGGCGCCGCAGTTGCTGGACGGCAGCAGGCCCTCGACGATATCGATACGCGGGTCCTCGTCGACGGCGAGTTTGCGGCTGGCAACGATCAGCACCGTCGCCAGCAGTGCGGTCAGCCCGCCGAGTACCGCCACGGCAACGAGTTCGCTCACCGCGCCGCACCCCGGCCGAGCTCGAGCAGCGCGTGCAGGAGCTGTTCCAGGTCCTCCTGGCGGAGCCGGGATTCGCGCGGCGCCGTTTCGGGAGTGTCTTCAGTTGGCTCCGCGGTGACATGCTGCAGCGCCGCCTGCGCCGCCGCCGCGGCCTGCTCGAGGCCCGCCTCGATACCCACCGTGCCGCTCGCGCCGCCCGCGACATAGATGCCCGGTCGCGTGGGCGTGAGGTAGCCCTGTGCGTCGCACTGCAGATCCAGCAACCCGGCCAGTGCCTGCGTCGCCGGGTCCGGTCGCACCTCGGTGAACAGCGCCACCAGGTCGGCGCGCAGGTGCAGGCTCTCGCCCCCGGGCAGCGCCGTGCACACGACTTCCAGACCGTCGCCCGCGGCCGGCCCGGCGCCGATCCAGCCGCCGTGGTGCAGCGGCGCCGCGCACTCGGCGGCGGCCGCGGCGAGGCCGGCCAGCCGCGGATCGTCGGCGCCCGGGGCCAGTACCAGGACGGCGATCTCACCCACCCCCTGCGCGGCCAGGCGCCGCAGGTGGTTGGTCGCGACCCACACCACATCCTCCGTGACCGCGGTCAGCACCAGCAGGACGGCGTCGGGATAACCCTCGTCGGAGGGCTTCACGGCGAAGCCGCCGCTGGGCCCCGGGTCTTCCAGCAGGCGCTGCAGTTCGGTGCCGCTGACGATGTCCGGGTGCGTGCCGTAGCCGAACTCGGCGAGCACCCTGCCCTCCTCCTCGCTGCCGGCGGCGAAGCCCGTGGCCACGACCACGGCGGCGACACTGCAGTCGCGCGGTTTGGGTGCGGGCATGTCGAAATGGATGGCGTCGTCGTCACAGGCCTCGGCGCAGCGCTGGCACGGCAGGTAGTTGGGCGGGCCGTTGAGGCAGCTGTCGATGTCGATGCTGTAGATGTCCGGCAGGGTCGTCGGATACGGGCTGTGGATCGCCTTGCGAAAGGTCAGCCCCGCGTCGTATTCGTTCGCCACCACCTGCGGGCAGACCGGCACGCAGTGGTTGCAGCGCGTGCAGTCGTCCGTCACGTAGCGCGGGCGCTCCACGATGGTCGCCGTGAAGTCGCCGGCCTCCCCGGCCAGCGCCGTGAGTCGCGCCAGCGTGTGCCACGTCACCGCGGGGTTGTCCGCGACGGCGGCGAGCGCCGGGTCCGGCGCGTCCGGCCCGAGCACCATGGCCGCGCGCTTGCCGCCCAGCACCGGCGCCTGCTCGAGCACGAGGGCGCGGGCGCCGCCCGCCGCCACAGCCGCGGCCGCGCGCAACCCGGTGGGGCCGCCGCCGATGACGAGCACGGTGTCGCTCACCCCGCCGCCTCCGACACCGCGCCGGCGTCGTGCGCGAAACCCGCCGCGAAAGCCTCGAGGTTGAGGTCCACGGTGGCGGGCTTGACCGTTTCGCGTATGGCCTGTTCGGCGGCGTCGCGACTCACGAGACCGGCGTGGCGAACGAGGCAACCGAGCAGCACGACGTTGGCCACCACGCGCCGGCCCAGTTCGTCGGCGATGCGCGTGGCGGGCAGCGCCAGCGCGTGTACCCCGGACTCGGGCGTTACGAGGTCCGGCTCGATGATCAGCAGGCCGCCCGGGCGCAGGTCGCCGGCGAACTTGAGGTACGCCTCCTGGAACAGGACGGCAACGACATCCGGTCGCGTCACGTAGGGATAGTCCACCGGCTCGTCGTCGATGATCACGTCGGCGCGCGAGGCGCCGCCGCGCGCCTCGGGACCGTAGGACTGGGTGAACACGGCCTCCTTGCCGTCGTACAGGCTGGCCGCCTTGCCGAGCAGGGTGCCCGCGAGCACGATGCCCTGGCCGCCGAAGCCGCCGATCCGTACCTCGCGCCGGCCCTCGCTCACGCCGTGTGCTCCCCGACCGGTTGATAGGGCGTGCGCTCGATGTCGAGGAAGTCGCCGACCAGGATCGGGCGGGTGTGGTCGGTGAGGTCGATGTCGAGCGCGTCGTAGCCGGGCGTGCCATCGGCGAGCTCGCAGCGCTCGCGGTAGACCTCCATCTCCGCCATGCCGTCGCCGAGGTCGTTGGCGCGGCCGAAGTTCGTCGGGCAGGGCGACAACGCCTCGATGAAGCAGAAACCGCGCTTCTGCATCCCGCGCAGGATGGCGTCGCGCAACTGGCGCACGTGCAGGACCGTCCAGCGCGACACCATCGACGCGCCCGCGGCGCGCACGAGATCGGGCAGCACGAAGGGCCGGTCGTGCACGCCCTCCGGCGCCGTGGAGGCGACGCTGCCGCGCGGCGAGGTCGGCCCGGCCTGCCCGCCGGTCATGCCGTAGTTGAAGTTGTTGATGCAGATAACGGTCAGGTCCACGTTGCGCCGCGCCGCGTGGATCAGGTGGTTGCCGCCGATAGCCGCGAGATCGCCGTCGCCGCTGATCACCGTGACGCGCATCCCCGGCTTGTACACCGCGATGCCGAGCGCGAATGGCAGCGCCCGCCCGTGGGTGGTGTGGTAGGAATCGACATTGACGTAGCCCGCGGCGCGCCCGCTGCAGCCGATGCCGGACACGCAGGCGTGGTCGCTCAGCGCGAGGCCGGAGGCGGCCATCGCATCCACGTAGCAGTGAATCACGGTGCCGATGCCGCAGCCCGGGCAGAGGATGTGCGGAAAGCGGTCCGCGCGCAGCAGCCCGTCGTTCGGGTGCGTCGAGGCGATGATCGGCGCGGAACCGCTCACGGGATGACCGCCAGGATGTCTTCCGGCGTCGGCATGGCGCCGCCGGCGTGGTTGAGGCGCAGCACGGGCAGTTGCGTGAGGCGCTCCACCTCGCGCCGCATCTGCCCGAGGTTGACCTCGGGTACGAGGAAGCGCTGGACGCGGCCGCGTTCGAGTAAGCCGCGCAACCGCGCCTCCGGAAACGGCCACAGGCTGACCAGCCGCAACAGGCCGCACTTCCTGCCCGCGGCGCGGCCGCGCTTGACCGCCTCGCGCGCCGAGCGGGAGGTGCAGCCGAAAGCCACCACCACGGTCTCGGCATCCTCCAGCGCGTATTCCTCGTAGCGTTCGATCTCGCCCGCGTTCAGGCGCACCTTGTCCACCAGCCGGTTCACCAGTTGGTTGTGGGTGGCCTCGTTCAGCGCGGGGTAGCCGCGCTCGTCGTGGGTGAGGCCCGTCATGTGCACGCAGTAGCCCTCGCCGGCGTGCGCCATCGGCGGCACCAGTGTGTCGCCCACCGCGTAGGGCAGGTGCCGGGTAGCGCCGGGCGCATGGTCGGGGCGCGGCCTCTGCCCGCGCTGGATCGCGTCAGCGGCGGGGATCACCACGCGCTCGGTCATGTGCGCGACCACCTCGTCCATCATCAGCAGCACGGGAATCCGGTAGCGGTCGGCCACGTCGAACGCCAGCAACGTGAGGTCGAAGCACTCCTGCGGCGAGGCGGGACTGTAGGCGGCGACGCCGTAGTCGCCGTGGGAACCCCAGCGCGCCTGCAGTGCGTCGGACTGGCCCACCATCGTGGGCAGCCCCGTGGAGGGCGACGCGCGCTGTACATCCACGATCACGATGGGAATCTCCATCATGGCGGCGAGGCCGATGCTCTCCATCATGAGGCTGAAGCCCGGCCCCGAGGTCGCCGTGAAACTGCGCGCGCCGGCGGCCGAGGCGCCGATGATCGCCACGGCGCTGCCCAGTTCATCCTCCATCTGCACGAACTTGCCGCCCACCCGCGGCAGGCGCCGGGCGAGGCGCTCGGCGATCTCCGTGGAGGGGGTGATGGGATAGCCGCCGAAGAAGTCCAGTCCCGCGGCCAGTGCGCCCTCGGCGCAGGCATGGTCGCCCAGCATGAAGTGGGTGCCGGTGAGAACCCGCTCCTGTCCCGCCGCCTGCGCCGTCACGACGTCGTACCCCCCGCGTCATCCGCAAGCTCCGTCGTGAAAATGGCGAGTTCGGGGCAGATCAGGTTGCAGAAGCCGCAGTGCACGCAGGCATCCTCGCGGCCGCTCGCGAGCACGGGGTAGTGATAGCCCTTGGCATTGCTGTCCGCCGAGAACGCCAGGACGTCCTCGGGGCAGTAACCCACGCAGAAGCCACACTCCTTGCAGCGTTCCGGGATGACATGCACCGTGCCGCGCGTCGTACGGGCGCGATCGAGGTCCATGGGACGCCTGCCGGGGGCTGGTTCCGCCACGGCGCGCTCTCCTGTTAATGTATGGATGCAGCCTAGAAGGCTAGCAGCTAGAGTGTGGCCGGATGTTGCGCCAGCGCAACTCTTTGGCGGGAAAAACAGGTTACCGTTACGGCGCTCGCCGTTGTGTCCTGTATCGGCTCAATGGCGCGTAACTGGTTGATTCACATCGAATCCCGCGTGGTAACGACGCGCTCGGCAACGCCGTCGTGCCGCGCCCGGCGTCCCCGGAGGGGGAGACAGAATGCGTATCATCAGGCGACACCGGCCAGCACATCGCTTCCTGCGCGACATATCGCTGCACACGCCCTTCGTGCGCATGGTGCTGCTGCAGATCGTGTCATGGCTGCTGTTTGCCGCGGCGCTCAACCTCTGCGAAGGGGGTATGGAGGGCTCACCCCTGGCGACCTACGGCGACGCCCTCTACTGGGCCGTCGCCGCCTTCTCGACCGCGGGCATCGCGGACATGCCGCTGACGGGGCCGGCGAAATTCATCGGCGGCGTCTGGATCGTTTTCGGCTCGATGCTGTTCTTCGGTACGATCGTGGCGACGGTGACGGCGTATTTCACCCGGCCCATGCAACGCCCGCACCGGCGCATCATCGACACCATCGAGTACAACCTCGAGCAGGTGGGCGACCTGTCGATCGAGGAACTCGACCTGTTGCGCGATACGGTGGATGCCCTGATCGAGCATGTCGAGCGCATCAAGCAGGCGCGCGCGGCAGGGTGAGAAACCACGCGGGACAACACGGAGACGCACCGGCATGAAACGGCACATCTTCCTCATCCCCGGCTTTTTCGGTTTCGCCAACCTCGGTGATTTCACGTACTGGGGTCCGGTCAGGGACAAGCTGCAGGTGCTGCTGGAACCCGCCGGCGGCGCCACCGCGATCCACAGCGTCAAGTCGCTGCCCACGGCCAGCCTGCGCACACGCACCCGCGAACTGCTCGAAACCATCGTCGCCGCGAGGCCGGCGCCCGGTGACGTTATCCACCTGGTGGGCCACTCGACGGGCGGGCTGGATGCACGCCTGCTGCTGACGCCGGCGGTGGACCTGGCCACGCGCAGGGACGTGGAGAAGATCGCGCGCCGCGTACGCTCGACCGTCAGCGTCTCCACACCACACCACGGCGCGCCGATCGCGTCCTTCTTCAACAGCATCCTCGGGCAGAAACTGCTGCGGCTGCTGTCCCTGATGACCATGTCGGCCCTGCGCCGCGGCCAGTTGCCGCTGTCCGTGTGGACACGGGTCGCGGGGGTGTTCGCTGTGCCACCCGCGCTGGAAAAGACCACGGGGTCGCTGATCGCGCAGATCTACGCCCAGCTACTGACGGACTTCGACGACGCGCGCCGCGACGAGGTGGAGGAACTGCTGGGCGAGGTACAGCGTGACCAGTCCCTGCTGACGCAGTTGACCGTGGAGGCGAGCGACCTGTTCAACGCCGCGGCGGGTGATCGCGACACCGTGCGCTACGGCTCGGTGGTGACACAGGCACGCCCGCCACACCTCGACGCACTGCTGGAGATCGGCCTGCAGCCGACAGACCAGGCGCAGTGGGGCCTGTACTACAGCCTCAGCAGGCTGGCCGCCGGCGAGGAGTCGGTCGCACTGTCGCAGGCACACCGCAGCGCGTTGCGAAAGCACTACGGTGCGCTTCCTGAACCCGCCGCCAACGACGGCATCGTCCCGACGCTCTCGCAGCCGTGGGGTGAATGCATCGCCGCCGTGCAGGCCGATCACCTGGATATCATCGGGCACCATGCACATTCGCCGGGCGATCCGGAGCGCCACTACGACTGGCTGGTGACGCAGAGCCGCTTCGTCGAGGCCGACTTCGACGCCGTGTGGCGCAAGGTAGCGGCCTTTATCCTGGCGGCGGAGGACTGAACCGTGTCTGCCGGTCGCCATTCGCAAGCACAACTGGAGCCGCGTAACGCACCGGCCGTGAGCTACTGGCCCGCGCGCCTCGACCTGCTGCAGGGCGCCAGCGGCCTGCTGCTCGTCCTGTTCATGTGGGCGCACATGACCTTCGTGTCCTCGATACTGGTGAGCGAGGAGGCGATGTACCGCGTCAGCCTGATGTTCGAGGGTTACTACGTGTTCGGCAGCTCCCACCCGTGGCTCGTGTCCGTCGTCGCGCTCGCGATCACGGCGCTCCTGATGCTGCACGCGGTGCTCGCCATGCGCAAGTTCCCGCAGAACGCGCGGCAGTACGCGGACTTCCTGGCGCACAGGCGGCGCATGCACCACACGGACACGACGCTGTGGTGGTGGCAACTGGTCACGGGCTTCCTGTTGTTCTTCATGGCGCCGGCGCACCTGTACACGATGTTCTCGCAGGCCGACCAGATCGGGCCCTACGCCTCCTCCTGGCGTGTCTACTCCACGCAGTGGCCGCTGTACCTCGTGCTCCTCGTGGTGGTGGAGATACACGCGGCGCTCGGCCTGTACCGCCTCATCGTGAAGTGGGGGTGGCTGCGCTCGGTCAGCCGCAAGTACCTGCGCATGATCATCGGCGGACTCGCCGTGTACCTGGTCCTGCACGGCGTGAGCACGCTGCTCGCCTACTACAAGCTGGGCGAGACGCTACGCGACACGCCCGGCCTGCGCTACCAACCGGTCGAGGTACACCCGTGAAAGTACTGCATACCGACGTACTGGTCATCGGCGGCGGACTCGCGGGCCTGCGCGCCGCCATCGCGGCGCGCCGGCGCGGGCTGGAGGTCACGGTCCTCTCGATAGTACCGCCCAAGCGCTCGCACTCCGCCGCGGCGCAGGGCGGCATGCAGGCCAGCCTCGCCAACTGCCTCAAGGGTTTCGGCGACAACGAGGACGTGCACTTCGCCGACACGGTGCGCGGCAGCGACTGGGGCGCCGACCAGGCCGTGGCGCGCATGTTCGTACACATGGCGCCCAAGGCCATCCGCGAACTCGCGCACTGGGGCGTACCGTGGAATCGCGTGGCCCCGGGAGCGCAGTCCGCGGTAATCAACGGCGAGAAAGTCGAACTGCGGGAGCGCGCGGAAGCCGCCGGGCTGATCACGGCGCGCAACTTCGGCGGCACCGCCAAGTGGCGCGCCTGCTACGTGTCGGACGGCACGGGGCACTCCATGCTGTACACCATCAGCGACCAGGCGATCGCCGCGAGCATCCCCGTGCACGAGCGCATAGAGGCGCTGTCGCTGGTGCACGACGGCGCGCGCTGTCGCGGGGCCATCGCGCGCAACCTGATGACCGGCGAGCTGCTCGCGTACACCGCGGGCGCCACCTGCATCGCCACCGGCGGCTTTGGCCGCATCTACGAGGTAAGCACCAACGCGATCATCAACCAGGGCATGGGCGCCGCCATCGCGCTGGAAACGGGTGTCGCGGAGCTCGGCAACATGGAGGCCGTCCAGTTCCACCCCACCGCCATCTTCCCCGCCGGCATACTGGTCACGGAGGGGTGCCGCGGCGACGGCGGCCTGTTGCTGGACCGGAACGAGCACCGCTTCATGCCGGACTACGAGCCGGAGAAGGCGGAGCTGGCGTCCCGCGACGTGGTCTCGCGCCACATGGAGAGCCACATCAACAAGGGACTCGGTGCGACTTCACGCTTCGGCGAGCACCTGTGGCTGGACATCAGGCTGCTGGGCGAGGACCACATCAACACCAGGCTGCGCGAGGTGAAGGAGATCTGCCAGTACTTCCTGGGCATCGACCCGGCGCGGGAGCTGATACCCGTGCGCCCCGCGCAACACTACTCCATGGGCGGCATCCGCACCGACGCCCACGGCCAGAGCGGCACGCTCAAGGGTCTGTTCGCGTGCGGCGAGGCGGCGTGCTGGGACCTGCACGGCTTCAACCGCCTGGGCGGCAACTCGGTGGCGGAGACCGTGGTCGCGGGCATGCTCGTGGGCGAGAGCATGGCCGATTTCTGCCTCGGCAACGAGGCGAGCGTGGACACCGGCCTGGTACGGGAGTTCTTCGAGCGCGAACAGGCGGCACTGGACAACCTGCGCCGCCGCGGCGGCGCGCAGCGCGTCACAGCGCTCAACGCGGCGATGCAGTCCGCCATGACGCGCAATGTCGGCATCTACCGCGACGCCGACGGACTGCAGGCGGCGGTGGCGGAACTGGGCAGCCTGCTGGAGCGCTGTGCCGACATCGGGCTACAGTCCGGCGGCCACGGCGCCGACCCGGAACTGGTGCTCGCCTACCGGCTGCCGCGCATGCTCAAGCTCGCGCTCTGCGTCGCGCAGGGCGCGCTCAACCGCACCGAAAGCCGCGGCGCCCACTGCCGGCTCGACTTCCCCGAGCGGGACGACAGCCAATGGCTGAACCGGACCCTCGCGCGCTGGCCCGCCGGCGCCGCGCTACCAGAGCTGCGCTACGAGGCGCTGGACATCATGGCCATGGAACTGCCGCCCGCCTGGCGCGGCTACGGCAGCAGGGATTTCATCCCGCACCCGCAACAGGCGCAGCGCCAGCGCGAGGTGGAAGCCGCCACGGAACAATACGGCAACCGGTTCGAGCGGCAAGAGGCCCTGATGCCCTACACGCACCTGCTGCCGGAGCGGTACCGGTCGCACAACGCCCGCCTGTTTGAAGACGGCCAGGGCGCCTTCAACGACCCCGAAGCCGCGGGAGGGGCCGCAGAATGAACGACGCCGCAGTTATCGCAAAGGATGGCGAAGAGCACGGCGCGCGCCGGCTGCGCTTCGAGATTTTTCGCTTCAACCCCTGCGATCCCGACAGCCGGCCACACTACGACACCTTCGAGCTCGACGACGCGCCGGGCATGACGCTGTTCATCGCGCTGAACCTGATCCGCGAGCAGCAGGATCCCGGCCTGCAGTTCGACTTCGTCTGTCGCGCCGGCATCTGCGGCAGTTGCGCCATGCTCATCAACGGCCGGCCGACGCTCGCCTGCCGCACGCTGACCGGCACGTTGCCCGATACGGTCCGCCTGTCGCCCCTGCCCGTGTTCGAGTTGATCGGGGACCTCTCCGTGAACACCGGCAAGTGGATGCGGCAGATGAGCGAACGGCTACGGACCTGGGTGGACGTTGCCGAGGACGTCGATCTCGACAGCCTGGAGACCCCGATGGACCCGGACGCGGCGCAGGCCATCTACGAGCTGGAGCGCTGCATCGAATGCGGCTGTTGCGTTGCCGGCTGCGGCACCGCCGTGATGCGCGAGAGTTTTGTCGGCGCCGTCGGACTGAACAAGATGGCGCGCTTCCGCCTGGACCCGCGCGATACGCGCGAGGATGCGGACTTCTTCGAGCTGATCGGCACGGACGAGGGCATCTTCGGCTGCATGTCACTGCTCGGCTGCGACGACGTGTGCCCGAAGGACCTGCCGCTGCAGACGCAGCTCGCCTACCTGCGGCGCAAGATGGCGAAGGTCACGTTGACCGGCTGATCGCGCGCCGCGGGCACACACCGCCTGCCGGCCAGGGAGAGCTATAGTTACCGGTATGTTATCCAGCAACGCAGGAATGCAAAACACGACGGCCGGGACCAGGCGCTCGCGCCGCCGCCGGTATCTGCCGTGGCTGTTGCTCGCGCTGCCGCTGGTCCCCGGCATAGCCTGGGCCAACGGCGCCAGCGACACGTTCGTACAGACCAGCCTGCTGCTGATTCTCATGATAACCCTCGCGGACCTCTGCGGTTTCGTGTTCGAGAAACTGGGACTGCCGGAGATCCTCGGCGAGATTTACGCCGGCATCGTGCTCGGCAACCTCATGCTGGTCGGCATCAACTTCAACCTTAGCGAGACGCTGCGCACCAGCGAGTTCATGCAGTACTCCTCGGAACTCGCGCTCGTGCTGCTGTTGTTCCTCGTGGGACTGGAATCGGACCTCCGCCGCCTTCTCAAGGTCGGGCGCAACGCGCTGGCCGTGGCGGTTACCGGGGTGGTGCTGCCGATCGCCCTGGGCATCGGGGCCTGCCTGCTGCTGAACTACGCCTGGGGCCTGCAGGCCTGGTTCGTCGGCGCGACGCTGGCGGCGACCTCGGTGGGCATCACCGCCCGCATGCTGGAGGAGCGCGGCCTGCTGCAGACGCTCTCCGCCGAGGTGATTCTTGGCGCGGCCCTGATCGACGATGTGCTGAGTATCCTGCTGCTGAGCATACTGGCGAGCATCATGCTGAGCGGCGAGGTCGCGCCGCTGGAACTGTTTTGGGTCGTCTGCAAGGCGCTGTTGTTCTTCGCCGCCGCGTTCGTCATCGGCCGCAAGGTGATGCCGGACCTCGTGCACATCGTGTCCCTGAACAAGCACGCCAGCGTGTGGACCGGTTTCGCCCTGTGCCTTGCCTTGTCGTTCGCGCAGCTCGCCGCGCTGGCTGGCCTGGCGCCGCTGGTCGGCGCCTTCATCGCCGGCCTGTTGCTGGACGACATGGACTTTCACGTGGGCGCCGCGCTGCAGAAGCACAAGTTGCAGGAGCTGGTGCAGCCGATCAGCGACATCATGCTCACCATCTTCTTCGTCGGCATCGGCGCGCTGGTGCAGTTGGAGACGCTGCTCGAGCCGGGCGCATTGCTTATGGTGCTCGCGCTGACCCTGGTCGCCATCCTGTCCAAAGGCGCGGCGGGCTTCGCCGTCGTCGGGCGCGGCTTTGATCGCAGGGGTATCGGCTACGGCATGATCCCGCGAGGCGAGGTCGGCCTGGTGTTCGCCGCGTTCGCACTCGCCAACGGCATCTTCGCGCCGCACATGTACTCGGCGCTGGTGACCGTTGTGCTGTTGACTACGATGTTGGGGCCATTGCTATTGAAGCCGCGGCTAAAGCTCTTCTCGAACCGCGGAGAAAAAGCGATCAGGCTACCTCCAGCCTGACCGCTCAGGGGCAGCCATTTTGTGTTGGTCGTCACCGACTGCTTCCAAGGCGGCGCCATCGACCGCCGGGCGAGGCGACCGCGACAACCTGTGTCTAGAACTCAAGACTGATGTCTATACCATACGTTCTGGGGTCGGCATAGGAAACCCCCGCAAAGCCCAGTGATCCGAAATCGATCCCTGACAGAAAGTAGCTTTCGTCGCTCAAGTTTCGGCCCCACGCAGCAACCGTCAGATAACTGCCACCAACAGCGATATCATCCAGCGCGATACGGGCATTGAATACACCAACGCTGTCGTCCGCAATGTCCTCATTGTACGGGTTAATCGGGTGCCAGTAGACTTCGTCGCGATAGCTCCAGTCGAGTCGCGCGGTAAGCGCGCCGAGGTCGCCAAGTCTGACGTCGTACTGTACACCCAAGTTCGCGGTGGTGCTGGCTGAGTACTGGAACTTGGCAGATTCAGAAATATCGAGAATCTGGTTCGTATCCGGATCAAGGAAGTCAAATCGCTTGTAGTCCCTGTCCACATAGCCAAGCGAGGCCTCAAACAACAGCGCATCGGCAACGAGTACTGCCACCTCTCCTTCTACGCCCTGGTACTGCGCTTTGCCTGCATTGACCGTTACACTCGTAGCGCCGCCGGACCCGGCGAGAAACTGAGAGACCTGGAGGTCGTCGTATATAGAATAGAAGCCGACCAAATTGGCGCGGACTCGCCGGTCGAACAGCTCGCTTTTCACACCGATCTCATAAGCGGTGATGTTTTCAGGGTCGTAGCCATTGTTTGCAGACCTTGCATTGAATCCCCCAGCTTTGTATCCGGTGCTGGCTCGCGCAAACGTCATAATTGCGTCGGTCCAACGATAGCTCGCGCTGACCATCCAGTTGTACTCATCAAAGCTTTCGGTAAGCTCGCGCTCGAACGTCGAGACTTGTTCGAGCTTCTTCTCATCCCAGGTATAGCGGAGTCCACCGGATAGACTGAACTTCTGTTCGAGCGCCGAGGGGGCCCAGGTGATCTGGCCAAAGGCAGCACTGGAACGCGATGTGTGCTTGTATGCCAGAAGCGAGCGCAACGCAACGCCAAAGCTGTCGTACATCACTCCAGGCGCGACAGCAATAGGTGTCGGGGAAGGTATAACTAGAGTCAAAAACTGGGGGTTGTTGGCACTGGCTTTTTCGCGGAAATAGTACAGCCCCGCTACGTAATCCAGGTCGCCGCTAGAACCGATAAGGTTGAACTCCTGTGAGACCTGGTCCTGATGATTCTTGCTGGTGGTATGGAAGACGTCGATCGGCTGAATACCCTGTGAAATCGCTGTATAGGGCGGAGCCAGAATCGCTGGGTCCATAAGCAAGCCTACCAATCCACCGTTGCCATCAAATGCCGAACTCGTCAGGTGATTATCCCAGGTTCGATACCCAGTAAGCGACCGCAGGGTCAGCGACTCGTTGAGCTCAATGTTGACGGTTAGGTTATGCCCCGTGACCTCGTCACGTATATCACCATCGAAGTCCAGGTTGAGCTCATCCAGGTGATCCCTCGACACCACTGGTGTCGCCCCGCCGAGCAGCGATGAATTTTCCAGATACTCGAATACGTCATCATCCATGGCCCGCACCTGAAAGGCATTGGAATGGCCGTGACGGTTGCTGTAATCAAAAGCATAGTCGAGAGTAAAGGAACCACCTTGGTCGTATCTGAGCGCGAGGCGCCCCGAGTTGACATCACGCGAGCCTGGGTCGTTGCCATCACCCCCTTCCAGCAGGTTGTCTACCGTACCGCTCCGCTGAAGGTGATAGGCACTTAGTTGCAGCGCCACCCCGGTATCGCCGAGCTCGCCGGTGTTCACCGTGCCGCGCACCTTGTACTGATCGAAATTACCAGCGCCCACAAGCAACTTCGTACCGGGCTCTACCGTCGGCTTGCCAGATATCAGGTTGACCGCGCCGCCGGTCGTGTTACGTCCATACAGAGTACCCTGAGGCCCGCGAAGGACTTCAATACGCTCCAGGTCCACCATATCGAACAGAGACCCCGCGGCACGCCCGATAATCACGCCATCGATATATAAACCCACAGGCGAGTCTGCTGTAAGGATTGGGTCACTCTCACCGATACCGCGGATGTAGATCGCTGGGTTCGCAGTAGCAGCCGGATTTTCACTCACAACCAGGTTGGGTGCGGCGCTGCCAAGATCGCCGACGTCGATGATTCCCCGTTGTTCTATCGCGTTGGAATCGATAGCACTGACGGAAAGAGGAGTCTCCTGCAGGCTCTCAGCCCGCTTTTGTGCAGTGACTACTACTTCTTCCAGCGTCCCTGCTTTCTGTTGCAGCGTGTTCTGCGGCTGTGCGCTTGCCGTCATGGAAATGGTGCCGAGGCACAGCGCAGCGAATAAAGTGTTGTGCTTTCGTGTATTCATTATAGATATTCTCCGTTGTTACGAAATGGGTATGCCTGTCTAAAGGAAGCCCGATATATTTTCCGACCCTTTCGGATGCGGGAGCCGTTGAGCCATCTGTGCATACCAGCCGCGCGCACTGGCTATACAGCGTCGGAACTATCCAACCGTAAGAGCCGTGGAAGACTCACTCAGGGAATTCACGACTTCGGACCGTGGCAGTCGGCTCAAACGCTCGATATTGGGACGAATGGAATCCATTGCGTAGACAGGACCTGCACCAATATTCGATAATCCGACCTGGGCGACGACCTCCGGGTCGTCCGCCTGGAATTCATCACTTTCCATGCTGAATCCTGCTCGCGCCATGGCGGGAGTTCGCGTCAACCCCAGCACAAGACACAGGACTTTCACGTCGAAGTTACTGAACTCGTGCCAAAGCCCTTCAACGAGCACCTGGGCGTAGGCCTTCGCCGCGGAATAACCTGCAAGGTTGGCCGTACCACCCGCACTAGCGCCGGATCCCAAGGAGATAATGGCGCCTCTCCGCCGCTCGCACATACCAACCGCGAAGTGGCGAATCAGCCGAACCTGAGTCTCGGTGTTCAGGCGCATCAAGGCCATATACTCATCGAGTGACTGCTCCAGGAATGGCTTGAGGCCATGCGCGGCGCCTGCGTTGTAGATCAGGCCACCTACCTCAATATCCGCACAGTGAGCTATCACGTGCCCTGCCGCGTCAGGCATACCCAAGTCAATGGAATGAGTTCGCACTTCTACGCCGTACTCAAGCCGGAGCGAATTACCCAGCTCCTCGAGCGCAGCAAGCTTTCTGGCTATCAGGACGAGGTTAATACCGCGCTCCGCCAATCGTCGTGCGAAGCAGGCACCTACGCCTTCAGACCCCCCGGCAATCACGGTCCACGGCATGAAGTCCTGCAAGTCATCGTTCTCCAACATAGCTATTGCTCCTGTAACAACTTTTCTCTCAGCAGGGGCTTCAGCGTCTTCCCCGAAGAATTCTTAGGCAGCGTCAGGACGATCTCCAGTCGCTCCGGCGATTTCTGCACCGCCACCCCCATCGTCTTGAAATGCGATCTGATATCTTTTAGCGTCAGCTCGACGTTCGGCTCAGGTACGACAAATGCGCAAACCTTCTCGCCATAAGTGGCATCCGGCATGGCCACGGCGGCAGCATCTCTGATTGATGGATGCCTCAGCAGGCAGGCCTCGACCTCGAGTGATGAAATGTTTTCACCGCCGCGAATGATGATGTCTTTCTTCCGGTCGGTGATATGTAGGCAGCCTTTTCCATCCAGCTTTCCCACATCCCCGGTCCTGTACCAGCCGCCTGCAACGAAGGCCTCTTTGTCGAGCTGCTCATCTGAATACCCGCAGAACATATCTGGTCCTCGGGTAAGAATGTTGCCCTCCTGCCCAACGCCCAGATCGGCGTCATTGTCATCGACAATCCGCACTTCATTACCGGTATCGAGCTTTCCGTCCGTATGCGCACGTGAATTGAAACCATCTCTAGGCCCATACGTCGTCACTGTCGGATGCTCTGTCGAGCCGTAGACTCTTGCACCACGAAATCCCATTTGGTCAGCCAGCCGTACCTGTTGCGGCGTAATGCCCTGCCCGCCCATGCTAAAGTTCTGCAGCGAACTTAGATCCGCCCCATTTTCTTCCGCCGCTTCCAGTAACGTCATCAGAAACAGGGGGGTGCCTCCACCCGCGCGTACGCGATGCTCCTCTATTAGCCGGGCCGCAAGGTCCGGGTCCCACTGGTCCATGAATATCTGGGGCACTCCCAGCAAGGCTGGGCGCAACATGAATCCGTAACCGGTGATATGGCCCGCCGGCATATTGCTCAGGTAAAGCCCGCTGTCGGCGAAGATCGGACGCCGCCATTCCCAGAGCAGGCTGTTATGTGTGTGACGCACACCCTTGGGATCGGACGTTGTACCCGACGTATAGATCAGGCAACAGACGTCGTCCGCTCCGGCGCGACCTGACTCGAAACCCTCAGTCTTTATCGTGCTCAGCTCCTCCCAGGACATACAGTCCGGAACGTCCTGCCCACCAATAGCCACGACCGTTTCTAGATCCGTATTGCCCCTCAGTGCTTGGTACTCGGAGGGGTAGTTCCGGCCTCGCCAATACGCGGGTACAAAAAGCACCTTCGCACGCGATTGGCTAACGATATAGCTCACTTCTCGGGCGCCATAGATACTGATTATGGGCAGCGTGACCGCTCCGAGATGTGCCGCTGCCTGGTAGATCAGGCTCGCCTCTACCGAGGTTGGCAACTGCACGGCTACTACATCTCCGGCAGCGACGTTGATACCACGAAGCGCACCGGCCAGTCGTAATGCGCGCTCATGCAACTCTAGATTTGAGTAAGACTGGCCGGCATCACCGCGATAGAAAACATTGCGTGTGTCGGGTGAACGTCGAACCCCCTCAACGAGCGCTTCTGACAGCGTCTGGTCTGCGTAGTACCCCTTTCTACGCCATCGAGCCTGCAATTCACGCCGATCTTTTCTTACCATTGACAGGCTTGTCATTGCCGATGGCCTCTACCCAGGATTCCGCGTACAGCGCACCGCCGCACCATGATCATGCCGCCAGTTCCATTATCAGTCGCGACATAGATCTCTCGATCTCTGCGCAATCTCCCACGTTTATACCGAGCGAGACATCCATCTCGTCGTAGTAGTCACGTAATCGCTCCGCAAGATCCTCCCAGGCTGCACTCACCACAAATGCTTCCATTATCCGCTCGTCGATCTGTCTGGCCATCATGTCGATCTGACCGCACCGATAAAGCTCCCGCAGCTTGGGGCCCACATCCTCTCGATCAATCAGCTCAAGGCTGCGCCAGTAGTTCGGCGTCGACAGCACCGTCGCAAGGAGTAGCCGATAGTGCTCGCGACTAGCATTCAGTTCCTCGCTTGTGCGGCCCACCGCGATGAACGGATTCGCGACGATCTGGACCGCGTCGATAGCGCGGCCCGACTTTGCAGCACCCACGGCGAGCTCCGGCAAGACATTCTCGCGGATAAACAGTGGACTTGTGTTGGTGGGATGAAGTGTCACGCTGTCGGCGACCTCCCCGGCAAGGCCCATCATATTTGGTCCCACAGCTGCCAGTTGCAACCTGAGGTCGGGGTAAGCTATCGGACCGGGAGCAGAGAAGGTCTGCTGGCGAGTAAATCGGTAGTATTCGCCGATAAATTGGAGTTCTTCGCCGTGCTGCCATGAACGAAATATTGCCCGGATTGACGCTACATACTCTCGCATGCGCGGAGCTGGTGGGCTCCAGGTTGTGCTATATTTCTGGACAATATTCTGCGCGATCAGCGGGCCCAGCCCCAGCCGGTATCGTCCCTGCGACAGTTCCTGAAGATCCCAGGCCGCAACCGCTGTGGTCATAGGGCTTCTAGGGAAGCAAACCAGGGCGCTGTTTGCTATCTCGATCGTGCTGGTCGCGTTCGCGGCAATGGCAGCCGCCGTAAGTCCATCGTGGCAAGCATCGGGGATACTCAGGCGGTCAAAGCCCATTCGCTCCGCAGCGCGCGCAACCTCCGCCACCTTAGATAACGGCGTACGCATATCTAGATTTGCAATAATCCGGCGCATACCTATCCCTGATCGCTCATTCACCTGTTGTTCGGTTTGTCTTAAGACCATTCCGCGACCTACCAACTGACGGGCAGATCCTTGAGATGTCGTAGCAGCAGGCCGGTATTGCACGAACGCACATCCGACTGTGGAACCGTGAGGTAAATGCCCGGGAAACGCTGCACCAGCGCAGGTATCGCGAGGCGAAGCTCTAGCTTTGCCAGCTGGTTTCCCAAGCAACTATGGCTACCCAGGCCGAATACCAGGTGCTGGACCTTGCCACGCGTCAGGTCCAGTCTGTCTGGTCTGTCATATTGCTCCGGGTCGTGGTTCGCCGCGCCTTGCATGATCAGACACGGCTCGCCCGCCGGTATCTCCCTTCCCGCGACGACCACATCCTTAAGGCCAACTCTTTGAGCAACGTGAACTGATGCATCGTAGCGAATCAATTCATCGATGCCGTCTTCGATTATCCCAGGGTTACCCTGCAACAATCGCAGCTGGTCCGGGTTACGCAGGAGTGAAAACGTGTTGAAAGCGATCATGTTTGACGTGGATTCATGGCCGGCCATGAAAATCAGCACGCACATCGCAATGAGCTCATCATCTGTAAGATGATTCCCATCGTCATCCCTGGCTTGAACAAAGGTCGATATCACATCGTCGCGGGGCCGAGCTCGCCTGTCGGCGATCTGTTTTCGGAAATAGTCAGAAAATCCCTTGGCGGCCTCTTCTCCGCCATGCTCTACTTCCGGTGAAATCTTGCCCAGCTCCCCACGCCTGGCGAAGTCTTTCATCCAGCGTTCGATCAGTGGCAGATCTTCGAGCGGCATGCCGAATATCCGGAAGATCATCGTAATCGGCAGTGGATTGGCATAGTCACTCACGATATCGGCACAACCCTCTCTCTCCATATTGTCAAGCAGGTAATCAATGGTCTCGGCAACAAATGGCCTGAACTCCTCAACGTTCCTGCGCATGAACGTTTTGGAAACCATCTTGCGTACCCGCGCATGATCCGTGGGCTCCAGAAATAGCAATACACGCTTCATGATATTGAGGAATCGCTTCCCACCCTCCCCAGAGTCGTAAGCCATCACCGTACGGCCATCACTGGTCATGCTCGGGTGGGTGAACGCTTCGTAGCCGGCTCTATAAGAGGTCAGTACCCAGCATGGACGCCCACCATGCAGCGCTTCATGGCGCGTGTTGTATACCGGATCGAGTTCGCGTAGCCGATTGTAGTAAGGGTAAAGAGGACCTCTTCTAATCGGATCAAAAAGAATCGACAGCACTTCTTCTGGGTCGTGCAGCGTTTCTGCCGCAGGCGCGGGAACTGATTCTACGTAATGAGCTGTGCTGGAACGGTACTGATGGTTCACCTGATGGCTCCTGAAAGATAATTGCAACGTTTATCGAGTAATTTGTCACTTTTGTTATAGAACCATAATAGATTGTTAAATACAATGGTTTATCCACATAAAATAGGTATGACTTCTTATATAGAAGTATATGTGTTAACCTTAAAGCCAAGCCCGTATACGGCGCGGCAAGTGGCGGCGCGACTCTCAGCGACAGCGGGACTGACAGGTAAGACGACGAGTAATTCGACGGAAGGAATTTGTTAATGAAAGTAATTGCAGACAACACAATGTGCGAGGGCAACCTGGAATGCATGTTTATCTGCCCCGAGGTCTTCGCGGTAGACACCAACAATCAGGTGAAGATCAAGATAGTGGAGATTCCCGTGTCACTGGAAGAGGATGTTTCACTCGCGGTTCAAGCATGTCCAAGAGCAGCGCTGGCGATTCGCGATTAGTTTCAGCCGAACTCCCAGTTCACAAGGTTCGCCCAACACCCGGGACGCCACACAGGAATATTAGCCATGATAAAAGTCATAGCCCTTCTCAAGAAACGCGATGATATCTCCAAGTCCCAACTCATCGAGTACTATGAGAACAACCACGCGCCGCTCATTCGTTCGCTCACTGACCACATTGCAGGGTACACTAGAAACTATGTGGATCCGGCAAGCAGCATCATTTCCGAGGGTGTCAGCTCCCTCGACTTCGATATCGTTACTGAATTCCTGTTTGAGGACAAAATAGCCTATCAAGCCGCAATGGCGGACTTCACGACTCCAGAGGCCGCACAGAGAATCGCGACCGACGAGGAGAATATATTTGACCGGAGCATGACGAGATTCTTTATCGTGGAACCGTATGAGTAGCAATCCTGGCCATCCAGCGAATCAACTGCCCACCCCACTATAAGGTCCATAGCCGCCGCATTTATTTGAGCTAACACGATGTGCCCGTGACGGGCAGTCCCAAGGCAGCGACAGCCAGCACATAACATCTCCCGGGGTCTCGCCTGAGATTTGCGGTAAACTACCCAACGGAACCCGATTAAAGGCAACTCCACCGTTGGCTACCTACTACGACACCACGGAATACCGGGCTTACATTCGCAATAGCTCGGCTCAACGCGCCCTCGACGTTGCCGGGGATCGCTGGAGTTTTCTGATCATACTGGGCGCGTTCTATGGCTATTCCCGTTTCGAGGACTGGAAGTCTCACTACAATATGTCAACCAGTGTGCTAAGTTCGCGCCTGAAAAAGCTCCAGGCGAATGGCATCCTGGTCAAAACACCGCTTGCCGGCTCCCGGCACATGCAGTATCTGCTGACACCAACGGGGAAGGATCTCCTTACCTGGGCGCTGGCTGTTTGGGAATGGGAGAACGAGTGGTTATATCGATACGAGGGACACCGCGTTCACATCGTACACGCCGATTGTGGCCAAAGTACCTTCCCACAGACAACGTGTATGGCCTGTGGTGAGTCGATTCAGTGGATGGATGTGGACTTCGAGGAAGGACCGGGCTACGTATCAATGGAATCAGTGGTACCCGCCAGCACACGGCGCTCAACAGTCAGCACCGGCGATGGGCCGGTCGGCAGTAATTTCGGTCGTTTCGCCGATATCTTTGGCGATCGCTGGAGTTACCAGATTGTATCCGCCGCACTCTTCCGGGTACGACGTTTTGACGAACTCATGGCGGAGTTAAACATCGGGTCATCAATACTCGCGGAGCGCTTGAAGCACCTGGTTCACTACGGACTACTGGCACGAAGCCGCTACCAGGACAGTCCCGCGCGCTGGGAATATATCGCCACGCAGAAGACCATGGACTTTGCGAAAATCCCCCTTATGCTGGGCATCTGGGCCGACAAACACCTTCCCCCAAGTGCAGGCCCGGTCTACCTGCGCAGGCATCGGCTATGCAAGCAGGTGCTGAATATCGAAGTTGGCTGTCATGAATGCGGCGGCAGTCTCGATGCCGGTAATATCACGTTCCAGGATTCTCGCCTTACCCATCGAACCTGAAGTGGCGCCTGAGCGTCACAACGGCGCGCCGATCGAGTTCTCACCGATCACTGGCCGCACGTCAGGTGAAGAGCTACCAACTCCCGGTCAGGCGCAACCCTGCGGCAGGTCACACACGTCACCCACGCCGTCGCCATCGATATCCGACTGGTCCGGGTTGGCGAGCAGCGGGCAGTTATCGATTTCGTCGATGAAGCCGTCCCCGTCGTCATCGCTGTCGGCGCTCATACCCGCCAGCAGGCAGGCCGCGTCGCAGTCGTTGGGAATGCCGTCGCCATCGGTGTCGAGGCGGCCGTCGAGGCTGATGTCGGGGTAGAAATCCGCGTCGTCCGGGACGCCGTCGCCATCCGTGTCGATGTGGCCGATACCGATAACGAAGCTGTCCGCGAACAGCAGGACCTGCTGGTAGTCCTTGCCCCGCAGCTCCCGCAGTTCCGCCGACAAAAAGCCGTCGGTATCGATGACCCCGACGAACGCCCAGTTGTCCGCGACATCTCCCTCTCGCTGCCAGTTGTCGACGTTGTCGGTGTCGTTGCCGTTGATGTCCACGCCGTCGAGCAGGAAGGTGACCTTGCCGCTGTTGGCGGTATCGATGCGCCCGCCGAATGCGTAGAGCGTCTCGCCGCCCTGCGCAACGACCCGCAGCCCGTCGTTCTGGAAACACTCGAGCGGAATGTCCGGGTCTTCCGCCGAATCGCAGTACAGGCCGGAATCGGTTGTCATGCCGTGCGGCAGCGAATAGATCGCGTAGGTGCCCGCGGGCGCGCTGCCTCCCACGTCACCGGTGGCGATGTTGTTCTGGCCGTGGTTCGATGTCCACAGGATTCCCTTGCTGGTCACCGACGGTGTGCTGCCCGGCGCGACGATCGAGTTGCGCGAGGCGGCCCACACGACATCGTTCTCGAAACTTTCGGACACGGACGCTATGCCCTGGTTGGCCAGCTCCGCGATAAACGCCGACCTGCTGGTATAGACCACCGGCGCGGCGCAAGCGCTGCCGGCCGTGGCCACCAGCACCGTGCCTAACAGGATATGCTTCATGGACAGCCCCCCGGCGGGCAACGCGCCGGCACCTGCCTGCTACTGCAGTGTCCGACCGGCCGGTGTGCACTTCACACCCTGTCCCGCATCACACTGTATATAAGCATGCGCACTGCCGCGGCCTGTATGACATGGATCAAGGGGTATGGGGCGGGCCGCCAGGCGCCACTTCGCTCGTAGGGCTGGGCAAACTCGACTACCTTGTATACATCGAACGCCGGCGCCCGACAGGAGGTGTAACGCATGCCCGCACAGATCGATGTCTTCTGGTCCTTCCGCAGTCCCTACTCCTACCTCGTCACCCCCGACCTGTTGCGGTTGCGCGAGGACTACGACGTGGCGGTGAACCTGCGCGTGGTGCTGCCGCTGGCCATTCGCAACGCCGCGGCGGTATTCGACGCGACAGACAGGAAACGCCCGCTGTACATCCTCATGGACTCACACCGCCGGGCGGAATTCCTCGGCCTGCCCTTCGCCTGGCCGAATCCCGACCCGATCGTGCAGAACCTCGAGGACTTCACGGTCGCGAAGGAGCAGCCCCACATCTACCGCCTGTCAACGCTGGGCGTGGAAGCGCAGCGTCGCGGCAAGGGCATCGATTTCGCGGCCCAGGTCTCCCGCCTGATTTTCGGCGGCACCGAGGGCTGGGACGCGGGTGGCCACCTGGCCGCCGCGACGGCGTCCGCGGGTCTGGACCTGGCGGACATGGAAGCGGCCACGGCGAAGGGTGACCACCGCGCCGAGATCGACAGCAATCACGATGCCCTGGAAGCCGCAGGACACTGGGGCGTGCCGACGATGGTCGTGAACGGCGAGCCGTTCTTCGGGCAGGACCGCATCGATACGCTGCGCTGGCGGCTGGACGGTCTCGGGCTCAGGTCGGGCTGACACCACACGCGCGGCGAGCGCACCACCTGCGCCGGACGACCGGTGTCGTTCACGCGGCGTCCAGGTTGCCCCGTATGAGCAGCGTGTCGGCGTGGCGACTCTCCAGCAT
>JAUIEP010000032.1 GCA_030428835.1 Gammaproteobacteria bacterium | reverse complement strand
GGAGGCTCCCGACCGACGGAGGGCACCGCGGAGCGGTGCCGACAGCGAGCGAAGAGATATCGCGGCCCGGGGCCTGGGTGGGCCTAAAGAAATAAAACCAAGTGGGCCTAAAGTAACAAAAAAAGGGGCCAAAGAGGCCCCTTTCCCGGAAAGAACACGACGATCAACCGTTCAGCTGCGCGGCTACCTCGTCGGCGAAGTCGACCTTCTCGACCTCGATGCCCTCGCCCACTTCGAAGCGTACGAACGCAAGGACCTCGGCGCCGGCGCCGGAGACCAGCTTGCCGACGGTGATCTCGGGGTCCTTGACGAAGGCCTGCTCAAGCAGGCTGTTCTCGGACAGGAACTTCTTGATGCGGCCGCCGATCATTTTCTCGATGATCTCGGGCGGCTTGCCGGACTCCTGCGCCTGGGCCGTGAAGATTTCCTTTTCCTTCTCTACGACGTCCTGGGGCATATCGGCCGGGGCGACAACCTGCGGGTTGACGGCAGCGACATGCATCGCGACGTCCTTGGCGAGGTCCTGGTCACCGCCGTTCAGTGCGACCAGCACCGCGATGCGGTTGTTGCCGTGGACATAGGCGCCGACCACGCCGGCATCGGCATCGACGACCTGTGAGCGGCGCACGCCGATGTTCTCGCCGATCTTCTGTACCAGTGCCTCGCGGTCGGATTCGAGTCCGCCGGCCATGAGCGTGGCCACGTCTTCCTGCCTGTCGGCGAAGGCCGCGTCCAGGACCTTGCCGACGAAGCCGAGGAAGTTCTCGTCGCGGGCAACGAAGTCGGTCTCGCTGTTGACTTCCACCAGCACGCCGTAGCTGCCGTCGTCGGCGACTCGCGCCGCGACCACGCCGTCAGCCGCCGTCCGGCCGGCTTTCTTGGCGGCTTTCATGCCACTGGACTTACGCAGTTCCTCGATCGCCTTGTCGATGTCGCCGTCGGCGGCCGCGAGTGCCTTCTTGCACTCCAGCAGGCCAAGGCCCGTGCGCTCACGCAGTTCTTTTACCAGTGCTGCAGACATTGTCTGTCCTCCTTGCCGAACCCCGCGGGGTTCGCATCATTCAGGGAATTTGTCGAGCGGTGGGGCCGGCGCGGCGCCGGCCCCGGGTGCTTACGCGACAGGCGTCTCGCCTTCCTCCGCGGCACTCGCCGCGGGTGCGGACTCAGCCTCCGCCGCCGGTGCTGCCGCGGGTTCCGGTTCCGCGGCGGGCTGTTCTTCGGCCGCAGCCGCCGCGGGAGCGTCCTCTTCCACGAACTCGTCCTTGGCTACGACCGCTTCGCCGGCCTCGATCCTGCCCTGGAGGCAGGCATCGGCCATGGCCGTGACGTACAGCTTGATGGCGCGGATGGCGTCGTCATTGCCGGGGATGACGTAATCGACGCCCTCGGGATCCGAATTGGTGTCCACGATGCCGATCACGGGAATACCCAGCTTGTTCGCCTCGGTGATGGCGATGCGCTCGTGGTCCACGTCCACCACGAAAAGGGCGTCGGGCAGGCCGCCCATGTCCTTGATACCGCCGATGGAGCGCTCCAGCTTCTCCATGTCGCGGGTGCGCATCAGCGCTTCCTTCTTGGTCAACCGGGCAAACGTACCATCGGTGCGCTGGGCCTCGAGGTCACGCAGGCGCTTGATCGACGCGCGAATGGTCTTGTAGTTGGTGAGCATACCGCCGAGCCAGCGATGGCTGACGTAGGGCATCCCCGCGCGTTCCGCCTGTTCGCGGATGATCTTGCCCGCCGCGCGCTTGGTGCCGACGAACAGGATCTTGTTCTTGTTGCCGGCGAGTTGCTTCGCCAGTCCCAACGCCTCGTTGAAGGCGGGAACCGTGTGCTCGAGGTTGATGATGTGGATCTTGTTGCGGGCGCCGAAGATGTACTGATCCATCTTCGGGTTCCAGTAGCGGGTCTGGTGTCCGAAATGCGCGCCTGCCTGCAGCAGGTCACGCATGCTTACCTGCACTTGTGACATAGTGGTTACCTTGTATTGGGTTCATCCTCCACATATCCCCCCGTCCAAACCGGCACTGCCGGCACCCTGGCGGGGGTTGCGATATGTGTGCGTATTTGTCCCCCGGATGCACTGGATCAAGCGCGCATTACGCCCTGGTATGCTCCGGGAGGCGCGCTTTATACCACAAGGTCCGCGGGGTTGAAAGCGTCCGGGGCGGCGGACGGGCGCCACAACTACTGCTTTTGCGGGGTAATGCGTTAGAATGAGCGCCCCGCGAGGGGCCAACTCGCGGTTTTTTCTCTCTTTATCCTTACGTTTCAAAAGGTTACGCATGGGCGTTTCGATCAAGTCAGACGCTGACATTCAAAAAATGCGCGTCGCCGGGCGCCTCACCGCCGAGGTCCTGGAAATGATCGTCCCCCACGTGCAGGTCGGGGTCACCACGGGCGAACTGGACCGCATCTGCCACGACTACATCACGCAGCAGCAGGGAGCCATCCCCGCCCCGCTCAACTACCACGGCTTCCCACGCTCGATCTGTACTTCGATCAATGACGTCGTCTGCCACGGCATCCCCTCGGACAGCAAGAAACTGAAGAACGGCGACATCGTGAATATCGACGTCACCGTGATCAAGGATGACTTCCACGGCGACTCGAGCGTCATGGTGCCGGTGGGCGACGTGGCGCCCCATGCACTGCGCCTGTGCGAGGTCACCCGCGAATGCCTCTACCTGGGGATCGAGCAGGTGCGACCGGGTGCGAACCTGGGCGATATCGGCCACGCGATCGCGCAGCACGCGGAGAAAAACTACTACTCCGTGGTGCGCGAGTACTGCGGACACGGCATTGGTCGCGTCTTCCACGAGGACCCACAGGTCCTGCACTACGGCAGCCGCGGCACCGGCCTGGTACTGGAACCGGGCATGACCTTCACGATCGAGCCGATGATCAACGCGGGCAAGCGCCACACGCGCCTCAACAAGAAAGACGGCTGGACCGTGACCACGAGGGACGGCCGCCTCTCCGCGCAGTGGGAACATACGCTCTGCGTAACCGACGACGGTTGCGAGATTCTCACCCTGCGCTCGGGCGAGCAGCCCCCGGGATGAGCCCGGAACTGCCTACCGGGATGTTCGACCTCGCGGCGTTCCGCGCGGGCTTCGACAGTGACAACCCCGTGAAGTACTGTCGTGCCGCGGTCGAGGCCGCGACGGCCTACCAGTACGCGCGCTTCCGCGCCGGCGACCACGCGCGCGAGCTGATCCGCCAGCGCTCCCAGTTCGTCGATACGTTGCTGGGCTTCCTGTGGGACCGCAACGACTGGGGCGACCACGAGCTGGCACTGGTCGCGGTGGGCGGCTATGGCCGCGGCGAACTGCATCCGCACTCCGACGTGGACCTGCTCGTGCTGACCGGTGAGCTGGACGCCACCTGCCGCGAGCGACTGTCGGCCTTTCTCACCCTCCTCGACGACATCCGTCTCAACCCGGGCTACAGCGTGCGCACGATCGATGAGTGTGTGGCGATCGCCCGGAAGGACATCACCGTGGTCACCAACCTCATGGAGAGCCACGTGATACGCGGCAACGCCGCCATGATGGAGAGCGTGAAGGAACGTACCGGCCCCGCCGCGATGTGGCCCAGCCGGGAGTTCTTCGACGCCAAGATCGCCGAGCAGGACGAGCGCCACGAGCGCTTCGCCGATACCGAGTACGGCCTTGAGCCCAACGTCAAGAGCTCCCCGGGCGGCCTGCGCGACCTGCAGGTGATCGGCTGGATCGCCGAACGCCACTTCGGCGTCGAGCGGATAGAGGACATCGACGACGAGGACTTCCTGAGTCCCGACGAGCGCGAGATCCTGATCCTGGGCCGCGAATTCATGTGGCACATCCGCTGGGCGCTGCACATGATCACGGGGCGCGAGGAAGACCAGCTGCTGTTCGACCACCAGCGGGAGCTGGCCGCGATGGGCGGCTTCGAGGACGGCGACACCCTGGCCGTCGAGCAGTTCATGCAGGTTTACTACCGCTGGGCCCTCGCACTGGGCCAACTCAATGACGTGCTGATCCAGAACTTCGAGCAGGCCTTCCTGCGCGAGGGTCGCGAGCGGGATGAGATCGAGGACGTCAACGAGCGCTTCCAGTTGCGCAACGGCTTCATCGAGGCGCGCCACAGCGACGTGTTCACAGACCACCCACCGGCCCTGCTGGAAGTGTTCCTGATCTGCGCCAACAACGAGAAGATCGCCGGTATTGCCGCGCCGACTATCCGCCTGCTGCGCGACTCGCGCCACCTCATCGACGACGCGTTCCGGGCCGACGAGGAAAACCGCCGCAACTTCATCGGCATACTGCGCAGCCCCGTGAAGATGGCGCGGCAGCTCCGCCGCATGAACCGCTTCGGCATTCTCGGCGACTACCTGCCCGAGTTCGGCGCCATCGTCGGGCAGATGCAGCACGACATGTTCCACACGTACACCGTGGACGCGCACACGCTGGAGGTGATCAAGAACACGCGTCGCTTCCTCTACGCGGATTTCGAGAAACGCTTTCCCGTCTCCAGCCGCGTGGCGCGGCGCCTGCGCGACATCTCACTGCTGCATATCGCGGCGCTGTACCACGACATCGGCAAGGGCCGCGGCGGCGATCACTCGGAGCTCGGCGCGGTGGACGCGGAGAAGTTCTGCCGCGAGCATGGCCTGTCCGTGCGCGACACCGAACTGGTCGTCTGGCTCGTGCGCAACCACCTCCTGATGTCGGCAGTGTCGCAGCGCAAGGATATCTCCGACCCCGAGGTCATCCAGCAGTTCGCGGAACACATGGGTGATGAAGAGCACCTGGACTACCTGTTCACGCTGACGGTGGCGGACATCAACGGCACCAACCCGACCCTGTGGAACGCCTGGCGCGGCAGCCTGTTGCGCCAGCTGTACACCGAGACCCGGCGCGCCCTGCGCCGCGGCCTGGACAAGCCGCTGGACAAGCAGGTCATCATCGACAAGACCCGCCGCGAGGCGGTCGAAATGCTCGAGGCGCGCGGCTTTACGGAGGACGAACTGGACGAGATCTGGCGCCAGCGTGGCGAGGACTATTTCCTGCGCGAGCGCGCGCAGGACATCGCCTGGCACACGGAGGCGATCGCGTCGCACCACGACAGGGACACCGCGCTCGTACTGGTGCGCAACAGCACCGAGTCGAGCGTCGCCAACACAACCCAGATCTTCGTCCATACCCGCAGCCGTGCGCAGTTGTTCTCACGCATCTGTGCCTGTCTCGAGCAGTTGCAACTGAGTGTGCACGACGCCCGCATCTACTCCGGCAACGACGACATGATCCTCGACACCTTTTTCGTGCTGGATTCCGACGGACAGCCCCTCGCGGATGACAAGGAGCGCCTGTCCCATATCCGCGACCTGCTCACCGAGAACCTGTACCTGGACGCACCCTTCCCAGAGGTCGGGACGCGCCTCACGCCGCGGCGGCTGCGCGCCTTCGCAATGCCCACGGAAACGAAGATGTACGTGGACGAGGTGAAAAACTTCTCTGTGCTGGAGATCGCCGCGGCGGACCGGCCAGGCCTGCTCGCACGCATCGGCCGCATCTTCGTCGCCTTCAATATCGAACTGCAGGCGGCCAAGATCCAGACGCTGGGCGAGCGGGTCCAGGACGTGTTCTTCATCACCGACCAGTTGCACCAGCCGATTACGGACCCGGAGCTCTGTGAACTCATCCAGCGCACCATCCGCGACGAACTGGACGAACAGGTCGCCGCCTGAACCAATGAACCCATACCTTAAAGAACTGCAACCCTACCCCTTCACCAAGCTGCATGCGCTCCTGGCTGACTGCGCGCCCCCGCCGGGCAAATCGTCCATCGCGCTGTCCATCGGGGAACCGCAGCATGCCGCGCCCGACATCGTCAAGGAGGCACTGGCGGGCAGCCTCGAACTGCTCGCCAACTACCCCAAGACGGCGGGGCTGCCCGAACTGCGCACGGCCATTGCCACCTGGCTCAAGGGCCGTTTCAACCTGCACAACATCGAGGCCGACGGCCAGGTGCTGCCGGTGAGCGGCACCCGCGAGGCCCTGTTCGCGTTTGCACAGGCCACGGTAAGCCCCGGCGCGCTGGTCTTCAGCCCGAATCCGTTCTACCAGATCTATGAGGGTGCGGCGCTGCTCGCGGGCGCGACGCCGCGCTTCCTGAACTGCACCGAGTCCAGCGGCCAGTTGCCCGACTTCAGCGGTGTTACTGAGGAGGAGTGGCAGCGCTGCGAGCTGCTCTACCTGTGCAGTCCGGGCAACCCCACGGGCGCGGTCATGCCCATACAGCAGATGCAGGACCTCATCCGCACGGCGCGGGAGTACGACTTCATCATCGCCTCGGACGAGTGCTACTCGGAGATCTACTTCGACGAGGACAACCCGCCGCCGGGCCTGCTTGGGGCGTGCGCCGCCATGGGCGACTCGGATTACCGCAACTGCGTGGTGTTCCACAGCCTGTCGAAACGCTCCAACCTGCCGGGCCTGCGCTCCGGTTTCGTGGCCGGGGACGCCGCGATACTCGACGACTTTCTTCTGTACCGGACCTATCACGGCTGCGCGATGCCGCCGCCCAGCCAGGTGGCCAGCGTGGCGGCCTGGTCAGACGAAGCGCACGTGCGCGAGAACCGCGCCCGCTATCGCGAGAAGTTCGACGCCGTGCTCGACGTGCTGGCGGGCCACCTTGACGTCGATCGCCCGCAGGCGGGTTTCTACCTGTGGCCGCGGACGCCGGTGGCGGATACCGAGTTCGCGCGCCTGCTGTACGAACGCGAACATGTCACGGTACTGCCCGGTCGCTACCTCGCCCGCGACAGCGCCGGGCTCAATCCCGGCGAGAACCGCGTGCGCATCGCGCTGGTCGCGGAGCTGGCGCAATGCGTGGAAGCGGCGCAGCGCATCGTCGCCGCGCTTGCAGCCATCTGATGCGCAAGGCCGAGCGCGCGGATTACGTCCGCAGGCGCCTGCAGGAGCTGTACCCACAGACACCCGTACCGCTGGCCCACACGGATCCCTACACGCTGCTGGTGGCCGTACTGCTCAGCGCCCAGTGCACCGACGAGCGCGTCAACCAGGTCACCCCGGCCCTGTTTGCGCTGGCCGACAACCCGCGCGATATGGCCGCGCTGTCCGTCGAACAGATACGCGAGATCATCAAGCCCTGCGGCCTGTCGCCGCAGAAGTCGAAGGCGATCAAGCGGCTCAGCGAAATCCTGCTGGCGGAGCACGGCGGCGCGGTACCCGCCGATATGGAGGCCCTGGAACGCCTGCCCGGCGTGGGACACAAGACTGCCAGCGTCGTGCTGTCACAGGCCTTCGGTGTGCCCGCGTTCCCGGTGGACACGCACATCCACCGACTGGCGCAGCGCTGGGGGCTGACGAACGGCAGGAACGTGGTGCAGACCGAGCGCGACCTCAAACGCCTGTTCCCCAGGGAGGACTGGAACCGGTTGCACCTGCAGATCATCTACTACGGCAGGCAGTACTGCACCGCGCGCGGCTGCGACGGCACGGTGTGCGAGATCTGCCGTACCTGCTACCCCCGGCGCAGGGCGCCCAAGGTCACCCGGAAGGCCTGACGGGGCGGGCTCGACACACCCGCGGGCCGGTGGGACTGGCAGGGGGGATTTGCTATATTGTGCGCCCCCTGCGGACGGCGCCACGGGAATCCGGCAATGATCACAGTCTACGGCATCAAAAACTGCGACACGGTGAAGAAGGCCCGCAAGTGGCTGGACGCCCGATCCGTCGATTACACATTCCACGATGTGCGCGAGGACGGGCTGGACCGCGCGGCAGTGGCGGGCTGGATCGACGAACTGGGCTGGGAAAACCTCGTCAACAAGCGCAGTACGAGCTGGAAGGCACTCGACAAGAAAACACGCGACAACATGGACGCAAGCTCAGCGCTGCGTGCCGTCCTGTCGCAGCCGACTCTGCTCAAGCGGCCGCTGCTCGACACCGGCAAGGCGCGCTACACCGGGTTTTCCCCCGCGAGCTACGAGCGAATTTTCGGCGCGCACAATCTCTAGAACCGAAACAGAACCACCGATCAAACAGGGACACACCATGACAGACAGCGCTTTCGCATTCGGCCTCGGGGTCGGCACCCATAACAGCCACGGCGAATGGCTGGAGGTGTTCTTCCCGGCGCCTTTGTTGCACCCACCCGCCGAGGTTGCGGCGGCCGCGGCGGACTGCGATTCAGGCAAGGCCCTGGACGGCCCGGCGCTGCGCGCCCTCAAGGACGCGCTCGACGCCGCCGGCGCCACCGAGCAGGCCGCCATCGCCGCACAGTTCGCCGCTACCGGGCAACCGGTTGTCGCCGTGCTGCTCACCGCGGACGTCGCGCCGGAAAATGTCCCGGAGGGATACCTCAAGCTGCACCTGCTGTCGCACCGCCTCGTCCCGCCACACGGCACCAACCTCGACGGCCTGTTCGGCGTGCTGCCGAATGTCGCGTGGACCAGCGAGGGGGCTATCGATATCAATGAACTGCCCGCGCGGCAACTCGCCGCGCGCCTGCGCGGCGAGACGCTGGAAGTGAGCTGCGTGGACAAGTTCCCGAAGATGACGAACTACGTCGTACCGAAGGGGGTGCGCATCGCCCATACCGCGCGGGTGCGCCTGGGCGCCCACCTCGGCGAGGGCACCACCGTCATGCACGAGGGCTTCGTCAACTTCAACGCCGGCACCGACGGCCCCGGCATGATCGAGGGACGCATCTCGGCGGGCGTACGCATCGGCGCGGGCTCGGACCTCGGCGGCGGCTGCTCCACCATCGGCACGCTGTCCGGAGGCGGCAACATCGTCATCTCGATCGGCCGCGAATGCCTGATCGGCGCCAACGGCGGCATCGGCATCCCGCTGGGCGACCGCTGCACTGTGGAGGCGGGCCTGTTCATCACGGCCGGCACCAAGGTCACCATGCTGGACGCGGACGGCAACGCCGTGGAGACCGTCAAGGCGCGCGAGCTGGCCGGCAAGTCCGACATGCTGTTCCGCCGCAACTCCGGCACCGGCACCGTCGAGTGCCTGACCAACCGCAGTGCGGTCGAACTCAACGAGGAGTTGCACGCTCACAACTGAGCGGCCGACAGGCATGGACCCGACCCTCGACCTGTGCAGCGAACTGATCCGGCGCGAATCCGTCACGCCGGCGGACGGCGGCTGCCAGGCGCTGATGATGTCGCGGCTCGAGGCGCTCGGCTTCACCTGTGTCGATGTGCCCGCCAACGACGTCAGCAACTTCTGGGCCGTGCGCGGCACCGACGGCCCGCTCCTGGTCTTCGCGGGCCACACCGATGTGGTGCCGCCAGGCCCGCTCGACGCCTGGAACTCCCCGCCATTTACCCCGGACATCCGCGACGGCCTGCTCTACGGCCGCGGCAGCGCCGACATGAAGGGCAGCCTCGCCGCGATGATCACCGCCTGCGAGGAATTCCTGGCCGCCCACCCAGACCACACCGGCCGCATCGGCTTCCTGGTCACCTCCGACGAGGAGGGGCCCGCGGTGGACGGCACGGTCCGGGTATTGGAGTACCTGGCGCGCGAACAGATCACCATCGACTGGTGCGTGGTGGGCGAGCCGTCCAGTGCGGAACGGCTCGGCGACGTGATCAAGAACGGCCGCCGCGGCTCGCTGGGCGCGGTACTCACGGTGCGCGGTGTCCAGGGGCACATCGCCTATCCGCATACGGCGGACAACCCCATCCACAGGGCGCTGCCGGCGCTCGCGGAGCTGGCGGCGCAGCACTGGGACGGGGGCAATGAGTTCTTCCCGCCGACCTCGATGCAGGTGTCCAACATCAACGGCGGCACCGGCGCGACGAATGTCATTCCCGGCGAACTCACCGTGCTGTTCAACTTCCGTTTCTCCACCGAGGTGACCGACGCGGAACTGCGCGCGCGCACCGAGGCGATCCTCGACCGGCACGACATGGATTACACCATCGACTGGCAACTGAGCGGCCAGCCTTTTTTGACGCCGCGCGGCGCGTTGGTAGACGCCGTCGCCGACAGTGTCGCGGCCGTCACCGGCAACGCGCCGCAACTGTCCACGGCGGGCGGCACGTCCGACGGCCGCTTCATCGCGCCCACGGGCGCGCAGGTGGTGGAACTCGGGCCGGTCAACGCCAGCATCCACAAGCTGAACGAACACGTGCGGGTGGACGACCTGCCGCTGCTCGCCGCGATGTACCGCGGCATTCTCGAACGCCTGTTACTGCAGTAAACCGGCCTGGTACGCCAACCCGGCCCGCGCGATATCGCGATTGCCCTCTCCCGGCACGACCATCACCCGACCGGAATCCAGCGCCGCGAGGCTCTCGGCCACCACGTCTTCGGCACTCATCCAGAACTCCTCGGGCACCCGCTCCTTGTCGAAGCCGTAGGTCGCCATGGCGTCCTGGAACTCGGTGCGTGTGAAGCCCGGGCACAGCGCCTGCACGCGGATACCGGTGCCCGCGAGTTCCTGCTGCAGCGCCTGGGAGAAGTAGTTGAGAAACGCCTTGGTCGCGCCGTAGACCGCCACATCCTTGCCGGGGGCCATGGTAACCAGGGAGGAGACATTGATGATCGAGCCGCCGCCGAGCTCGCGCATGAACGGAATGGCCGCGCGGGTGAGGCTCATCGTCGCGTCGATGTGCAGGCTGACCATGCCGCGCTGCCCCTCGATCGGCAGGTCGGCGAAAGCGCCGTAGGTGCTGAAGCCCGCATTGTTGACGAGGTAGTCCACGGGACCCTGCTGGCGCAGCGCCTCCATGGCACGGGCGACGCCCTCGACGCTGGTCAGGTCGGCTTCTACGCAGTGCACCTCGGCCCGGCCCTCGAGCTCCGCGGCAAGTGCCTGCAGCTCGGTCGCGCGTCGCGCCACGGCGATGATGACCTCGCAGGTGCCCGCCAGCCGGCGGCAGAATTCGCGGCCGAGGCCGGCGGACGCGCCGGTTACCAGCGCGGTGCTCTTGTGTGCGGACATGGTGTCTCCTGTGGGCGCGTCAGGGCGGGACTTCGGGCAGCTTCTTCAGCACGTGGACATCATAGCGCACGGCCTTGCCGCGGATACAGTGCGAGGCCGAGCGACCGCCCAGCTCCGCGGCGCGCAGGGGACGCTTGACCACGACCCGGGACACCGGCTGGCACAGCGCCCATTCGAGCAGCTCCGCGCCGTCATCCTCCTGCCGCGCGAGCAGGCGCTGGAACAACGCCATTTCCTTCCTGACCGCCGCGCTCTTGTCGCGGCCGGGGAACATCGGATCGAGGTAGATCACGTCGCACGGCGGGAGCGGCAGCTCGCGCGCATCCCCCTCAAACAGCGTCATGCGCCCCACGACAGCACCCAGCCATTCGTCACGCGCGGCGGCGGCGGACGCGAGGCCCGCGCGCAGCAGCTCCGCGACCACGGGCTGGCGTTCGGCGAGTGCGACCTGCGCCCCCAGGTCGGCGAGCACGAACGCGTCGCGGCCAAGCCCGGCGGTGGCATCGAGCACGCGCGGTTGGCGCCGGGCGGTCACGCCCACGGCCCTGCCGAGGAGTTCGTTCGCGCCGCCGCGACGGCGATGGCGCATCGCGCCGCCGCCGAATTCGACCGCGACGGGGCCCGGTGCGCCGGCGCCGGTCAGGCGCAGGGAGCGCCCGGCACCCTCCACCACAAGCAGGAGCGCGCCGGGGGCCGGGGCATCGACTTCTGAATAGGGCAGTGACAGGCGCGCGGCAAGTGCGCGCGCGGTGGCAATGTCTGCGGGAGCGGCGGGGACGACAGCGTCGACCCCGGGGGCGCCGTCAGGCACCAAGCTGTGCGAGTTGGGCCTCGAGGCTGCGGCGATTGTCTTCGATGGCGTCCATATACAGGTTGTCGCCGCCGAAATGCGCGGCGGCGAAGCGATGCACGCCGTTGAACTGCCCCTCCAGCCGTTCCTTCACCGCCTTGGCCATGAACTGCGGCGTCATCTGCAACAGGTGGTGCGCGGAGTGGTACAGCACGCCGGGGGTATGCTCGCCCTCTTCGACCGCGGCCAGGCCCCCGGCCACGAACTCCTGGAACAGGTCCTCGCAACACTTGCGGATGTAGTCGCGGTCCGACATCTGCGCAATGAGGTCCGCGGTGCCCAGCAGGCAGCCGAGCAGGAACTCCTGTTCACTGGCCACGGGAATGGCCCGCGGCTCTATCTCGTAACCGGTGAAATGAATGATGCGACCCGCGGGCTCGGCGAATCGCCCGAGACCTATCTTCGGCAGGTAGTGGCCGAGGAAGCGCTCACCGCGGGTGACGTGGATGCGTGTAAAAGCGGCGCCACTGATCTCGAAGGATTCCTCCTCGCGACGGATATACCCGGCGTCGTGGAACAGTGCGGTGGTGACGCCGAGCAGCGCGCACTCGGCGTCGAGGTGGGTGCCCGTCTCCTGCGCTCGCGCCACGCCGTCGAGCAGCCGGGCCATGGCCAGGGTCACGTCGAGCACGTGTCGCTCGTTGTGGTAGGGGACATCGCAGGCCTGGTACCCGGGGTAGCGCCCCCGGTAGAGGTTGTCGAAATCCCCGAACAGTCGCGCGGCGGCCGCGCTGTCAAAACCGGGGTACGCCGCCGCCAGCAGACCGGTGACAGCCGCCGCCACCGCCGCGGTGTCAGCAACATCCACCGCGTTGCTGATATCCAGTTGCCCACTCACAGCCATGTCGCCCATCGCGTTCAATCCTCGACGATTATCTTGCCGCTGCGCTTCTTGAGCATGCCGGCAAGGTCATCAATCAACTCTTCGGTCGTGGGCGGGGCGGCACTGCCGGCTACCTGGTCGCGACCGATCGAGGACGGCCTGGCGGGCAGACTCTCCTCGCCCAGGCCCAGCGCCACGTCCTCACCCGCGAGATCGATATCGATCTGCAGGTTGTACACATAGCGCTGCCGGTTGTGCTTGTCGATGATGCGGAACCGCCGCGGCCGCACCTGGCCATCGCGTTCCACACTCTGGGTGAGGAAACAACGCATGCCGCCGACGGTGGCGCCCGCGAGGGGCATGCCGGTCATGATGTCCAGCGCGCGGTTACACGCCGAGACGAAAGAACTCGCGGATACCGAGGTAATGGATTTTACGGTATCGGAACCGAAACCCGCCTGTTCACAGTGGAAATCCCCGACGAGAATCTGGTTGGCCTGGGCGAGATCCAGCATGCGCGCCAGCTCGATCGTGACATCCCCGACGATGTAGCTGAACACCGAGGGGTTGATGCCCTCGGCCTGGTACAGCTCGTAGTGACCGCCGATGTGGTACGCCGTGCGGATGACCGGCACCGTGTTACCGCGGGAGGCGCGCTGCGCCACCGCGTTGTCCGCCACGACCAGCAGCATGAACAGGAACAGGTCCAGGTTGGCGCTGGGCCCGAGGTCGCGGTTCCAGATGTAATAGCCGTCGCCCGTGGTGGTGCGGGCGAAGTTAACTTCCACGCCCTGCTGCAGCAGCTTGTTGTAGGCGGAGTTCAGCGAATACGAGAGGCTGTTGAGCTGGCTCGCCTGCTCAAACGGTGTAAACAGCGAGAAGTCGACAATATCGAAAAGGAGGACCGCCCTGTTTTCGACGTAGCTGAGGCCGTAGCGCTTG
Source organism: Gammaproteobacteria bacterium (assembly GCA_030428835.1). Lineage (GTDB taxonomy): Bacteria > Pseudomonadota > Gammaproteobacteria > Pseudomonadales > Halieaceae > Marimicrobium. Next base: position 24,142 of record JAUIEP010000032.1, on the reverse strand, counting down.
ATGATCTGTTCCACCGCGGCGCCCACCTGGGGGTCCTCGGCCAGTGCGGTGCTCAGCTTGATGAAGGTCGGCGCCACGTCGAGGCGCTCGCAGACGGCGAACAGTTCGTCGCGGCTCTTGCGGCGCTCACCGGAGATCAGTTCGCGGATGAAGGTCTCGTTTTCGCGATCGGTGTCTTCCGATTCGCCGCCGGCACAGTAGTTGCCCAGGAAGTAATGCGGCACCAGGATGACCAGCAGTCCGCGTGCGTCGGAACTCCAGCACAGCACGATGTTCTGGCCCATACGCCACTGCTTGCGCAGCATGCGCTCCAGCGCCTTGAGGTTACCGCGCTGTACGATATTGATGGCACCCGAGGCATCGCTCAGGTCGCCGTCCCGATGCAGGTTGCCCTGACCGGTGAAATCGTCGTCGCCGGGCTCGGCCATTGCGTGTAGCGTCTCTCCAGAACCGCCGTGGTGGTGAACCACGTTCCAAGTACTGGCATTATAAGGTCCCGTCATCGCGGTCGCTATGTCTGTCTGCGCATTGTCCACTCGCCGAGTCTCTCCACTACCCAAAGAGGTCACGTTTCATGCCCTATCGGCAGCTCTTGTTCCTCATCCCCCTGTCCGCGGCACTGCTCACCGGCTGCCAGGGCTACGACTTCAAGGTCAACGACACGGTGGTCTACCGCGCCCCGGCCCCGTTCACCGGGTTCTCCGTGGAGGACCCGGCACTGGCTGCCTGCCTGCAACAGACCATCGACGACGAGGGCATCACCGCCGCGGCCCAGCTCAAGGCCCTGAACTGCAGCCACGCGGGCATCACCAGCGTGCGGGGTCTCGAAGTCTTCACGGGACTGCAGGCGCTGCGCCTGTCCGCGAACAGCATCACCGCTGTGCAGCCTCTCGCGCGCCTGCCTGATCTTCGGGAGTTGTATCTCTCGGATAACCAGATTGAGAACGCAGCGCCCCTGCTACAACTTGAGAAACTCCGTCGCCTCGACCTGTCTGGCAATACCTCTCTAGCCTGCCCGGCCGCGGCCGGGAAGAGCGGGATTGCCGTCCTGGAACTGCCGGAACACTGCCGCTAGGTCGATGTCCGGCCGGTCGTTACAACTGGGTGCGCTGCAACTGCTCGGGATTGTTCCCGCAAGTTTTCGCGGCACCGCGGCAAGCCTGCTCTACGTGTTGCTCTATCGCGTCGCAGGCTATCGCAAAGCGGTCGTTACTGAGAACTTAAAGTCAGTCTTCACACGCAGTAACGCGAAGGAGCTCACAGTTCGGACGGAAAACTTTTACCGGCATATCGCGACATTACTGCTGGAAATATCTGCTTCGCGCAACATGGACGAGCGGGCGTTCCGCCGCGCCGTGCTGGTGGACAACCCCGGGCTGGTAGAGCGCGCGAGCGAGCACTACACGCGACCGGTCCTCATCCTGTCGTTACACCAGGGCAACTGGGAGTGGCTGCTGAGCGGCGTCGCCATCGCGCTCGGGCAGCCCCTGCATGTGATTTTCAAGCCTTTGCACGATGCCGCGCTGGATGCCCATATGCGTCGGTTGCGCGAGCGCTTCGGCTGTCGCGCGGTGGCCGCCGGCGAGGCCGGTCGCGACCTGCTGGCGGCGCGTCGCACGCCGCGCCTTCTGGTCATGGCCGCCGACCAGGCGCCCGTGGCCTCCGAGCGACAGGTTACCTGCGATTTCCTGGGGCGCCCTACCCGTTTTCACGCGCTGCCCGGGGAGTTGGCGGCGCAACTGGCTATACCCGTCTTGTTTGCCCGCTGCCGGCGTGAGGCTGACGGCTGCTACCGTGTGCGGTTCGAGACAGTCTCGCCCGGTGAGTCCGGGCTGGACGGCGCGGCGATCACCGCGCGCTACGCCGCCCTGGCCGAGCAGGCCATACTGGCCCAACCGGAGACCTGGTTGTGGAGCCACCGGCGCTGGAAAGCTAGCTGACGTCCAGCCAGCTGAACCCCTCGCCCTGTGCGGCAAAAATCACGCGTTCCAGCGAGCCCAGGACGTCTTCGAGCGCCCTCGCGGCGTGCTCCCGGCTGTTGTTCTTCTCGCTGAGGTGCGCGGCCACCACGTGCCGCAACTCGGCGTGATCGAGCTGGCCCAGCAACTCGGCGGACTGCGCGTTGTTGAGGTGCCCCCAACTGCCGCCAACCCGGCGCTTGAGGTGTTCCGGGTACTCGCCGGACATGAGCATGTCGTAATCGTGATTGAATTCCAGCAGCAGTCCGTGGCAGCCGCGATAGCTGTCGACCACGTGCGGCGTCACACTGCCGAGGTCGGTGAGCACCCCGAGGTGTCGCCCGCCGTGCTCGAAACGAAACTGGCAGGGTTCGGCGGCATCGTGCGGCACCGCCACCGTCGTGACGCCGAGATCGCCCACGGTGAAGCGGTCACCGCAGTTGAATTGCAGCAGGCGGTGACTGCCGTCCAGTCGGCCCGAGAGAAACGTGCCGTGGGTGAGATAGACGGGCACCTCGAAGCGTCGCGACAGGGTGGCGACGCCGCTGGCATGGTCGGAGTGTTCGTGGGTGACGAGGATGGCATCGAGATCGCCGGGTGCCACACCGAGCAGCGCCATGCGCCGGGCGGTCTCGCGCGCGGAAAAGCCACAGTCGACCATGACCAGCGTCGCGCCGGCGCGCACCAGCGTGGCGTTACCCTTGCTACCGGAACCGAGCGAGGCGAACTGCACCTGCGGCGGCTCCCGGCATCAGTCGATCTTGCCCTTGATCAGCGCCAGCAGAGCCTGCCGTTCGCGCTTGGTCAGCGCCAGTTCCTCGCTTTCCGGTTGCAGGGTAATGTTCACCACGCCCGGCGAGGCGGCCTGCATGGACACGAGGAACATCTGCTCGAGGGTCGGATCATCATCCCCCCACAGCCAGTCGAACATGCTCTCGTCCGCATCGTCTTCCGGACCGAGGAAGCGGGCGTAGTAAATGCCCGCACTGCGATCGCGGTCGACGACTTCGAACGAGGCATCGCTGAGCGCCTTGCCCAGCGAGGCCCAGGCGCGATCGTAAGGGAGTTCCAGGCGGATGTAGGTCTGCCCGGTGTCGTCCTCGCGCAGCGAGATCTTGCCGGTAGCGACGATACCCTGCTCCGCCACCATCGAGACGGGTGCCGTCTCGGCGCTGTCGGCGAGGAACTGGGCCACGGTGCGCAGCATGTCGGCGGCCTGCTGCGGGTCGCTCGAATGCGTGGGCCATTCATCCGAGGTGCCGCGGTTCATTTGCAGGATATGCAACTCGCTGGTGCCGCGCTGTACCCCCTGGTCCATGCGGAAGCGGAAGCGGCTGGGCAGTGCCTCGCCCTCGAGTTCGAGCCACGCGGTCTCGATGATGCCCGCCCGCGCATCGACACGGGCAACCTGCATGTTGGCCGCCGCGAGAAAACTGCGCACCTGCGGCCAGACCTGGCCCGGCGGCACGCTGATCAGTGCCCAGCTGTCGTCGCCCAGGCGCTGGATGCGCACCACGTCGGCGCCGGCACCCGCGATGAGCGGCGCGGGCCGCGGCACTTCGAACTCACCCTCCAGCAGCAGTTTTTCCTGCACCTGGGGAATTACATAGATTTCGCGCAGCGCCTCGGTGTTCTTGCCCTCGGGCACGGTGATGACAGGCAGTTCGGGCGCGGTCTTGTAGTCCTCCGCACGGTCGCGGAACATGCCCTCGTCGCCGCCGAAAAAGCCACAGGCCGAGACAGCGCAGGCGATCGCGCAACAGCACAGCGCGCGCGACAGGGACGCGGCCCTCATACGCCCGCCGCGTCCAGTGCGGCGATAACCTGCGGCTGGTAGCGCTCACTCAGTACGGTGAGCGGCAGGCGGATGCCGGGGCCGATCAGGCCGCGCTGGTACAGGGCCCACTTGACGGGAATGGGGTTCGCCTCGAGGAACAGCGCCGCATTGAGTCCGGCGAGCCTGCCGTCGATCTCCGCGGCCGCAGCGGCGTCGCCCGCCAGTGCCGCCTCGCACATCCGGGCAACCAGCGCCGGTGCCACGTTGGCGGTAACGGAGATACTGCCTTTCCCCCCGGCCAGTATCAGTTCGCGCGCGGTGGGATCGTCTCCTGAGTAGAGGGCGAAGTCACCCGGGGTCCTCGCCACGATGTTGCGCGCACGGTCCAGGTTACCGGTAGCGTCCTTCAAGCCGACAATGTTGTCGATGGTGGACAGTTCCACCACGGTGTCATCCGCGAGGTCGCAGGCCGTACGGCCCGGCACGTTGTAAAGGATCTGGGGAATCGCGACCGCCTCGGCGATGGCGCGGTAGTGTTCGTACAGGCCGCGCTGGGTCGGCCGAACGTAATACGGTGTCACCAGCAGGGCGGCGTCGGCACCCACGCTCTGCGCGGCCTCGGTAAGCTCGATGGCCTCGCGGGTGGAGTTGGAACCGGTACCCGCCACAACCGGCAGTCGGCCGGCGCAGTGTTTCACGCAGTACGCGATCACCTCGCAGTGCTCCGGCACCGACAGCGTGGCGCTCTCACCCGTGGTACCCACCGCGCCTATCGCGGCGGTGCCGGCTTCGATGTGCATGTCCAGGAGTCGCGCCAGCCCGTCCCAGTCGACGCTGCCGTCGTCGTGCATGGGCGTCACCAGGGCGACTATACTGCCGGTAATCATGTGCCGTCTCCGCGTGAGAACAGGTGGTGCAGGACCCGCGGCGCGCGTGGCAACGGGGAAGCCCGCCATTATCCATGCCGGGGGCAGGATGACAACCAGTGCCAGGGTTGCCCCGACCGGGAACCCCCGACCGCCATTCGGAGTCTGATAGACCATGCCGTGCCCGATTCGTGCCCTCCTCGCCGCCCTCCTCCTGTGGCTTCCGCTGCCGGCCGTCGCTACCGACCTCGAAAGCCGCGTGGAAGAGCTGTCGCAACTGGACCTGACGTTCATGCAACAGCAGCGCCAGCTCATTCGCGATATCGCGGGCCAGCAACTGGGTCGCTATTTCAACGGCGAGTTGGACAACGACCTGGCGCTGCTCCAGGAATTGCTGGACAAGCGAGTGGTGAAGGGCTCGCAGACGAAGGAGCTCCAGGCCATGGGCCTGATCATGGGCGACCACCTGCAGGCGGAGCTCGGGCTGAACTGGGTGGTCTACGTCGACAGGGTGGGTCGCACGCGGGCGCTGCGCTACCGGGAAGGCGATCACTACCTGTTTCCCATGACCATGATCGCGCGGCGGCGGGAGGTCGGCAACGAGGAGCCGGTGATCGCGATCTACGCGCGGGCGCGGGACAAGATGTTGCGCAGCATCCCCGGCAACCCCTTCGCGCCGGGCTTCGATTGACGGCGGCGCGCTAGCCGCGCTCAGGCCGCGAGCACGACCTCCTCGCCCACCGGCTGCATGAGTGCCGCGTCCTTGTTGCGCGCATTGTTGATCGCGCGGTCCACCGGACACAGGTACAGGTCTTCCTTCAAGGCGGGGCGGAAGAGCGGATCATCGACCTCGACCGCCTGCGCGTTGTCCAGCCAGCGATCACGCTCATCCGCCGCGAGCATCACGGGCATGCGCTTGTGCCAGGCGGTGAACGCGGGCGCGGCGGCGGTGGTGACCAGCGTGCAGGACAGCAGCGGCGCATCCCCTTTCTCCCAGACGTCCCACAGCGCAGCCACGGCCAGCGCACCGGCCGCGTTGCTGATCTGCCAGGGTTGTTTCACGCCGTTCTCGGTGCGCCACTCGATAAAACTGCTCATGGGCACCAGGCCGCGCTGACGGCGGAAGGGGCCGCGAAACGCGCGACTGCTGCCGAGACTCTCGGCACGCGCGTTGAACATGGAATACTTCTGGTCCACCGCCGGTGCCCAGGACGGCGTCAGCCACCAGCGCGCGGCGTCGACACCGCGTGCCGCACCGGGCGCGGCGCGCACCAGCGACACCTGCTCGGTGGGCGCGATATTGATCGCGGGCGGCAGGCTGAGGTCGATGCCGAGATCGCGCAGCAGGTCCTGCAGCCCGGGGTTATCGATGACGTTGAATCGACCACACATGGCGCCACTGTGCCGAAATCACCGTGGGGCGGCAAGCGTGTTGGGGCAGTACACAGGTGCATACCGGCCCACCGTGCGCAACCTTGCCTGTGCAGTAGTCCGAGAGTACCCTGAGCGACGTTTTTTTGCGGGAGCTGACTATGAGCGCCAAACCCCATGCCCCGGCCATCGACGGCTGGCACACCATGGCGGCCGAACCCCATCTCATCGGCACCCGGTGCGAGGGCTGCGGCACCTACTTCTTCCCCAGACAAACCCATTACTGCAAAAACCCCAACTGTGACAGCACGGAGTTCGAGGACGTTGAACTCAGCCGCACCGGCACGCTCTGGAGCTACACCAACGCCTGTTACAAACCGCCGGAACCGTTCGTCGCAAGCGACCCCTTCGAGCCCTACGCCATCGCCGCGGTGGAACTCGACAAGGAAAAGATGGTGGTACTCGGACAGGTCGCCACCGGCATCGGCGTGGAGGACCTCAGGGTCGGCATGCCCATGGAACTGGTGCTCGAGCCGCTGCACGAGACCGACGAAGACATCAAGGTCACGTGGAAGTGGCAACCCCTGGCGGACTGAGCGCCGGCTGACATCGGGAGCAAATGACAATGTCCAACGAAATAGCCATCCTCGGCGCCGGCATGCACCCCTGGGGCAAGTGGGGTCACAACTTCGTCGAGTACGGCGTGGCGGCCGCGCGCGAGGCACTGGCCGACGCCGGCGTGCCCTGGCGGGACATCCGCTTCGTCTCCGGCGGCGCCACCGTGCGCTGCGGCTACCCCGGCTATGTGGCCGGCGCGACCTTCGCCCAGGCCCTGGGCTGGCAGGGCGCCGAGGTCAACACCTCCTACGCGGCCTGCGCCTCCGGCTCCCAGGCGCTGGCGGCGGCGCGCAACAAGATCATCTCCGGCGAGTGCGACGTCGCGCTCGTGGTCGGCGCAGACACGACACCCAAGGGCTTCCTGGCGCCGGCCAAGGGTTACCGCCCCGAGGACCCGGACTGGGTGCGTTTCTACCTCGGCATCACCAACCCCACCTACTTCGCCCTGTACGCACGGCGCCGCATGGATCTCTACGGCGACACGCTCGCGGACTTCGCGGCGGTGAAGGTCAAGAATTCGAAGATCGGCGCACACAACCCGCGCGCCCGTTACAAGAAAGTCTTCTCGGCCGAGGACGTCGCGGCGTCCGCGATGGTCGCGGACCCGCTGCGCCTGATGGACATCTGCGCGACCTCCGACGGCGGCGCGGCGTTGATCGTGTCCAGCCTCGACTACGCGAGGAAGATCGGCAGGGGCGACGCACCGCGCGTGGCCGCCATCTCCACCGTCACCCCGACATTCGCCAGCGGCGTCGTGGAGATGCCCGACATCGCCACCGACTCGGCGGCCGCCGCGGGCGTCGAGGCGATTGCCTACCGCTCGCAGATCCCCGTCAAGGCCTACGAGGAAGCGGGCATCGGACCGGAAGACGTGGACCTGGCCGAAGTCTACGACCTCTCCACCGCGCTGGAACTGGACTGGATCGAGGACCTCATGCTGGCACCGCGCGGCGAGGCGGCCGCGCTGCTGCGCGCGGGCGACACCGCCGTGGGCGGCAGGATACCCGTGAACGCCTCCGGCGGCCTGGCCTGCTTCGGCGAGGCGGTGCCGGCCCAGGCGCTGGCGCAGGTCTGCGAACTCACCTGGCAACTGCGCGGCGAGGCCGGCGATCGCCAGGTGGAGGGCGCGAAAGTGGGCATCACGGCCAACCAGGGCCTGTTCGGCCACGGCAGCTCGGTCATCATCAAACGCTGACTCCGCTTACGCCAACGCCTTCTACGTGTGGGGTCGAATTCATTCGACCTGCAAGGGACGCAACCCCGCGCAGATATCTGGTGGTGGACCACCCGACTTCGGTCGAAGGAATTCGACCCCGCAGGTGTGCGCCGCGCCATTACTCCCTGACCGACGCCTGCATCAGGTATACGATGAGATCGGCCCGGGCCTGCGGGTCCGGCACGCCGAGGCTCATCATGCTGGAGTTGGGGAACATGCGCATGGGATCTTCCAGCCACGCGTACATGAGCTGCGGCGTCCAGACGAACTCCGCGTCGCGAAACACCTGGGAGTAATAGCGGAAGCCCGCTTGCTTGCCGGCCACCTTGCCGAAAATGCGATGCAGGTTCGGCCCGTTGTTATGGCCCATGTAGGCCTCGGCATAGTGGCAGGTGCGGCACGCGCCGAACACCAGGCGACCGCGTTCCGCGTCACCCTCCAGCGGCAATTCCTGCGCACCGGCGACTGCACACGCCTGCAGCAGCGCAACCACGGCGAGCACCTGTCTCACGCGGCACCCACCGGATGCGCTGCGACCGCGCGGCCCGCGCGCCGGCCGAAGTATGTGCAGTCGCCCACCGACAGGCCGCTCGCGATATAGGGCGCCATCGGCAGGCCCGCGGTGGTGCGGCCGGCGGCGAACAGTCCGGGAATAGCGTCGCCGAAACTGTCCAGCACCTGGCCGTCCACCGTGGTATGCAGCCCGCCAAAGGTGTGCGCGGGAAAAAAGGCCCTGTCCACCGACAGGTCCCAGGCACGGTAGGGCGCGCCCAGCAGCGGCCGCAGGTACGGCGCACTTTTGCGGAACAGCGGGTCTTCGCCCGTCTCCGCGAAACGGTTGTAGTAGGCGACGGTATGCTGCAATGCGCCACTGGGGAAACCGATGTTCACCGCGAGATCCCCGATCGTGTTCGCCTCTCCCGCCATGACGAAGTTGTCCTGGTGCATACCGAAGTCAGCGCCCTTGTCCGTAATGAGCCACGCGCGTCCGCCCTGGTGGTAGGCAATCGCATCGCCCAGCACGCCGTGGTAGGACTCCTCGGAGATAAAGCGCTGCGCGGAGGCGTTGACCACAATGCCGGACAACACGTGCTCCGGTGGATACACAGGCGCGATGGCAAAGCCCTGGTGCATGCGCAGCGCCGCTGCGCCGACCGCGATACCCATGTTGATGCCCGCACCCATGTCGCCGGCATTGCCCCAGGGCACGGAACAATCGAAGAGCTGCGGCGCATAGCGCTGCAGCATTGCACGGTTGTGGATGAAGCCGCCGCACGCCAGCACGAGACCGCGCCGCACGCGCAGCGCGCGCGGTTGGTCGTTGTCGCGCACCAGCAACCCCGCGATACGCCCGTCGTCTTCCACCACGAGCCGCTCGGCCGCCACGCGCGTACGCAATGTGACGCCCGCACCGCGGGCGCGTTGCAACAGCACCTCCATGAGGTGGCGCCCGCCGTTCATGCCCTGCAACCCGGGCACATGGCCCCGCGGCGCGGGCGTGGCGAGCTCACGCGCCGGCCAGGCCTGCTCGGTGCCGGAGAAGTACAGCGACTCGTCGCCCATCGGCAGTCCCTTGGCGGCGGTGAATTTTTCGGTGTAGCGCACACCCTGGTCGAGCAGCCAGTCGAAGTGCGCGACGCTGTCCTCGCAGTAGCGCTGCAGCTTGTCCAGCGGCGGATGTGGCGCCCCGGCGCGGGAGAGAAACGCGAACATCTGCTCGACGCTGTCCTCCACCCGCAGCGCCCGCTGCAATTCCGTGCCGCCGCCCGCGTACACGACGCCGCCGGACATCGCCGACGAGCCGCCGAGTTTGGGGAGAGCTTCGATAAGGGTGACCCGGGCCCCCGCGGCGCGCGCCGCGAGTGCGGCGCTGACCCCGGCGGCGCCGGACCCCGCCACCAGCACATCGGTCGACCCGTCCCAGGCTTTCACCTTCGAGCGCGGCAGCGCGGCGGCGCCCGCGGCAATGGTGGCGGCGGCCGTGCCCGCTCCGGCCAACAGCGCGCGACGACTGATACCACGACCGCGCTGCATGTCAGAGCTCGCGGATGTAGTCGAGTTGGTCGTCGATCATGTAACAGCGGTGGCGCGGACCCGCGGCGTCGATGTCCTCGGTGGTGTAGCCCGCATCACCGGCGTAGAGAAAACAGATGCCGTCGTCCACGAAGACCATGCGCGGGGCGTAGATGAACGCGTCGCGACCGCCGATCGTGGTGCGCGCCTCGGCGCAGTCCACGCAGTCCGCGATGTCCGACAGGCTGACATAGGTCGGCGGCATCAGCCGCAGCTGCTCGGCCTTGTCCGCTGACTCGGCGAGCGCGAGGCGCGGCCGCAGCCAGCGGTGATTGGCGATCTCGCCGCCGTCCACCTGCACCTCCTGGCCGTCCTCCAGGATAGTGAGGAAGAACCAGGTGGCGAAGCGCTTCCTGGCGCCCACCGGCGTCGTCCAGTGCGAGAGATAGACGAGCTGGTCGGACGTCACTTCGAGTCCTGCCTCCTCGCGCGTCTCGCGGATCGCGGCGTTCACCGCCGCCTGGTATTCGTCGCGGTCCTCGGGATAGTCGGCCTCGTCGACTTTGCCGCCCGGAAATACCCACATACCGCCCATGTGCTTTACAGCCTTGGCGCGCTGCACGAGCAAGGCCTCGAGACCCTCGGCGCCGTCGCGCACCAGCACGATCGTCGCGGCGGGGTGCACGGGTTCAACGGCAGCGCTGGTCTCGATAGCGGGCGTGTCCTGGTCTGCCATCTGCCGGGCCTAGGGAAAGAAGCGGCTGATGGTGTCGATCACGCAGGCGGGGCGATCGGAACCCTCTATCTCGATGGTCATGCGCACGACGACCTGCACGCCGCCCTTGACCTCCTCCGCGCTGATCACCTCGCCGTGGCCGCGGATGCGGCTGCCGACCGGAACCGCCGCGGGAAAGCGCACCTTCTCGCAGCCGTAGTTGACACCCATCGACGTGTTTTCGACCACCATGATCTGCGGCAGGAAGAGGTTCGCCAGCGACAACGTGAGATAGCCGTGGGCAATGGTCTTGCCGTACGGCCCCTCGGCCGCCTTCCCGGGGTCGACGTGAATCCACTGGTGATCACCGGTGGCGTCCGCGAACAGGTTGATGCGCTCCTGGTCGATCTCCAGCCAGTCGCTGTAGCCGAGGTCGTCGCCCACGGCATCGAGGAGCGCGGCAGGATTATCGAAAACGGTGCCCATCGGGGAACTCCTTGCTTGCATTCGAGCGCAAACTATAGCATCGGCGCCGCCGTGCCGGGCAGCGGTTGGTGCAACAAGTTGTATTGGTCAGCCTGTCGTTTATAGTTACCTGCACGAGACCAAGAGGATACCGCTACCGTGAAAGAATTCCTGGAAAACCTTGATATTGCGGCGCTGATCAACGACTACGCGCTGCCCTGGGGCATCAAGATCATACTCGCCCTGGTCATCTTCTACATCGGCCGCATGGTGGTCGGCGTTGTCGTGAAGGCGGTGAAGAAACTGCTCGCCGGTCGCGGCATGGACGATATCCTCGTCAGCTTCCTGTCGAGTATCCTGCGCTGGGTGCTGCTGCTGTTCGTTGTCATCGCCGCACTGAGCCAGCTCGGGATCGACACCACGTCCATGGTCGCCCTGCTCGGCGCCGCGGGCCTCGCCATCGGCCTGTCACTGCAGGACTCGCTGTCTAATTTCGCGTCCGGGGTCATGCTCATCATCTTCCGTCCCTTCACCAAGGGCAACTTCGTGGAGGCCGGCGGCGCCACGGGTACGGTGCAGAGCATCAGCATATTCACGACCACCCTCACCACCCCGGACAACAAGGAAGTCATCATCCCCAACGGCTCGATCATCAGTAACAACATCACCAATTTCTCCGCGCGCCCGATCCGCAGGGTGGACATGGTGTTCGGCATCTCCTACGACGACGATATCCGCAAGGCGAAAAAGCTCCTCGAGGAGATCATCGCCGCGGACGAGCGGGTGCTCGCGGACCCCGCACCGGTCATCGCCCTGGGGGAACTGGCCGACTCCAGCGTGAACTTCCTGGTGCGCCCCTGGGCCAAGTCCGAAGACTACTGGGCGCTGCTGTGGGATACCACGGAGACGGTCAAGCTGCGCTTTGACGAGGCCGATATCACCATCCCCTACCCACAGATGGATGTGCATATGGACAAGGGCGAATAGAGCGCCCCGCGCCCGGCGGATTCCCGCTTCGGCGCAACTTCCCGGCACGGCGCAAAAATGTGAACCGTTTCTCCAACTAATGCGCATAAACCAGTGATTTTGTTACAAGTAGTTCACTGAATGCGCCGGGGCCGTGTGGTATAAATACATCCCGTTTTCATGAATTTGGCCGCAGGTGGCGCGTAGGGCGCCGTGCCTTCGCGTCACGCACATACATACGCACGGACGACCTCTGTGGCCTCCACCCGACGACAACTCACCCTGTCCCTCGCCATGCTGTCGAGCGCCGTGCTCGTGACCGGCCTTTTGTACTTCAATCGCCCTCCCACGCAGATCACCGAGCCCGTTTACGAGCCGGTCAGCGTGGATGTCGCGGAGGTCGTACTGGAAGATGTGCGCATTCCCGTACAGGCACAGGGCACCGTTACACCACTGCGCGAGACTGCCGTTATTTCCGAGGTCAACGGCCGCGTCCTCGAGGTCTCCCCCAAATTTAACGTCGGCGGCTTCGTGCAAAAGGATGACGTCCTGCTGCGCATCGACCCGCGCGACTACGAGACCAACCTGCTGCGCGCTCGCGCGGCACTGGAATCCGCCGAGAGCACCCTGGCGCAGGAGCGCGGTCGCGCGGAAGTGGCCGAGCGCGAATGGCTGAAGCTACCCAAGGGCAGCCAGCGCAGCCAGGAAGCCAAGGATCTCTACCTGCGCAAACCACAGCTCGAGATGGCTGAAGCGCAATTGCTGGCGGCACAGGCCGACCTGGGCACAGCGCAGGACAACCTCGACCGCACCGTCATCCGCGCACCCTACGACGCGATCATTCGTGCGAAGCACTCGGAGCTCGGCCAGTTCGTTACCGCCGGCGCCCGCCTGGCGGACCTGTTCTCCGTCGAGGCCGCGGAGATTCGCCTGCCCATACCGCAGGGCAAGCTGGACTACCTGGTGCTGCCCGAGGTCGGCGGCAGCGGACAGGGCGCATCGATCGACCTGTATACCGACGTGGGTGGCGAGGTGCGCCACTGGACCGCCCACCTGCACCGGACCGAGGGTGTCTTCGATGAGCGCTCGCGCGTCCTCTACGCGGTAGCGCGTATCGATGACCCCTACGGCCTGCAGACGCCGGGCGCAGAACCCCTGCGCATCGGCACGTTCGTGAACGCGAATATCACGGGCCGGCTCATCAGCGGGATCGTGCCGCTGCCGCGCTACCTGCTGCGCGCGGGCGACTTCGTGTGGGTGGTGGATGACAGCAATCACCTGCGCAATCGCAAGGTCTCCACACTGCGCACCACGGGCGATTACATCTATGTCGATAGCGGGCTGGACCCCGGCGACCTCGTGTCGCTGACGGCACTCGACAACTCCTTCGACAGCTCCCAGGTGCGCATCCAGTCACGCACGCCGAGCAACCTGATCGACCAGCACGGTCGTCGCAGACAGGACAGCGCCAACGACAGGCTCGAGGCGGCCACCGCCGCCGTGACACCGGGCGGCGACAACACCGACGGCTGATGGATACGCAGAGCCGCAAGGGCATCATCGCCTGGTTCGCCCATAACCCGGTCGCCGCCAACCTTTTGATGCTGGTGATCATGGCCGTGGGGCTGGGCAGCGCTTTCACCATCCAGCGCGCCATGTTCCCCACGTTCGACTTCAACATCATCTGGATCAACGCCCCCTACCCCGGCGCGGCCCCGGAGGAAGTGGAACAGGGCATTGTCCTCAAGATCGAGGAGGCCATCAGCGACGTCGACGGCATCAAGCGGGTGGAGTCGGACTCCCTGGAGTCCAGCGCCTCGATCATGATCGAGCCCAACGAGGGCACCGATATCTCGAAGCTGCTCGACGACATACAGAACCGGGTCGACGCCATCGCGCACTTCCCCGAGGAAGCCGAGCGGCCGATCATCATGCAGCCGGAGCTGCAGTTTCCCGCACTGACCCTGCAGCTCTCCGGCAACATCGGCGAACGCAGCATGAAGTCGCTCGCGGATCGGTTAAGAAGGGAATTGCTCGCCTACCCGGAGATTTCGGCTGCCAGTGTTTTTGGTGCGCGCGACTACGAGATCGCCATCGAGATATCCGAGCAACTCCTGCGCGAGTACCACCTGACGCTCGGCGAGGTCGCCAACCTGATTGCCGTCTCCTCGCTGGACCTCCCCGCCGGCGCCGTGAAGACCGATAACGGCGACATCATGTTGCGCACCGTGGGCCAGGCCTATGTGCAACAGGACTTCGAGAACATCGTGCTCAAAACCTACCCGGACGGCACACGACTCCTGCTGGGTGATATCGCCACCGTCATCGACGGCTTCGAGGACACGTCGGGGCTCTCACTGTTCGACGGCAGGTACTCGCTGGGCATCTACGTGTTCGCGATGGGCAGCCAGGACATCATCGAGACAGCGGACGCCGCGAAAGCCTATGTGCAGGAAGTCCAGGGCCGCCTGCCGGAGGGTGTGCAACTCGACGTCTGGCAGGACAGCACCTACTACCTCAAGGGCCGCCTGGGCATGATGATGAAAAACCTGGCCATGGGCGCCCTGCTCGTGTTCATCATCCTGGCGTTGTTCCTGGAGATCAAACTGGCCTTCTGGGTAATGCTGGGCATTCCCGTGTGCTTCCTGGGCTCGATGGCCGCGATCAACACGCCCTACATCCACGCGACGCTGGACATGCTGAGTACATTCGGCTTCATCCTGGTACTCGGCATCGTGGTCGACGATGCGATCATCATGGGCGAGAGCGCCTACACGGAAACCGAGGCCAAGGGACACAGCGTGGAAAACGTGGTGACCGGCGTGTACCGCGTGTCGACACCGGCAACGTTCGGCGTGCTCACGACGATCTGCGCTTTCATGCCGACCCTGTTCGTCGACGGCGTCTACGGACCTTTCCCCGAGGCGGTCGGCTGGGTGGTGATACTGTGCCTCGTGTTCTCCCTCGTGGAATCCAAGTGGATTCTGCCCGCGCACCTCGCCCACAGCAGGCCGACACGCAATCGCCTGCTCTTATTGATCGACCGCCTGCAGGAATACGTCAACGCCGCGCTCAAGAACTTCGTGGAAACGTACTACCAGCCTTTCATGCTGCGCTGCCTGCGCAATCGCTATACGACGCTCGGCTGCTTCGTGTCGCTGCTGATCCTGTCGGCCGGCCTGGTCAGTGGCGGTATCGTGCGCACGATTCTCGCGCCCGAGGCTCCCGGGGAGTACCTGCAGGTTGAGCTGCGCATGGAGCAGGGTGTCCCCGAGGAGCGCACCCTGCAGGCGGTGCAGCAGATCGCCGCGGCCTTCACGCGAATGGAGGAACGCTATCGCCTGGAGAGCGGACGCGACGAGAAACTCCTCGCCCACATGGCGACGTACGTGTTTGATCGAATCAACGGTCGTGTCGATGCGGAACTGACCAAGGAGGATCAGCGACGGTTGAGCACGCGCGAGGTCACGCGCTTGTGGCGCGAGGAGGTCGGCCACATCCACGGCGCGGAAATCTTCGCGATAACCAGCCCCGAGGGTCCCGAGTTCGGCGCGGATATCGCCTTCGACCTCATTCACAATGATTTCGACACGCTGCGCCTCGCGGCCGCGGACCTCGAGGAGAAGCTCACGCACTACTCCGGCCTGTATGACATCCGCAACGGCGTCAGCGACACCTCCGACGAGTTCCACCTGGACATCCTGCCCGAGGCCGAGTCGCTGGGCCTGACGCGCTATGACCTCGCCAGCCAGGTGCGCCACGCATTCTACGGCGCGGAGGCACAGCGCATTCAACGCGGCATCGACGAGATCAAGGTCATGGTGCGCTACCCGCGCGCCGACCGGGAGAACGTGGGCAGCCTGAACAATATGTACATCCGCACCCCCGGCGGCGACGAAGTGCCCTTCGACTCGGTCGCCCGGCTCGAGGTGAAACCGGGCCTGCTCAAATCCACGCGCATCAATTACCAGCGGGCGGCGGAGGTCACGGCCGAAGTCAACAGGGATCTCGTGGAGCCGGACCAGGTCGTCAAGGAAGTCGTCGAGCACGTGATGCCCGGGCTGCTGCAGAAATACCCGGGCCTGAAGTTCGAAATAGCGGGCATGGCGGACGAGGAGGCCAAGGTCGCGGTCAGCATGTTGGTGGGCTTTGCCCTGGCCCTGTTCGGCATCTACGCGCTGCTCGCGATCCCCACCAAGTCATACCTGCAACCGCTGATCATCATGGGCGTGATCCCCTTCGGCATGATCGGCGCCGTGGTAGGCCACTGGATCACGGGCTACGCGATCAGCATGATGTCCATCATGGGGGTCATCGCCCTCAGCGGCGTGGTCGTGAACGACAGCCTCATTCTCGTGGACTTCACCAACAAGGCCCTGGCCGCGGGTACGGATCGCTTCAAGGCGATCACCGAGGCGGGTATGCGCCGCTTCCGCGCTATCCTGTTGACGTCGCTCACGACATTTTTCGGCTTGATCCCGATGTTGCTGGAGGACAGCGCGCAGGCGGTGATGATCGTGCCGATGGCCATCTCCCTGGCGTTCGGCATCGTCTTTGCGACGGTCATAACCCTGCTGTTGATCCCCTGTCTCTACATGATTCTGGAAGACTTCAGGGTCTGGCGTGAGCGCGACTCGAAGCCGCGCGGAGAACTCGCCGCCGACTAGCGCAGTTGGCCGCAGGCAACGCAGCGCATGTACAGGTGCGCCGGGTCGGACAGCCCCTCTATCTCCCTGCTCGCCGCTTCCAGCGGCGCCAGCGCGCGCGACAACGAGGTAGCGAGCGAGGACTCCGGCAACAGGCCCAGGCCACCCATGCGGTTGGCGAGTTGCTTCAGCAGCAAATCGCGCGGCGACAGCGGCAGGCCCACATACTCGACCTCATAGTCGCTGAGTCCCGCCAGGGCCGCGGCGGATTCAACCGCCTCGCCGAGGCTGCCGACCTTGTCGATCAGGCCCAGGCGCCGCGCATCCGCGGCACTCCAGACCTTGCCCTGCGCCAGGGCATCCATCTCTTCCATCGGTATACCGCGCCCCGCGGCCACGATGTCGAGGAAGCTGTCGTAGGCGTACTCGATCGTACTGGTAAGGGCCTCCACGAGTTCGGGGTTGAGGGGGCGATCGACGCGCAGCGCTCCCGCCAGCTCCGTGGTGCCGACGCCATCGGTGTAGACACCGAGGCGGCCCAGCAGGTCCTCGAAGGTCGGGAAGGCCGCGAACACGCCGATGCTGCCCGTCACGGTGGCACTCGTGGCCCAGATCTCGTCGGCCTCGGCCGCGATGTAGTAACCGCCGGACGCCGCCACGCTGCCCATGGAAATAACCAGGGGCAGCGCCTGCGCCTTCGCATGGTGCAGTTGCTGCCGGATAACCTCGGAGGCGAACAGGCTGCCGCCCCCGCTGTTCACCCTGAGCACGATGGCCTTCACACCCTCCTCATCCGCCGTGCTGCGAATAAGCCGCGCGAGCGAGTCGCCGCCGATACTCCCGGGCGGCTGCTCGCCCGGCAGTATCTGGCCGCTGGCCGTGATCACCGCCACGCGGTCTCCCTCCGGCCCGGACAGGGACAACGGACGCTTGCGGCTGACATAGCGCTCAAATTCGACGGCCTCGTAGAGATCGTCGTCGTTGCGCGCGCCGACAACCTCGGACAGGTAGTCATTGCTCTCGCGGCGGCTCATGAGCTTGTCGACGAAACCCGCCTGCTGCGCTGCCAGGCCCGTGTTGCCGTTGACCCCGCGCAACCGCTCGGCGTAATTATTGATGTAGTCGTTGAGCGCGCCCTTCTCCAGCTTGCGATTTTCCTCCACACGCCCGGTGTACTGCGACCACAGGTCGTCGAGCCAGCGCTGCGTGACCTGCTTTTCCTGGGGTGACATGTCGTTGCGCAGGAAAGGTTCAACCGCGCCCTTGTTCTCGCCCACCCGGAAGACGTGCATGGTCACCGAAAACTTTTCCAGGGCGTCGCGAAAGTAATTCTGGTAGGCACCGTAGCCCTCCAGCGCGACGCCACCGAGCGGATGCAGGAGGATTTCGTCCGCGTAACTCGCGAGCAGGTACTGATCCTGGGAGAAGTAATCTCCGGACGCGATGATGGGCTTGCCGCTGGCGCGGAAGGTATCCAGCGCGCGCTCGATCTCCTGCGTTCGCGAGATACCGACGTGGTCCAGCTGGTCCAGCTCCATCACCAGCGCGGTGATCGCCGGGTCCTCGGCGGCGAACTCAATCGACTCGATGACGTCGCGCAACAGCACCTCGTGGCTTGACTGCACCGGCTGCATCACCACCGCGGACAGGGGATTCACCGCGGATTTCTCGTCGACCACCGTGCCCGTCATGTTCAGGAGCAGCGCGGCTTTGTCCGGCAGCGGCTGTTGCGCGCCACCGATGTACACGAAGTAAATGACCCCGAGCATCACCAGGAAGAGGATATTGGACATCGCCAGTCGCACCCGGGTGATGCCGTTCCAGACGGCGCGCAGCACCCGGCGCACGGGGGAAGTATCGCTCATGGTTCATTCTCCGGCTTGGCGGCTGCGGCCTTCAGGTCCCGCGCACGCCAGCGCACGTACAACATTGCGCTTGTAAACATCAGTACCACCGCGACCAGTCCGGTGATCACGAGTGGGTTGTCCGGCTGCGCGAAGATGCGCAGCACCAGTACCATAAAATACATGGTGGCGACGAAGCACAGCCAGATATAACTGCGTAAATTGTCCCGGTACATACCGGGCAGGAACAGCAACAGCGGCGCCAGCTTCAGAGCCCATATGAACCAGGGTGACTGGTTCACCCAGGCGTCGAGACCCTG
This sequence comes from Gammaproteobacteria bacterium, assembly GCA_030428835.1. Taxonomy (GTDB): domain Bacteria; phylum Pseudomonadota; class Gammaproteobacteria; order Pseudomonadales; family Halieaceae; genus Marimicrobium. Next base: position 5,367 of record JAUIEP010000032.1, on the reverse strand, counting down.
CTGACCAAGCAGCAGCGCGTAACTCACCAGCGCCAGCAGGCCCGTGCGACGTGTGCGGCTGCTCATCGCCGCCCGCCCACGGCCAGCCGCGCGACACGCTGTCCCAGGGCGCGACACAGGGCGGCCTCGTTGTCGTCGAGTCCGCGATCATTATCCGGGCCCGCCCAGTGGGAGGCGCCGTAGGGGGTTCCGCCGCTGGTGCTGCGCATCAGGCCCGCCTCGCTGTAGGGCAGCCCCGCGACCAGCATGCCGTGGTGCAGCAGGGGCAACAGCATGCTGAGCAGCGTGGACTCCTGCCCGCCGTGCAGGCTGGAGGTGGAGGTGAACACGGCGGCGGGCTTGTCGATCATCGCCCCCGACAGCCAAAGGTCGGAGGTCTGGTCGATGAAGTACTTGAGCGGTGCCGCCATGTTGCCGAAGCGCGTGGGACTGCCGAGCACGAGACCGGCACAGCGACGCAGGTCGTCAGTCTCACAGTACAGGGGGCCGTTCCCGGGGATATCGCCCTCGACCTGCTCGCTCACTGCGGACACCGGAGGCACCGTGCGCAACCTGGCGCGCACGCCGCGTTCAAGCTCGACGCCGCGAGAGACCTGCTCGGCCATCTGCCGGGTCGCGCCGTGCCGGGAGTAATACAGTACGAGGATGTACGGATCAGGAGAGGTCATGGTGGGACCCGGCGCGGACTCAGGGGAGTACGCTGCCGGCGCTGCCGTCAGTCCAGCAGCTCAAGTGCGTTTTCCGGCGGGCGGCCCAGCACGGCGCGCTCGCCGCGGACCACAATGGGTCGCTCGATCAGCCTGGGATAACGGACCATCGCGGCCACGATCTCCGCAGCGGAGGAATCCCTGCCCAGCCCAGCCGCCTTGTAGTCGTCCTCGCCCCGGCGCACCAGTTGCGTGGCGTCGATGCCGAGCTTGTCCAGCAATTGCTCGATCTGCGCCCTGGTGGGCGGGTTCTCGAGATAGAGCACCACCTCGGGTTGGACGCCGTGTTCCTCGAGCAGCGCCAGCGTATTGCGCGACTTCGAACAGCGCGGGTTGTGGTAAATGGTCACATCACTCATTGCGCGGCTCCCGTGTAGAAATGCGCCGCCGAGTATACCAGTGAAACGGCGCGCCCGTGACATGCGCACGGCCGTTCGTGCCATAATCGAACGATGGACGAGATAGCCGCCAGGGCGCGCGAAGCGTGGCGCCGCATAGAGTACTTCATATACCGCTTTACGGCGGATCGCTGCTCGGAAAACGCGGCGGCGCTCACCTATATGAGCCTCTTCGCCCTGGTGCCCCTGCTCACGGTGCTGTACACGATGGCGTCTGCAATTCCGACCTTCCAGGGCGCCGAGGCGCAGCTACAGCAATTGCTGTTCGAGCATCTCCTGCCGGAATCCGGCTCCGAGATCGAGGGCTACCTGAACGACTTCTCGCAACAGGCGAAGAACCTCACCGGGCCGGGCATCGCCTTCCTGGTGGTGACCGCCGTGCTGATGCTGCGCAATGTCGAGAAGGCCTTCAACCTCATCTGGCGCGCGCGCCAGAACCGCGGACCGCTCTCCAGCTTCATGCTGTACTGGGCCGTACTCACACTGGGCCCTATCACGATAGGCCTGGCCCTCGGCGTGGGCGCCTACATCACCTCGATCGCCGACACGTTGCAGGCCTACGACATCATCGGCATTCGCGGCCTGCTGCTGCAAGCCACGCCGCTGCTCTTGAGCACACTGGGCTTCAGCCTCGTGTACGCCGCGGTGCCCAACTGCAGCGTGCCGCTGACCCACGCGCTGGTCGGCGGCACCGTCGCGGCACTGGCTTTCAATACCGCCCGCGCCCTGTTCACCGACCTGGTGGTGAGCTCTAGTATCACCTTCATCTACGGCGCCTTCGCCGCTGTGCCCCTGTTCCTGCTGTGGATCTACATCTCCTGGAACATCGTGCTGATCGGCGCGATCCTGGTACACAGCCTGTCCGCGTATGAGAGTGACGAACAGGCCAACCGGCCGACGGTCCTGAAGGCGCTGGACCTGCTCTACCTGTTCTGGCAGCAGCAAAAGAACGGCGAGTCGGTGGCCGAGATCGATATATTGAAAAACCGGCACAGCGTCATTCGCGGTCTCGACAGCGAAACGTGGGGGCGGCTGCGCGAACTGCTGCTGGAAAAGAAAGTGATCACCCAGAGCGCCAAGGGCAACTTCCTCCTGTCACGCGACCTGGGCGGGATACCGCTGTGGCAGCTCAAGGAATGGGTCAACGACGAAAAGTCGCTCAACACCAACGGCCTGTCCGGCGCCCTCGACTGGCAGGACCGCGCCTACAGCCTCCTTCTGGGACAGCGACAGAACCAGCGGGATTCCCTCGAAATCAGCCTCGCAGAGTTGTTTTCCCAATGAAATACGCGCTTTTCCTGGCGGCGTTCCTCAGCCTCGCGGCCTGCGGCGGTGAACCCAATGCCGGCGGCCCGCCAACCCTCGACGGGCTCAAGGGGCAGTGGGTCGTGATCAATTACTGGGCGCGCTGGTGCAAGCCCTGTATCGAGGAGATCCCGGAACTCAACGAGCTGGACAGGCGCTTTGACGCGATTACCGTGCTCGGAGTGAACTACGACGGGGCGACCGGCGAGGAACTCGCCGCGCAGGCAACCGAACTCGGGGTCACCTTCCGCCTGCTTGAACAGGACCCCGCCGCGGAACTCGGGGTAGCGCGGCCCGTGGTCCTGCCGACCACGCTGATCGTGGCCCCGGACGGCCGGCACCACTCGACCCTGGTGGGCCCCCAGACCGTCGCATCGCTCGCCCGGGCAACAGGACTCGAGACCCCCAACGGGGAGGAATGACCGCCGCGGCCACCGTTTCATCCCACTTTGGCTGTTTTTTGCGCAAAAAAAAGAGCCGGCCCCCTATGGCCGGCTCTCAATGCGTTTCACTCAGTTAGACCTGAACGGAGAGCTATCGCAATGGTCCTGGTGGACTATCCGTTGACGGATGCCGTCAGTGCACCTATTGACCCCCCCCTGCGACAGGAAGTTCCATTTTTTTTTCAAAAAATATTTCGCCCCGGAAACCCGCGTGGACAGGGGCGGGCACCGGGTCTAATCTTGTGCTCATCCGCCCCGCCGCCAAGCGGGGCGCCAGTCTAAGGAATATCCCGGATGAGCAACGTATTCAGCGACATCGCAGAGACAATCGGCCGCACGCCCCTCGTGCGCATCAATCACATCGCAGCCAACAATATCCTGGTCAAGCTGGAGAACCGCAATCCCGCCATGTCCGTCAAGTGCCGCATCGGCGCGAGCATGGTGGCCGCGGCGGAGAAGGATGGCAGCCTCAAGCCCGGAATGACCATCGTGGAGCCGACCAGCGGCAACACGGGCATTGCGCTCGCCTTTGTGGCCGCGGCCAAGGGCTACGGCTGCATCCTCACCATGCCGAATACCATGAGCCTCGAGCGGCGCATGCTGATGAAGTCCCTCGGAGCCGACATCATCCTGACCGACGGCGCCAAGGGCATTCCGGCGGCCATCGCCCGGGCCGAGTCCATTATCGCCTCCGACCCCGACAAATACTGGGGTCCGCACCAGTTCGAAAACCCCGCCAACCCCGCCATCCACGAGCAGACCACGGGTCCGGAGATATGGCAGGACACGGGGGGTGCGATCGACATCCTGGTATCCGGCGTGGGCACCGGCGGCACCATCACCGGCATCGGCCGCTACCTGAAGAACACGCAGGGCAAGGCCGTGCATTGCGTGGCCGTGGAACCCGACTCCACCACCGTCATCACCGCCGCCAAGGCCGGCGAGGAGCCCACCCACGCACCACACAAGATCCAGGGTATCGGCGCAGGCATCCTGCCCGCCAACCTCGATCTCGACATTGTCGACGAGGTGCAGCGCGTTTCCAGCGAGGAGGCGATGGAGTGGGCGCACAAGCTGATGCAGCACGAGGGCATCCTGGCCGGCATCTCCTCCGGCGCGGCGATGGCGGTCGCGCACCGGGTTTCGCAGCAGCCCGGCAACGAGGGCAAGACGATCGTCGCTATCCTGCCGGACTCCGGAGAGCGCTACCTGAGCTCCGCACTGTTCGCGGACGCCTTCTCGGACAACGAGAAAGTCCAGGCGACCGTTACCGACTGACGGCCGACGACGGCGGCCTATGCCCGCGCTACAAGCGCCCCGAGATGTTCCTTCACGCGGGGCCACTCGCTGTCCAGCACGCTGTAGTAGACGGAGTCGCGCAGGTAGTTGTCCTGCACGATCATATGCTGGCGCAGCACTCCCTCGCGGGTCGCACCGATCCGCTCTATCGCCCGCTGTGACCGCTTGTTGCGCGCATCGGTCTTGAACTCGACCCGCACACAACCGAGCCGCTCGAAGGCATGGGCGAGCAGCAGGTACTTCGCCTCCGTGTTGACCGCCGTGCGTTGCCACTCGCGGCCGAGCCAGGTCCAGCCGATTTCGAGCGAGCGGTGCTCCGGGCGGATATTGAGGTAGCGCGTGCTGCCGACAGGCCTGTTCTTGTGGGTCTCGATGACAGCGAAGGGCACGTGGTCCGCGCGTGCCAGGGCCTCGTCGATCCACTGGCGGGCATCGGCCAGGTCGACGAAACACGCGCGCGGCATGTAGGCCCAGTCGGCCTGCTCGCGGCCCCGGTTATACAGGCCCTGGGCATGCTCCTGCGCCAGTGGCACGAGGCGCACCGCACGCCCGTCCAGCGTGACGGGTTGCACATTCATCGAGTACATGCGCCGCTCGCCGTCAGGGCAGGAGCACCGTGGAGCCCGTGGTCTTGCGGCCCTCGAGGTCAATATGCGCCTGCTGCACCTCGGCGAGCGGGTAGCGCTGGTTGATCTCCACGACGATATCGCCCGCCAGCACCCGCTCAAAAAGGGCATTCGATGACTGCCGCAGTTCCGCGGTATCCGCGGTGTAGCTGAGCAGGGTCGGCCGCGTGATGTACAGGGAGCCGCGATTGGCGAGCTCCTGCAACTCGAGCGGGTCCGGCGCGCCCGAGGCGTTGCCGAAACTGACCATGAGTCCGCGCATCGCCAGGCAGTCCAGGGAGGTGAAAAAGGTATCCCTGCCCACGCCGTCGTAGACGACCGGCAGTTTCCGCCCGCCGGTGATCTCGAGCACGCGCTCTACCACGTCTTCCGTGCGGTAGTTGATGACGTGGCTGTAACCGTGGGCGCGCGCGAGTTCAGCCTTGTCGTCCGAGCCGACGGTGCCGATGACCTCGGCGCCTATGGCTCGTGCCCACTGGCCGAAAATCAGCCCCACGCCCCCCGCCGCAGCGTGGAAGAGGCAGGTCTGGCCGGGCTGCAGCGCGAAGGTGCGCCGCAGCAGGTACTCGGTGGTCTGGCCCTTCAGCAA
>JAUIEP010000031.1 GCA_030428835.1 Gammaproteobacteria bacterium | reverse complement strand
CGAACAGGGCGGCGCCTGCGCGATCCAGATCGAGGACCAGGTTTTCCCGAAACGCTGCGGCCACACCCGGAACCGGGAAGTGATTGCGCGCGACGAGGCCGTCCTGAAAATCCGCACGGCGGCCGGAGCGCGCCAGTCGCGGGATTTTTTGATCGTCGCACGCACCGACGCCTACGCGAGCCACGGGCTGGACGAATGTTATGCCCGCGCCGATGCCTTTATCGAGGCGGGCGCCGACATCATCTTTATCGAGTCGCCCGCGACGGAGGAAGAACTGCGGGCCATCGGGGAACGCTACAGCAACGATACCTGGTTGCTGGCCAACCTGGTGGAAGGGGGTCGCACGCCGATCCTGCCCAACGAGACTCTGCGAGAGCTCGGATTCGCGCTCGCGATTTATCCGGTGACCGGCCTCGCCACCGCCGCCGCGGCACTGACGTCGATGTATTCGGAGCTGAAGGAGCACGGCACCAGCGCGGGGCCGCGCATGGATTTCGAAGACCTCAACAAGCTGGTCGGCTTCGAACGCATCTGGGCGCTCGACGACGCGTTGGCGAAATCCTAGCGCGCTTTACCGGGCGCTATCGCCGGGACGCGCCTTCGCCGACCCGCCCGCCAGCCGCGACCGGAAACGGCTGCGGGAACGACGCACCTCACAGGTCCGCCACATGCACGAGCGTCGGCGTCAGGCCGGGCAGCGCCACGCCGTCCATTCCTATGTAATAGCTGCTCGCCGCATCCAGCGAAAAGTTCGCCTTGGCCTGCGCCGGGGTGGCGGCCACCGCGGCGAAGTACACCAGCTTGACCGTGAGGTCGGACAACAGCGAGGAATTCGTATCGGCAATGGCGCCGATCTTGAAACCGTTGGGGTTCAGCACCGTCACATAGATGGTACCCGTGCCGTTGCCGTTCGGAACGACGTTGTAGCTGAGCTGCGCGAAAGGGTTGGGGTTCGCCTGCACCACCATCGGCTCCAGGCCGTTCAGGAAAAACGAGTCGTCGATGTAGTCGATCACCAGGAACGCGCCGCCGACTTCCGTGATACCCGTCAGGTCGTCGGGCTGGATGAAGAAGCGGCGCGGCGTGGCCACGTAACCCGTGAACTGGCGCACGAAGTCCACGTCCTGCGGCGAGGTGCCCGGGAGTATCTCGATGGGGATACTGGTCTGGTCACCCTCCAGGTTGTCGTTCGTGTTGATCAGTTTCGGCGATGTCACCGAGATGGTCGCCGGACCCACCGCCAGCGGCAGCGGGTTGCCGAAGTCATTGGGGTACGTGAGCGGCGACACGACGTTCCAGCCGCCGTCAAAGGGCACCATGCCGTTGAGGCCGTACTGCGTGGTGGTGCCGTCGATGGCGAAGGTGCTCATCTGCGCGTCGTAGTCGAGATAGCCCTTGAAGATGAAGCGCGCCTGCAGGGTGTGCTGCACGCTGTTCGCATCGGTCAGCACGATGTTGAGGTCGCTTTCGGTCAGAACCGACTCGCCGCCGGCGTTTCGGTTGACGCCGCCGAGGCCGATGATGATGTGGTCGCCCGCACGGGCGTAACCGGGAGTGGTCTTGGTCTGGACGCAACCGGCCAGGTAGAGCGCGACGACAAGCGCCATAAGGGCGCGTATGACAAGGCTTGCTGAGGGCATGTCGAATCCTCCTGTGCATCGCGAGCGGAGGGCTTCGAGGATCCGGCGCTCACGACCAGTATCTTTCCCCTGCCGCGGCGCTTTGCGCCGGCCACACCCCGTCAACCGATGGGGCGCTGCCAACCCGGGCCAACCCGGCTTCCGGCGGGGTAACAACAGGAAATATATGTAACAGGAGCACATTCGGCCAGCTTTTTGACGGTGACATGGCGCGAGCACCCGGACGCGTGCAAAGCAAGCCGACAGGTTCGGAGTCGCGGGCCGGCAACAACGGACCGCAACCCGGTACGGAAGCATGACAGCTCAGTCGCGCTGTCCCCTCTTCCCCGCCCGGCGCAGCCAGACAAAGACGTGAGCAGGCAGGCGACTGTCAGGATAATTTACAGCGCGAGCCGTCTGGATAGCTCAACTCCTTGAAAACTATAGGATAATTATTACGGTACATTTCTTGCACCAAATCGGGACGAAGTGCTGTGCAGCGGGGCAAATGACCTGCGCTGCCCCCGCGGGACGCGGCGGTACCCTGGTCGAACACGGTCGCCGCGGTCCGGCTTCGCCGGGGAAAGCCTGCATTACTATTGTGCAAGACTCGGGTCTTTCAGGCTTTGCAAAACGGTTTGATGCAGTAGAATCGCGTCAGGCTCAAAACAATAATGACACCGGCCCCGGGCAACGCACCGGCCGGATTAAGGATTGTACCCATGATGAATTCCGCTTCCCTGTTACTTCATGTCCCTCTTCGACTGCGCGAATCCCTTCTGTGCATGGCGTTGATTGCGGGCATGGCCCTCGCCGCCGCGCCCATCCAGGCCCAACCTGATTTCATCACCTTCGAAAGCGGGCCCGTGCGCCCGGTGGCCATGACGCCCAACGGCAGCATACTGGCGGCGGTCAACACGCCCGACAACCGCCTCGAAATTTTCGGCATTACGGCGGGTTCGCTGACCCGCCTCGGCTCCGTGCCGGTCGGCATGGAACCTGTCGCGGTAGCCGCCCGCTCCAACACGGAGCTGTGGGTGGTGAATCACCTGTCTGACAGCGTGAGCATCGTGGATATTTCCTCCGGCACGTTCCGCGTGACGCGCACCCTGCTGGTCGGTGACGAGCCCCGCGACATCGTGTTTGCCGGAACGACCGACGGCGGCCAGCCTGTCGAACGCGCGTTTATTACGACCGCGCACCGCGGCCAGCATCGCGAGGACCCGTCCATCGCCGCGGTGCCGGGAGCCGGCGACCCGCAGCTCATCACTCCCGGCATCGGCCGGGCGGATGTCTGGGTCTTCGATGCGGGCAACCTCGGCGGCACTCTCGGCGGCACGCCCGTGGAAATCCTCAGCTTCTTCGCCGATACGCCCCGCGCCCTGGCGGTATCGGCTGACAAGACCACCGTCTACGTGGCCGCCCACCACTCGGGCAACCAGACGACGGTGATCAACGAAACCCGGGTCAACGGTAACATGCCCGGGCCGAACCAGAACGCCTTCGGCGATACGCGCCCCGATGTGGGCGCCATCGTGAAGTTCGACGGCACCAACTGGCTCGACGCGGACGGCACCAACTGGAGTGCCTTTGTTAACTTCAACCTGCCCGACCATGACGTCTTCTCGATCAATGCCAACACCCTCGCGTCCGGCAGCATCGTCGAGTACGACCACGTGGGCACTACCCTGTTCAACATGGCGGTCAACCCCGTGTCGGGCCGGGTCTACGTCACCAACACCGAGTTGCCCAACCACGTCATTTTCGAGGGCCCGGGTGTGCACGGCGGCAGCACGGTACAGGGGCGGCTTTCCGAGTCGCGCATCACCGTGTTGAATCCGTCCAACGGCAACGTGGACTCGCAGCACCTCAACCAGCACATCAACTATGCCAACCTGCATACGGACCCGGGCGCCGATCACGCGGCGATCGATGCGCAGGCCGCGCACAGCCTGGCGACCCCCCTGCAGCCCGTGGTGTCCAGCGACGGCGCCAAGCTGTACGTGGCCGCGTTCGGCTCGGCGAAGATCGGCGTATTCGACACGCCCGACATCGAGGACCCGAATTTCGAGACCAACTTCGACCCCACGGCGGAGAGCAGCAACTACATCGCCACGGGGGGCGGTCCCGCCGGCATGGTGCTGGATGAAACGAACAACCGCCTGTACGTGTTGACGCGGTTTGCGAACCAGGTGGAGGTGATCAACCTGGCCAACAACACCGTCGTGGAGACGCATCCCCTGTTCAACCCGGAACCGCAAACCGTCGTCCAGGGGCGTCCGTTCCTGTACGACGCAACGGTGAGTTCCGGCAACGGCGAGGCATCCTGCTCCAGTTGCCACGTGTTCGGCGACGTCGACCAGATTGCCTGGAACCTGGGCAACCCGGATGACCACGTCACCATCAACACGCAGAATGCCTCGCCGGGACTACCCGTGGGCATCGACTCCACCTTCCACCCGATGAAAGGCCCGATGACCACGCAGACCCTGCGCGGCATGGCGACCCACGGTGCGCTGCACTGGCGGGGCGACCGGGTCGACGGCTTCCTTGGGCTGGACGGCTGCGCCGAACCGACAGGGGCCGACTGCTCCGAGTCGTTCTCGTTCTTCAACTTCATCGTGGCGTTCGAAGGCCTGCTGGGCAAGCACGGCACCATCTCCCAGGCCGACATGGTGAAGTTTACGAACTACGCGCTGCAGATCATGCTCCCGCCCAACCCCATCCGCGCCCTGGACAACTCGCTGACGCCGCTGCAGCAGGCGGGCCAGGACGAGTTCTTCCAGCCGTTCAATGACGGCATCGCGGCCTGCGAGGGCTGCCATGAACTCGAGCCCATAAACGGCTTCTTCGGCACCGGCGGCGACCAGTCCTTCGAGGGTGAACCGCAGTCGTTCAAGGTGGCGCACATGCGCAACCTGTACCACAAGATCGGCATGTTCGGGCACTCCTCCGCCGCGATCAACTCGGACACGCAGGGCCACCAGGGCGACCAGATCAGGGGCTTCGGCTTCCTGCACGACGGCTCGCTCGACACGATCGAGACGTTCCTCTCGGCAGGTGTTTTCAATACCGGCAACACCGCGGAGCGTCAGCTGGCGGCGTTTGCCCACGTCTTCCCGACAGACCTGGCGCCCGTGGTCGGCCAGCAGGTAACACTGACGGCCACCAACCGGCCCGCGGTCGAGCCGCGCATCACCCTGCTCGCACAGCGCTCCGTGCAGGATTTCCGCTCACTCATGCTGGGCGGGCTGGTGACGGAGTGTGACCTGATCGCCAAGGGCACCGTGGACGGCAAACCGCGCGGGTGGCTGCGCCAGAGCAACAGCCAGTACCTGTCGGACGTGAATACCACGATTGCGGAGGGTGCGCTGAAGGATCTCGCCGCGACGGAGGGACCCATCACGTTCACCTGTGTACCGCCGGGCTCAGGCGTACGCATGGCGCTCAACCGCGACCGGGACAACTTCCTCGACGGCCTGGACAACTGCCCCAACGTGGGTAACAACAACCAGGCGGACGGTGACAATGACGGCATCGGCGATGCCTGTGACCCCGTGTTCAACCCGGATACGGACGGTGACGGGGTGCCCGACAACATCGACAACTGCCCGAACATTGCCAACCCGGGGCAGGAAGACGCCGACAATGACGGCCAGGGCGATGCCTGCGAGGGTCCTCCGGGCTGCTAGCGCCCGCACACTGAAGTCGCCTGTCCTGCACCGTGTGACAGGCGCGATACAGGGGCCCCGGGGCCCCTGTTTTCATTTCAGGGCTCGCGCCATTCCGCGCCCCTGCACTGCCAGCGCTTGCTGTCCTTGACAATGTGCTGCTCGGGCGTCACCCGGAATATATGCGCCTCCTCGGAGGGCAGCAGCAGGTAGGTCGCTATCGTGGGTGAGCCCGCCTCATCGAAGTACGCCAACACCTGTACCGGACCGTTCCTGCCGTACTTGAGCGGCCTGTCCGGCACCCCCCTGGCGCGCGCCATGCTCCCGGCACCGTTCACCCAGAGCTCAAGGGTCTGCATGTCGAGACGCTCCGTGCAGGCGTAGTACGCCCTGTCCGTTGCGGGGTACCAGGTCACGCCGGCCATGAAGTCTTCCGCGCCGCCCGTGACACCGGGTACGTCTGCCAGTACGTCATCCAGGGTCGCGGCATTGGCCAGGCCGGCAGCAAGCAGCGGGAGAATACACACCCAATATTTCATCGTTAACTCTCCGGCGCGCCGGGAACAGGGTGCGGGACAATTACCCACGCGCCCTGCCCCCACTGTTCGAGTTCCGGCATGTTCAGAAACGGTCTTTCAGCTTATCGGCCAACCACATACCACACAACATCAACACCACGAACACCAGCGTGTGCCACTGCAGGTACGCGAGAGCCGCCACGGCCGGTCCCGGGCAGTAGCCGTAGAGGCCCCAGCCGACGCCGAAGCAGAGCGCACCGAGCACCAGCTTGCGATCGACCTGCTTGTTTGCGGGAAGGTCGAACTGCGCCGCGAACAGGGGCCTGGCGCGCTTAAGTACCGGGCGCGTGAACGCGAGTGTCACCAGCACGGCGCCGCCCATGACGAATGCCAGGTCCGGCACCCAGGCGCCGAACAAGTCCAGGAAGCCCTGCACCTTCGCCGTGTCGGTCATGCCCGACATGGCCAGCCCCACACCGAACAACAGGCCGCAGACGGCGGCCAGCACATTATTCATCAGGCCACCCCCAGGATATGCCGAACCACAGCGACGGTGGCGATGCCCGAGAGCATGAAACTGACGGTTGCCACCAGCGAACGCAGGGAGAGCCTGCCAAGGCCACAGACGCCGTGGCCGCTGGTACAACCGTTCCCGAGCTTCACGCCGAAGCCGACGATAAGACCGGCCACGCCGGCCAGCAGGAGTGAATCGCCGCCGCGCACGGGAGCCGGCTGGCCGGAGAACTGATGAAACAGGTAAGTGCCGAGGATCATGCCGAGCAGGAACAGCCAGCGCCACAGCGAACCGGCAGGGGCACTGGCCGCACCCCAGACGATGCCGCCGATGCCGGCAATCCGACCGTTGCCCAGGAGCAGCAGTATCGCTGCCAACCCGATGATCACACCGCCCAGCAGCGGTAAACCGTACGACATGTGCAAAGCCTCCCTCTACAAATCGGGACAATAAAGCGCGTGCAGGTTTTCGATGACCGCACGCACGTTGGGATCGTTAAGCGAGTAAACCACCCGCTGCGCGTCCTTGCGTGTTGCCACGAGTTCCGCCTTGCGCAACCTCGCGAGATGTTGCGAGACGGCGGGCTGGCTCAGGCCTGTCAGGGCCTCGAGTTCGCCCGCCGTGTGCTCCCTCGTGACCAGCGCGCACAACACCAGCAACCGGTTCCTGTTGGCCAGTTGCTTTAACAGGCCGGCGACTTCGCCGGCATTCGCCTGCATCTGTTGAATGTCCAACACGAGTGCCCCGGTCCGCGGCTGGCGGGACCGCCTTTACAATATTAGATATATCTTATATAAGATATATCTAATAATCAAGCAGGGGAATCACGTCATGCCTTCCGCCGCCGCTCCGCCACTCGCCAGACCGCCCGGGACAAAGCACCTCGCACTACTACTGCTGACCTGGCTGGCTTGCCTGTTTCCCGGCCCTCTCGCCGCCGGCAACACCGCGGACAGGCAGGTAGCGCTCATTCACCTGAACGACCTGCACGCGCACCTGGTACCGCGCAAGAACCTCGTGAGAACAGCCGGGCAGGACGGAGCACACACCGCGGTGGTGGCGGAACGCGGCGGCCTCGCACGGCTCGCCACGGCGCTTCGCGAGATACGGGGCGAGTTCGGGAGTTCCGTGTTGATGAACGTGGGCGATACGTACCACGGCGGTGTCGAGGCGCTGTACACGCGGGGCAATGCCATTGTGCCCCCCGTCGACGCGCTGGGCATCGATATCGCGGTGCCCGGCAACTGGGATTTCGCCTACGGTCCCATCGTGACGCGGTTGCGCTACAGCCCGGACGACGCGTACCTGGCGCGGCTGGTCAATCGCGTCGTGTTCGGCGAAGCGATCGAGGTACCCGCCTATCCCTTCCTGGGCGGAAACGTGTACAAGTCGATCCCGGTGATAGATCGCAGGGAACCCCTCCTCCCTGCCACTCGCATCATGGCGGTCGGCGGACTGCGCATTGGTTTCATCGGCATTACCTCCGACATCGTGCCGCGCATGTCCCCGATGCTCGGCCTGGGCTTCGAGTTCCTCGAAGGCGAGGCGGCGTACCGGGACTACATCGACAGGCACGCGGCCCGGTTGCGCGAGAGCGGCGTGGACCTGGTCGTCGTGCTCAGCGAACTGGGCCTGCACAAGGACAGGCAGCTCGCGAACACGATTCGGCCCGGCGTGGACGTGTTCTTTTCAGGGCACACGCACGAGCTGACCGAGCAGCCGCTCACATCGCGCAGCGGCGCGCTGGTGGTCGAGTCCGGCGACGAGAGCACCCTCGGCGTGATGCTCGTGACACTGGATGGCAATGGCCGCAAGCGTTTCGAGTGGCGCCTGCGCGGCATCGACGACAAACTGCAGGCCGACGAGCGGATTGCCGCGCTCGTGCGGTCGGCGCGGGCGCCCTTCCTGTCCGGCGAGCGCACCTTCAAACTGCAGATGCCGGCGGCGGACATGTCACTTGCCCAGCGCATCGACACGGTTATCGGGGCGGCGCCGGGCCTGCTGCATCGTCGCAACGCATTGGCAAATCCCTTCAACCGCTTCCTCTCTGACAACCTGCGCGAGTTCGCCGGCACGGACCTCGCGATCACACCGGGCTTCAGGTTCGACGCGGTGCTGGAAGCCGGCGACCCCGTTACCGTCGAGGACTCGTATCGCTACCTGCCGATACCACCGGAACTGGCGACAGCAACGGTGCGCGCGGAAAAATTTCGTGAACTGCTGGAATTCGAACTCGAGCGTACCTTTGCCAGGGACCCCTTCCAGCACAGCGGCGGCTGGCTGGTGGGCCTGGGCGGCCTGCACGTCACGATCGACCTCGCCGCCGACTACGGCGCACGCGTGCTCGAGATGAAGCTGCAGCCGGGTGGCGAGGTCATTACCCCCGGGCGCGAACTCACGGTCGTGAGTTGCAGCCGCGCGTTCGACCCCGCGGACGCGCTGTGCGGCATCCGCGGCTTCGAGGATATCGCGCCACTGGCAGCCCCGGGCGGCGGCGCGTGGACCGCGCGCGACTTCCTGCAGTGGTCGCTGGCGCACGGTGCGCGCATGCCCGCGCCCGACAGTGCCGTTACCGACGTGTCCGGGACGCCCCTGTGGCCGCTGGCGCCCTGGGTACAGCCGCTGTGGTGACCGGCAAACGCTAGGACTGCGTGCTCACGATAACGTTGACCAGGGTGATCAGGCCGGCGAGGAAGAGGCCGGTGAAAAGCAGGCCCGCTACGATGAACTGGCTCATTTTCCCCTGCTCGAAGTCGCGCACCTTGTTTTCGCGCGACTGCACGCCGAGTCCTGCGGCGAGGGTACTGCCGATGACCTGGAAGGTCGTGAGCTGCGGGGCCGCCGCGCCTGCATCGCGACCCTCCGGGTGATCACCGTGTGCGGGAACTTGCGTGTTGGCTGCCATTGGAAACACTCCTGTACGTTGCTGGCGTAATACTCACGATAAGAGAGCAAACATCGTGCCAAGAGCAGGGGCGGGGCTATGTCGCGCCGAGTTTCCGATACAGCGTGCGCAGGCTGATGCCCGCCGTCCGGGCCACGCGCGCCTTGTCGCCGTCGAACTGTCGCAGCAGGTTCTGCAGGTAGTCGCGCTCCAGGGTGCGTAAATCCACGAGCGCCTCGGGGCCGCGGGCAGCCGCGATAGACAGGCTCGCGGCGACAGTCTGCGCGTCTATCGTGCCGGTGTCAGAGAGTATGACGGCGCGGGCGAGGACGTTTCGCAACTCGCGAATGTTGCCGGGGAAGTCGTGCTTCTGCAGCACGGCGATCGCGTCCTCGGTGATCGCAACCGGCGCGTGCGGCTGGATCTTGCCGAGCAGCGATCTGGCCAGCAGGGCGATGTCCTCCCGGCGCTCGGACAGCGAGGGCACGGCGAGGGGAAAAACGTTGATGCGGAAATACAGGTCCTGCCGGAACTCGCCCTGCTCCACCAGGCGCCAGAGATCCTTGTGCGTTGCGCAGACCAGCCGGAAGTCACTGCGCTGCGGCTTCGCCGAACCCACCGGGCGGTACATGCCGGTCTCGATCAGGCGCAACAGCTTGACCTGTTGCGGCAGCGGGATGTCGCCGACCTCGTCCAGGAACAGCGTGCCGCCATCGGCCGAGGCGACCAGTCCCTGCCGGTTGTAGTTTGCGCCGGTGAAGGCGCCTTTCACGTGCCCGAACAGTTCACTCTCGAAGAGCGACTCCGTGAGGCCCGCGCACTCCAGCGTCACCATCGGCTTTTCAGCGCGGCGACTGCTGTCGTGGATGGCCTGGGCCACCAGTTCCTTGCCCGTTCCAGACTCCCCCAGCAGGAGGACCGAGGCGTCCGAAGGGCCGACCCGCGAGATCTGTTCGACGAGCGTATTGAAGGGCTTGCTGCGACCCACCATCTGCTGCGTGCTGACCTGCGCGCTCGCGGTCGGCACCGGCTTCAGGAGTTCGACGAAGTGGCTCAGCGTTCCGTCGTCATTGAAGATCGGCAGCATCTCCACGTCGACATGTTCCTGTCCCGAGGGCGTCTGGTGGATGTGCAGGACGCGCGTCCGGTTGCCGGACTCCAGCGCGGTGGCGAGCGGGCAGTCCTCGCCCGCCTGGTCACAGGGCCGGTCGTAGCCGTGGGAGACGGCGTAGCAGTGCGCCACCCGGCCCGTCTCAATCTCGCCGAAGCGTTCCCGGTAGCGCTCGTTGGTCGCCAGGATGCGGTAATCCGGCGTCACGAGGATGGCGGGGGCGTCGTAGCCCTCCAGCATCCCGGCCATGGCCCGGTCGGTGTCGGTCGCAATAATCTGCATGGTTTGCCAATTATGACAAATTTTGTGTCAATTATGGCAGATAATCCGGCCGCCAGCACCTCCCGGCTGCCCGCAACCCGCGCCCCGCCAGGGGCTGCGCCGCGAGCGGGGATGGCACGAAATTCGCTTTACCTGGGGAATAGGTCCGTTTCTCCCCGTTTACCGCAGGCTACAGAGGCACAGCACATGCAACAGCAAGGTGGGTTCGACGTCGTCATCGTGGGGGCGGGCGCGGGCGGTATCGCCGTCGCGTCCAGCCTCCTGAAGCGCAGCTCCAGGCTCAGTGTCGCGATCGTGGACCCCTCGCAGGTCCACTACTACCAGCCGGGGTGGACGATGGTCGGCGCCGGGCTGTTCAGCGCCCAGACCACCGCGAAGACCATGGCCTCACTCATTCCGCCGGGCGTGCAGTGGATACAGTGCGCGGCGACCCACTTCGAACCCGAGCACAGTCGCGTGGTCCTGGACAACGGCCGGCGCCTGTCCTACTCGCAACTGGTCGTGGCGCCGGGCCTGAAACTGGACTGGGACGCGATCGAGGGACTGCCGCAGGCGCTGGGCGAACACGGGGTGACATCCAACTACCGCTTCGACCTGGCCCCGTACACCTGGCGACTCGTTTCGCAGACCCGCGGCGGCAAGGCCATCTTCACGCAGCCGCCCATGCCCATCAAGTGCGCCGGGGCGCCCCAGAAGGCCCTCTACCTGTCCGCCAACTACTGGGAGCGGCAGGGCTGCCTGCGGGACATGGACATCGAGTTCTGCAATGCGGGCGCCGTGCTGTTCGGGGTCGAGCACTACGTGCCCGCGCTGATGCGCTACGTCGAGCGCTACAACGCCACGCTCAGCTTCCAGCACAACCTGAAGAAGGTCGACGGCCCCTCCCGTACCGCGTGGTTTGAAAAAACGGATACGAGCGGCAACGTCACCGTCGAGGAGCGCCAGTTCGATTTCCTGCATGTCTGCCCGCCGCAGAAGGCGCCGGACTTCATCCGGGAGAGCCCGCTGGCGGACGACGCCGGCTGGGTCGACGTCGACCAGAACACACTCAACCATCGGGGTTTCGACAACGTCTGGGCCCTCGGCGATGTGATCAACGCGCCCAATGCCAAGACCGCCGCCGCGGCGCGCGCCCAGGCGCCGGTCGTTGCGCAGAACCTGCTGCACAACCTGAGCCACACGACCGACATACTCCACTACAATGGCTATGGATCGTGCCCGCTCACCGTCGAGCGCGGAAAAATCCTCCTGGCCGAGTTCGGCTACGGCGGCAAGCTGTTGCCGAGCTTCCCACGGTGGCTGATCGACGGCGCCAAACCGAGCAGGCTCGCCTGGATTCTCAAGGAGAAGTTGCTGCCGCCCATCTACTGGCAGGCGATGCTGAAGGGCCGCGAGTGGATGATCAGCAACGACACCATGGAGAGTACGAAAGACGCCGCATGAAGCGACCGGCTTACATTCCCGCGTGGCTGTCGGGCTACAACACGCAGACCCTGTCCAGGGACGGCATCGCCGCCGTGGTGGTGACGGTGATGTTGATTCCCCAGTCGCTGGCCTACGCGATGCTCGCCGGCGTGCCCCCGGAGATGGGGCTGTACGCGAGCATCCTGCCGCTCGTGGCCTACGGCCTGATCGGCAGCAGCAGGACATTGTCCGTGGGTCCCGTGGCGGTCATCTCGCTGATGACCGCCACCGCGGTCGAGAAGGCGGTAGCGGGCACGGGCGCGAGCTACGTCGAGGCCGCCGTCGCGCTCACGCTGCTGTCGGGCGGCATGCTCCTGCTCATGGGCATGCTGCGCCTGGGCGTGTTCACCAACCTGTTGTCGCAACCGGTCGTCGCGGGCTTCATTACCGCCTCCAGCATTATCATCATCATCAGCCAGGTACAGCACCTGTTGGGCGTTGCGGCATCGGGGGACACCGCCTGGTCGCTGCTGCGCGGATTGGGGGCAGGCCTGTCGTCGATGAATCTGCCGACGGTGATCGTCGGTGTTGCCGTCGTCGCCTACCTGGCCTGGGCGAAGTCGCGACTGGCGGGTCTGCTGGCCCGCCTCGGCGTGCCTGCCGGCGCCGCCGGCTCCCTGTCCCGCGCGGCGCCGATACTGGCTGTCATCGTCGTTATCGCGCTCTCCGGCGTACTCGACCTGCAGGAGCGGGGCGTGGCCCTCGTCGGCCATATTCCGGCGGGGCTGCCGGCGCTGGGGCTACCCGCTTTCAATCCCGAACTGTGGCGCGAACTGTTGCTGCCGGCCTTCCTGTTGTCGGTCATCGGGTACGTGGAATCGGTGTCCATCGGCAAGACACTCGCGGCCAGGCGCCGCCAGAGCATCGCACCCAACCGGGAACTGGTCGGCCTGGGCGCGGCCAACCTGGCGTCAGCCTTCTCGTCCGGCATTCCCGTGACGGGCGGCTTTTCCCGCTCGGCCGTGAACTTCGACGCGGGCGCCGAGACCCAGATGGCCAGCCTCCTCGCCGCGTTCGGCATCCTCGTCGCCGCGGTAACGCTCACGCCCTACCTCGGCCTGCTGCCAAAGGCCGTCCTCGCCGCCACGATCATCGTCGCCATTGCGCCGCTGGTCGACCTGCGCACACCCGTGCTGGCATGGAACTACTCGAAGACCGACTTCGTCGCGATCGCGGGGACCATCGTGGTCACCCTCCTCGAGGGCGTCGAACTGGGCCTCATGTTCGGCGTCGCCTCGTCGGTGGCGCTGCACCTGTACAAGACGAGCAAGCCGCACATCGCGATCGTCGGCCAGGTTCCCGGCACGGAGCACTTCCGCAACGTCAACCGCCACGAGGTGCTGACCGACCCGGGCATCCTCACCCTGCGCGTGGACGAGAGCCTTTACTTCGCCAACGCGGCCTACGTGGAAAACCGGATCTACACCGCCCTCGCGGAAAACCCGGCAATCCGGCACGTGATCCTGATGTGCCCGGCGATCAACGAGATCGACCTCAGCGCGCTGGAGGCCCTCTCGTCCATCAACGCGACGCTGCGGGAACAGGGCGTCCGCTTCCACCTGAGCGAGGTAAAGGGGCCGGTCATGGACTGCCTGAAAAAAAGCAGCTTCCTGGAAAACATGACCGGCAATGTCTACCTGAGCCAGCACCAGGCGGTCACCGACCTGCAGTCCGACAACCCCCGGCCCGATGAGAACTGCTTCGAGCCCACACGCAAACAGAGGTAGCAGCATGCTCTTCCGCCAACTCTACGACAACGAATCCTCCACCTACACCTACCTGCTCGCGGACGAGGCGTCGCGGGAGGCGGTGCTGATCGACCCCGTGTTTGAAAATGCACGACGCGATATCGCGCTGCTCGATGAACTCGGACTGACGCTCAGCCTGGTGATGGAGACCCATGCCCACGCGGACCATATCACCTCGGCGTGGCTGCTGAAGCAGCAGACCGGCTGCCGGATAGCGTCGGCGAAAGTGATTGGCGCGCAACACGTGGATATGCCGCTGGTCGATGGCCAGCGCGTGGAAATCGGCAGCATCGCGCTGAAGATCCTGGCGACTCCCGGTCATACCAACGGGTGCATCAGCATCGTCCTGGGCGACGACAGCATGGTGTTCACGGGGGACGCGCTGCTGATCCGCGGCTGCGGCCGCAGCGATTTCCAGGAGGGCAGCGCCGAAACGCTCTATCACTCACTCACCGCGGTGCTCTTCGCCCTGCCGGACGCCTGCATCGTGTATCCCGCGCACGACTACAACGGGCGGCTGCAATCCACGATCGGCGAGGAGCGCCAGTTCAACACGCGGGCCGGTGGCGGCGCGAGCGAGCGCGACTTCGTGGAATACATGCACGCGATGAAACTGCCGCACCCCAAGAAGATCGACGAGGCGGTGCCCGCGAACCTGCGCAGCGGGTGCCCGGAAGGCGGCGAATTCCCGCTGGACTCCGACTGGCCGGGCGTGCGCTACACCTACGCGGGCATTCCCGAGGTCGACCGCGACTGGCTGGAGGACAACCTCGGCGAGGTCACGCTGCTGGACGTGAGACAGGGCGACGAACTCGACACCGAGTGCGCGCTGCGCGCCACGCTGCACATACCCCTGGACGAACTCGGCGACCGGCTCGACGAGGTCCCGGATACGCGCCCTGTCGTGGCCTTCTGCCGCTCGGGGCGCCGCTCCGCGCTGGCGACCAAGATGCTGATGGACAAGGGCTATTCAAAGGTGGCGAACCTGAAGGGCGGGTTGCTGGTGTTCTAGCTTCGTCCGCCGGGCGCTCGCCGCGGTTGCAACGCAGCACGGCGGGACAAAAAGAGCACCCCGGCCAGCAACAGCCATGCGGAACCCGGCACAGGCACCGCCGCGCGCAGCAGCAACCGCGGCGGGCGGTTGAACAACATCTCGTCGAACCAGACCTCGCCCTGCACGTGGTGCAACCCCAGGGCGAGCAGGCCGCCCGTGTTGTTGACCAGGTCCAGCCCGGCGGCGTTCAGGCCGATCTGGTAAGTGCCGCTGCCCGGGGAGATGTCGATGCTGCCCAGGGCGCTGCCGCCCTGCAGGTCATTGAAGAGCGCCTCGCCCAGGGCGAGGGGAAGCCCACCGACACCGCCGCTCGGCAGGCCCATGAGGAACGCCGGGGTGAAGTCGTTCACCGGGTAGACCTGCAGGATATTGGGGTCGACGAAGTCCTCGAGATCGAGATCCAGTTCCAGGACCGCCTCGACCGCGGTAAAAAACAGGCCCGACAGGTCGTAGATCAGGTAGCCATTGGTTTCGGCGAACTCGCCGCACAGGCAACCGGCGCTTGCCCACTCGAACTGCACGAGCGACTCCAGCGGCGCGTAGTTGCGGTAGGACGTCTCGGACGGCACCGGCGGGAAATCCGGCGGCAGGAAATAGGAACGCACGGTGTGGCGCACGGCGCCCGAGTAGTCCGGGTCCAGGGTCATCACATCGGACCACGCCGGCGCGGCGAGGCACGTCAGCCACAGGCAGCCACAGGCCAGTAAGAACCTTCCAGACATTGCCCTGTACCTCCCGGCGACCTGCCAAACATTCGCGCCCACCAAGGCCTTACTTTTTATATAGTCTTTATTGCGCCGCGTGTCCACTGCCACAGGCATGCGGATGCGCTGGGTCGTCGGCGCTCCCGGGCCGGGCGCGACGTCCGCAGGACGCCGGGCGGCTGCAGCTACTGCACCTTCGGCCTGATCTCCTCGATCACCCACTGGCAGTAGTCCAGGTAGGCCCCGATGCCCTCGGCGGGCGGGATCGGCACGGACGTGTAGGTCACACCCATGTCCCGCAAGCGGCCGATGATATCCACGATCTGCTGCGCGCCCATGTCGGCGCCCGGCCCCTCCCTGACGGTATGGCCCTCGCCCACCCGCGCCGTACCCACGCCGTACATCACCTCGAAGGGTGCGCCGCTGAAACCCGGCTGCGCGCGGATGAAGTCGATGCGCTGCGCCATCTCCTCAACCGGGGTGAGGAACGGCCACCAGCCGGAGGCGAAGCGGGCGGCGCGCCGCAGCGCCGCATCGCTGTCGCCGCCCATCCAGATCGGCGGGTGGGGCTTGTGCACCGGCTTGGGTTCGAAGGCGACGTCACGGAAGGCGACATACCTGCCCTCGTACGTGGGCTCCTCCTGCGTCCACAGCGCGATGATGGCCTCGAGGTATTCGTCGGCCATGCGGCCGCGCTCGCGGAAGGGTACGTCGAGCAGTTCGAACTCCCGTTCCAGCCAGCCCACGCCGAAGGTGGCGACCATGCGCCCGCTGCTGAGCCAGTCGAGCGTGGCGAGCGCCTTGGCCGTGACGACGGGGT
Organism: Gammaproteobacteria bacterium; assembly: GCA_030428835.1. Taxonomy (GTDB): domain Bacteria; phylum Pseudomonadota; class Gammaproteobacteria; order Pseudomonadales; family Halieaceae; genus Marimicrobium. Next base: position 21,356 of record JAUIEP010000031.1, on the reverse strand, counting down.
GCTGCAGCGGCAGGATCGCGACCGACGAATTGATGAGGATGCGCTCGGTCGCGCCGGCGAAGTAGCCCTGCGCCGCCGCGGCGTGGAAGTAATGCGGGCCGGAGAGGTCCACGTGATCGCGTGGAATGAGGAAGTGTTCCGGCACGCTGATCATGTCGTAACCGAGTTCGTCCGCGCGCCGCGCCATGCGCGTCTGGTCCGCGCCCGTTACCGTCGCCTCCCAGGGCTGCACCGTGGCCTTCAGGCGCACGAGGTGCGGCATGGGGAACACGAACTTCACGGCGGCGCAGCCCCCGCCTCGGCCTCTGCCTCAGCCTGTGTCTCAGCCCAGGACAGCGCCCTGTAGTCGAAGCCCCGCTCCACCGACGGTTTGATGATCTGGAAATAAGGGGATACGTCGAAGTCGCGCGGCGTATACAGGCTGTGGTGCCGGATGTGCAACAACTCCCTGATCATCAGCTGGTCGGCGTGCTCATCCCGGGAGAACACGTTGCTCACGCTCGGCAGGATCGGGTAGCGCACGGACTGGAAGGCCTGCGCGATCAGCGTCGAACAGATCGCCCGGGTGGGGTCGCCGGAGCCGAGCGCCAACATGCGTCGCCGCCAGCGCACGGGTACCGGGGGCGGGGGCAGCAGGTAGCGCATCAGGTCGAACACGTTGCGCAGGTCGTATTGCTTGCCGAGGCTGTCGATCATGTAGTCGACCAGTTTCTGCCGGTCCTCGTCCGCCAGGCCGACCGGGCGGCAGATGCGGGTGTTGAAGATCGCGTACTTGGCCAGTGGCACCACGATCACGCCGCGGCGCAGGTCCGCCTCGATGAGCGCGCCCGCCGGCGAGCCGGGCCGCTTCCCGACCAGCGCATCGCCCACGTACAACGCGGCGTGCGACCAGGTGGACTGGGTCAGGTACTTGATCGCCAGGCTGATGCGGCTGTTGCCCTCGACAAGCAGGACATCGCCGGGGCGCAGGGAAGCCTGCAGCAGCGCCGGCTCCAGCGACTCGAAGGGCGGCGGCTGCGACAGCGGTTTCTCGAGGAAGCCCGAGAGCAGTTGTCCGATGCGATTCATAGGCGGGAACAAGAATACCACTTTGCCGCCGCGGCCAGCCCCTCGTCCGGCATCTCGCGACCGCCCGCGCAAGCGGCGACCCGATATCCCGCTTGATATTGGGTTCGCCTTACTGTCAAATGGACAGAAGTCCCGCACCTGAATAGACGGGAACCTCGCGACACGTCTCGTTTGGCAGCCTGCCAGTCGCCCGCTGAAAGTTCCGTACCCGCCACGACAGCCGTGGCGGCGGAGGGTCTCGCTCGAGTCCCCGCCCATTGGTCAACGGATGGCAACGAGGTGATGAGATGACGCTGTCGGCTGAAGAACGGTACCCGGTTGCGGAGCCCAGGCCCGCCCCCACCCTGGCGGACACGGGGCCGCTGGGTGAAATCCTCGAGGCCACCCGCGCCCGGCACCTGCCGAACCGGCAGGGGGCGCTCGCGGACTACATCCCCGAGCTGGCGGCGGTCGAGCCCGACCCCTTCGGCCTGGCCATCGCCACGGTCGACGGCCGGCTGATCGCAACGGCCGATGCCGAACTGCCCTTCACCATCCAGTCGGTCTCGAAGGCCTTCGTCTACTGCATCGCACTGGAACTCGTCGGGCGCGACGCGGTACTCGAGCGGGTCGGCGTGGAGCCCAGCGGCGACGCCTTCAACGCGATCGTGTTTGACCCGCACACCAACCGCCCCTTCAACCCGATGGTGAATGCCGGCGCCATCACCGCCACGGCGATCATCCACCAGGCCACCGGCGGCCATGCCTTCGAACTCATCCTGGAACGGCTGTCCGCCGCCGCCGGCCGGCGCCTCGAGCTGGATGAAGCCGTGTACCGCTCGGAGAGCGACACCGGGCACCGCAACCGCGCCATCGCCCACCTCCTGCACAATGTCGGCGCCATCGATGGCGATGTCGACGCCGTGCTCGACGCCTACTTCCGCCAGTGCTCCATCCTCGTGACTGCCTGCGACCTCGCCTGTATGGGTGCGACGCTCTCGCACATCGGCGAGAACCCGATTACCGGCCGGCAGGTGTTCGACCTCACCGCGGTGCGCAACACGCTGGCGGTGATGTTCACGTGCGGCATGTACGACTACTCCGGGCACTGGGCTTACGACGTGGGCATTCCCGCCAAGAGCGGCGTGGGTGGCGGCGTCGTCGGGGTGGTGAACCGGCAGCTCGCGGTCGGCTCCTTCTCGCCGCGGCTCGACGCCAAGGACAACTCCGTGCGCGGGGTGGCGGCCTTCAAGGATCTCGGCGAGGAACTGGGCCTGCACGCGTTCGAGTGCTCGAACATAGGCTCAAGCTACGTGAGTGCCCTGCTCGGCGCACCGCAGGCATAATGACAAACACAAGTCCGCAGACACTGGATTACCTATGGCAGCGATAATTCGACAGTGCACGGGTACGGCAATGACGATTGGGCCATCGCGATGACAGCGCAAGGTGAAAGTTCCGGCATCGAACTGCAACTCGCCCGGTCGAAGCAGGAGTTGCGACGGCTCGCCGCGGCGGTCGAGGAATTCGCCAGCGCACAGTCGCTGGAACCGCGCGTCGCGAACGCGCTGGCGCTCGCGCTCGAGGAGGCGGTGACCAATGTCGTCTTCTACGCCTTCGGCGATCCGCCGCCGGACGACGACAGTATCTGGCTGACCATCGAATGCCGCGACGGGTCTATCCACGCCGTGGTGCGGGACCGGGGTCGACCGTTCGATCCGACCGCGCGCGAGGCGCCCTCCCTGCCCGACTCGCTCGACGACCTCGAGCCGGGCGGGCTGGGCATCGGAATCATCCGCGGCATTGTCGATCGCCTGGATTATCGTCGGGAAGACGGCTTCAACCGCCTCGACATGGAGATCGCCCTCTAAATGATGGACGGGACGTCCTGGGGAATGTGAACAATGCAGTTGGAACTCAGTGAAAAAGGCGGGATCAGGGTACTGCGGCTGACAGGCCGGCTCGATCTCGAAGGAACGGAAGCGATTGAGTCCGAGTTCGCGACGGCGACGTCGGACGCGCCACAATCCGTGGTGGTGGATTTACGGGGCGTGCCCTTCCTCGCCTCCCTCGGCATGCGCATGTTCGTTACGGCCGCGCGTGCCCTGCGCAGCAGGGAACAGAAACTGGTACTGCTCGAACCCCAGGACGCGGTGCGGGCCGCGCTCGACGTCGCCGGCCTGAGCCGGTTGCTGCTGATCGCGGAAGACGAGGCGACCGCGCAGAAACTCGCGAGCGAGGGTTGAGCTCCGGCGCCGTCAGGCGGCGCTGCGGAAGCTCACATTGACCACCGAGAAGTCGTCGTCGAGACGTTCGCGCCCCATCTTGCTGCGCGCGAATTCGAGTATCTCGCTCGGCCGCAGCGGGTGCCCCTCCGGCCCCTTCGCCACCGCGCCGACGAAGTCGGGCCAGGGCAGCATGGCGCCGGAGGGTTGCGGCAGCTCGTAGGCGCCGTCGGAGAAGACAATCAGCTCACACTCGGGACGGAGTTGCACCTTGGCGCTCGCATAGGCCACGCCCGGCAGGATGCCGATCAGCGGCCCGTCCGTGTGCAGTTCCTGCACCCGCGGCGAGCCCGATGCATCCTGCTCGATGAGCAGTGCCGGCGGGTGCCCGGCGCTCACGTAGCGCAGGGTGCGCGACGAGCGGTTGAGTACGCCGTACCAGAGCGAGAAGAACAGGTCGCCGTGCTCCTCCATGGGAAAGGCGTCGTTCATCGCGGCGACGACGCGCTCGGGGTCGCGCAGGTCGATACCGGGAAGCCGCCGCGAACGCAGGGCCTGGATTGCGGCCACGCCGTGCAGCGCGGCGCCCACGCCGTGCCCGCACACGTCGAGCAGCGCCAGGGCGTCGTGTTCAGCGTCGAGGTGCAGGTAGGTAAAGGCGTCGCCGCCGAGCTCGGCCGAGGGCTCGTAAATCCAGTGCACGGACACGCCGCGGTCGTTGGAGATCGGCGGCGGCAGCAGCGAACGAACGTACTGCGCCGCCACCTGCAGTTCGTCCTGCAGCCGCTGGGTCCGCTCCTCGACCTTGCGCTCGAGGCTGCGCTCCGACTCTGCCAGGGCACGGTTCGTCTCCTGCATCTGCTCCAGCATTTCGCGCAGCCGGGACGCCGAGTGCCAGAGCGAGAAGGAGAACAGGGCGACGAAGGTCGTCGCGACGATGCCCTCCACCCAGCGTACGCTCGTCTCGGTGATCTGCGTGGGCATCAGGTTATCGAAAGTGTTGAGCAGCGAGGCCGCGGCGCACACGGCCACCGAGATCAGGATGATGCGCAGTATGGCGATGCGCGACGAGTAGGCGACACCCACGACGACCGGCGCGAGGGCCAGCAGCGCCGCCACCGACAACAGCCCTCCGCCGCGCGCCGCTCCCGCGATCAGGCTGATGATCCAGATCAGCCCGGAAAAGACGAACACCGCGGCGTCGACACGGTTCTGCCCGGCCAGGCGGTAGGCGTAGCCGAGGGTCGCCAGGCCGCCGACCGGGATGACCACGAGCATCACCAGCGCCGTGCGGGTGCTGTACATGACCCACAGGATGAAGACCAGCAACTCCGCCGCAGACAACGCGATGCTGGTCCAGACCAGGAACCGCCGCATCAGGTGTGCTTCGGGACTCAGTCCGTTTGGAGTAGTCTCGGGCGACTCAGGCAAAACCGCTGGTCTCGCATGTAACGGGGGATAAGCGCAGTGCTCGAGCGAGGCCGTTAAAACGGTGTCGGGAACAACGGCGGCGAAGGTCGCCCCGGACATTTGCGGGGTCGTACATGAAAACTCGATCTTGTACCGATTACTGCCTGATAGAACGTCAGTATAAGCCATTCGCACACGCTGTCGAACGCCGATTGACAGGTTTCCGGCAACCTAGGGCCGCTTGATATTCAGCGCTTTCAGGCGGGAGGTCAGCGTGGTCGGCTTTACGCCCAACAGCTCGGCCGCGCCGGCCTCACCGGAAATCTTCCAGCCCGACTGCTGCAACGCCCGCAGCACATTTTCCCGCTCTATCTGCTCGATTTCGGACGCGGTCTTCACGCCGTCACCCGGCAGGCTGGCCGGGCTTGCGGGCAGGGCGCGATGCAGGTTGAGCCTGCCGGAGTCCGACGTGATCAGCGCGCGTTCGATGACATTCTGCAACTCTCGAATATTGCCGGGCCAGGCGTAACCGGCCAACTGCGACAACTCCTCCTCGGAAAACGGCTCGACCGCTTTGTTGAGGCGCCGCGCGAACTCCCTCGCGAACGCGCTCGCGAGATCCGGTAAATCTTCCAGCCGTTCCCGCAGGGGCGGCAGGTGTATGGGAAACACCGCCAGGCGATAGTAAAGGTCCTCGCGAAACTCGCCGTCCTGCACCAGCTCAAACAGATCCCTGTTGGTTGCCGCGATCACGCGCACGTCCACCCTGCGCGTGGTGGCGCTGCCCAGTGGTTCAAACTCGCCTTCCTGCAGCACGCGCAGCAGTTTGACCTGTAGCTGGAACGGCAGGTCACCGATTTCATCGAGGAAAATCGTACCGCCGTCGGCCAGGGAAAAGCGCCCCTCGCGTTTCGTCGTCGCGCCGGTGAACGCGCCCTTCTCGTGCCCGAACAATTCACTCTCGATGAGCGACTCGGGAAGAGCGCCGCAATTGACCTTGATAAGCGGGTTGCCCGCGCGCGCGCTGGCCTCGTGGACCGCCCTGGCGGCCACCTCCTTGCCGGTGCCCGTTTCGCCGAGGATCAACACACTGGCATCGGTCGTCGCGACCTGCTCGATGTCCGCGAGCACGCTCCTCATGGCGGCGCTGCCGCCCACGATGCCGCGCGGCGCCTCCCGGTCCAGTTCCTCCTGCAGGTAGGCATTGTGCTTCTGCAGTGCGCTGTTTTCCTGTTCCAGCAGCACCCGGTCGGTAATATCGACGAACATCGTGCGCGTGAATTCACCGCTGGGGTCCGGCTTGGACCACCACTGCACCCAGACCGGCGCCCCGTTGTCGTGGCGACGCAGCTCGAGGACGACACTGTCGGCGTCGAGACCGCGATTGATCGTGTCCAGCGCGTCCGTGACTCTTTGTTGCGCGTCGCTCTTCTCGGGCACGAGGGAGCGGCCGAGAAAGCCCTCCGCCTCCCCGGGCGCGATACCCAGTATCTTGAGCGCGGTCTTGTTGGCGCGAATGAATCGCGAGTCCAGTCCTTCATTCACATAGGCGATAGGCGCCTCGTCGAACAGGTCGCGAAAGCGGCCCTCGCTGACGGCGAGGTCATCCACTGCCTGCTGCAACTGGCGGCTCAACCGCGCCTGCTCACGCTGTTGGTCCGTTATCACCTTCTCGGCCCGCAGGCGATTCAACTCCGCGGTTGCCCGCGCGGCAAATATACGGAAGACATCAACGCCCCTGGGCTCCTCGGGCATGGTCTTCCTGTCCATGATGGCCATGTGGCCCAGCACGGCGCCGTCGTTGGCGAGCAGCGGAATACCGAGATAGCTGACCATGCCGAGCTCTTGCAGATCGGGGTCCTCGGGGTAGTGCGACTGCACCTCGCTGGGGTGATGGACGATGCTCTTGCCCTGTATGACGGGCTCGCAGGGGGTGCCGTGAAGGGCATACTCGAAGCCGTCCGCAAATTCACCGTCCTGGTAAAAGGCCAGTGCCTTCAGCGTCTGCGTCTCGGGTAGGAACTCGGTTATCCAGGCGAAATCGGTATCGAAGGCGGTGGCCAGGTTGCTGACGAGGGCCCTGAAGAAGAGTGCACCGGTCTCACCTGCGGTGCCGTTCAGGATATGGCGAAGGGCTGTGTCTTCATCAAAGGCAGGCATTGCGCGATCAGGTAGCAACGGGACTTCCGCCTCACCGACTACGGCAGGCGCTTTCGAGAATAGCAGGTAACGCCCGGCCGCGCGTCATTTTGTCGCCCCTTGGCAGCGGCCGTGACAACGGCGCGCCCACGGTCCCGCACCTGCCCCGATCCCGCGCAAGAACGGCCCGGCGCCATAGAAAAACCCGGCGGCACGCCATCTGCAATTGACGAATTCTCGTGGCGAGATCTCGCGAATTACGCGATTTCGCGCCCGTCGAAATCCTCACCAGATCCTCCTATCTCACTGTTTACTAATGTGTTTTTACGCTTTTTCCAAAGCTGGCACGCATCCTGCTCATACGGGTTGGCCACGCGCATGCCTGCACCCTCTCTCCCGCAGGACAAGCAACCGGGCCAAACAACTTTCGACAAACCAATGAGGAACAGACATGGCTACCAACAAGATGAAACCCCTGTGCACCGCGCTCGGCGCGGCATTCCTGGCGACGGCGGTCGTGCCGCAGGCGTCAGCCGACGCCAACCCCTTTGCGCTCGTCGCACTGGACGCCGGCTACCTGCTGGCCGCCGCCGACAAGGTCGACGAAGGCAAGTGCGGTGAAGGCAAGTGCGGCGGCAGCGAGAAGGCCGCCGACGAGGGCAAGTGCGGTGAGGGCAAGTGCGGCGGCAGCGAAAAGGCCGCCGACGAGGGCAAGTGCGGCGAGGGTAAATGCGGCGGCACCGAGAAGTCGACTCACGAGGGCAAGTGCGGTGAGGGCAAGTGCGGTGGCAGCGAAAAGGCCGCCGACGAGGGCAAGTGCGGCGAGGGCAAGTGCGGCAGCTAGGCGCATTGCGGTCGATGCCGTAAGCCGCCGACAAGGGTGTGCCCGGGCGGAAATCCCGCAGGGCACATCCCGACTTACTGCTTCGCACATGCTTCGAACCTGCCGCGGCGGCGACGCTACCGGTGCGCAATCACAACGAGGAGATAAACATGAACGTAACCAACACGTGGTCACTGATCACACGTAACCTGGAGAGGACAGGCGCCTATATCGCCCCGCTCGGCCTGCGTATCGTCCTTGCATGGGAGTTTTTCGAGGCCGGCCTGATGAAACTGAACGGTTCCAACTGGTTCAGCCACATCATGGACGACTTTCCGTTTCCCTTTTCCGTCATACCGGCGGATATCAGCTGGAACCTGGCAACGTATTCTGAACTGGTCGGCGCCGTCGCCATCCTGCTCGGGTTCGGCACCCGGTTCTTCAGCGCGACACTGATCATCTTGACGCTCGTCGCTACCGCTGCCGTGCACTGGCCCAGCGAGTGGCACTCGATCGCGGAACTGCTGCAGGGCTACACGATATCCGACAAGGGCCACGGCAACTACAAGCTGCCGGTCCTGTACCTCGTGATGTTCCTGCCCTTGCTGTTCAACGGTGCCGGCAAGTTGAGTATTGACTATCTCTGCAGCCGCTGGTCCCGCCGCACGCCCGGGCAGGGCTACCCAGGTGTCGCAACGGCAGCATGAGAAACGCATTGATCCCCGGAGGTCCTCCGTGAACATCCAGAACAGCCTGACCCGCCCCGGCGCGGCATCGCCGGGCACGACGGAACGACAGCCACGGCCCGAGGCGGCGTGGGAGCCCATGCTGGCCAACCCGTCCGACAGCACCCCGACGCTGCCGGTAACGGCGCCCTTCGATGACAGCGTGATCGGCCATGCACCCGTGGGCAGCCAGCGAGACATTGAGCGGGCACTGCAGTGCGCGCATGACCGGTTCAGGGACAAGGCCGGCTGGATACCGCTGGACGAGCGCATAGGCATTCTGGAGCGCTCGGCCCGCATGATGTCTCGCGACCACGCGGACCTGGCGTTGCTTGTCTGCCTGGAAAGCGGCAAGCCGATGCCCGATTCACTGGTGGAAGTCACGCGCTCGATCGACATCGTGCGCCAGGCCATCAACGAGCTGAGGAGTCATGCCGGCGAAGTCGTGCCGATGGGGACGACCGGCAATTCCCGGGACAGGATCGCGCTGAGCCTGCATGCGCCGATCGGCGTCGCCGTGGCGATCAGTGACTTCAGCCACCCGCTGGCGCTCGTCGTCCAGCAGGTTGCGGCCGCGGTCGCCGCCGGATGCCCCGTGTTAGTCAATCCCTCGGAAAAAACGCCGCTGTCCTGCCTCAGGCTGGTCGACATCCTGTGGAAGTCGGGCTTACCGAGGGAATGGGCGCAGGCAATCGTCACCGGGGATTCCGGGTTGCGCGAGCAACTGGCGACCGACCGTCGCGTCGACTTCGTCAGCTTCATCGGCAAATCGGGCACCGGGTGGGCGCTGCGCTCGAAACTCGGGCCCGGAACCCGGTGCGCACTGCAACATGGTGGCGCGGCGCCGGTCGTGGTCGCGCCGGATGCCGATCGCGCGCGTGCCATAAAGGCCATCGCGCAGGGAGGCTACTATCACGCGGGCCAGTCTCGCGTGTCGGTCCAGCGCGTCTATGTACCGGTCGCGCAGGCGCGCCAGTTCGCTGCAGAGTTGGCGCAAGAGGCGTGCAGGCTGCGCATCGGCGACCCGCGCAACGACACCACCCAGGTGGGTCCGCTGATCGCTCCCGGGGAAGTCGACAGGGTACACCGCTGGGTAGCGGAAGCCGTCGCCGGCGGGGCCGAATGCCTGTGCGGCGGCGCACGCCCCGGCAACAACCTGTACGCCTGCACGGTACTCCTCGACCCGCCGCTCGAAGCGAAGGTCAGTCGCATGGAAATTCTCGGCCCGGTGATCTGCGTTTACGGCTACGAGACTATCGAACGCGCCTTCGACATGGCCAACAACCTGCCGTTCGCACTACAGGCCGCGGTGTTTACGCACGATATAGCGCTGGCCGTGCGCGCCCATACCCTGCTCGATGCCTCCGCGGTGATTGTGAATGACCATACGGCCTTTCACACGGAAGCGATGCCTTTCAGCGGCGTGCGGGAGTCCGGACTGGGTGTTGGCGGCGTCCGCTACGCCCTGCGCAACATGCAGATACAGAAAACGCTGGTGATCAATCATTCCAGGAGGTAGCCGTTATGCAACCTGAAGCAAATGCTCGACAGAGAGTCGTTATTCTTGGCGGAGGTTTCGGTGGCGTGTACTGCGCGCGTTACCTGAGGCGCTACGCCGCGGACAAGGTAGACGTGGAGTTGATAAGCCAGAATAACTACTTCGTCTTCCAGCCCCTGCTGCCGGAGGTAGCATCCGGGATCATCAGCGCTCCCGACGCCGTCACCTCGCTGCGCCTGCTCCTGCCCCGCGTCAAGGTGCGCATGGCGGAGGTGCGAGACATCGACCTGCAGCAGAAAATTGTCCACATCGTACAGGGCAGCAAGCGCAATCCGCTCAGGGTGAGCTATGACCACCTCGTCATCGCCTTCGGGCAAAAAACGGACCTGTCGCGCTACCCGGGTTTCGAGGACCACAGCCGGACGATGCGGGATCTCGCCGACGCGCACAGCCTGCGCAATCACATCATCGAGTGCCTGGAACATGCCGACATCACAGAGGACAAGGCGCTCAAACGCCGATTGCTGACGTTCGTCGTCGCCGGCGGTGGGTTTTCCGGGGTGGAGACCCTGGGTGAGCTGATGGACATGGTGCGCCGCACCCGCAGGCACTACCCCAATATCGACGAGAAGGAAATCCGGGGCATCCTGGTGCAGCGCGGGCAACGTATCCTGCCGGAGCTGCCGCCCAAGCTCGGGGAGTTCGCGCGCAGGAATCTTGAAAGGCGCGGGCTGGAAATTCGCCTGGGTGCCTCGTTGCGCTCGGCTACCGCGACCGCCGTGTTCCTGGGCGATGGCGAGCGCATCGAGACCAGCACGTTGTTGACCACCGTCGGGAACGGCCCCTCCCCACTGGTGCAGAAGCTCGGCCTGCCGATGCAACGCGGCAAGATCGAGACGGACGCGATGTTACGGGTGAAAGGCCATGACACGGTATGGGCAGTCGGTGACGCGGCCCTGATCACCCAGCCGGACAGGGAGGGCAAATCCCCGGAAGTGGCGCCGCCCACCGCCCAGTTCGCCGTTCGGGAGGCCAGGTGCGCCGCGCGCAACATCGCGTTGGCGCTCGACGATAAACCACTGGCGGCATTCCGCTATCGGCCGCTGGGAGCGCTGGCTTCCCTCGGGAACTACAACGGGGTCGCCGAAATCGCGGGCGTCCGCCTGTCCGGACTGTTCGCGTGGCTACTGTGGCGCGGCATCTACATCGGCATGTTGCCGAGTTTTTCCACGCGACTCCGCGTTGCACTGAACTGGCTGTTCGACTACTTCCTGCCGCGCAGCATCGTACAGATCGCAAACAGCGAACCGGCCGCCGCCCGTTACATGTGCTTCGCGCGCGGCGACATCGTCTGCAAGCCGGGCCAGATCCTGGACGGTTTCTACACGGTGGTCGACGGACAGCTCGAGTCCAGGATAACCAGCGACGACCCCGACGGTGAAGACGTTGTCCAACTCATCGGACCCGGCGACCACTGGGGCGAACGCAGCCTGGCCGGCAACGCTACGGTACAGGGCACCCTGGTCTCGCGCGAGGATACCCGCGTCCTGGTATTGCGAAGACAGGACTTCAGTAACCTGTGCGCGGCGCTTCCCGTTGTCGACAGGTACTTCAAAACCATTTCGCGGGACAGCTATCCCCGCTCCCTGCGCACAGCGCTGGACGCGATACCGCCCGCCCCTCACGCGGCTCCGGAGTAAATCGAGCGCTGCGCGGCGACGTCGGGTCGGCGGGCCCTTCCGACCCTGGCGCAACAAGGGCTGTCCGTTCCCTGCCAGCGCTTGACAAGGGCCAGCCTCCGGGAGTACATGAGTGATGGTCGCCCAGTCGATGGGACTCCGCCGATGCCGAACCAACAGCAGCCAGGTGACAAGCGCACCGCCCTGGGCGTCTGGCGGTGGCTGTTGGTCCTGTTCGGCGCGCTACTGTTTCTGCCGGGCGTATTCGGCCTTGTACAGTTCCTGCTGCTACTCCCCAATCCGGAAACCACGACCACGCAGTTACTGGCCACAGCGGCCGGCGGCCTGCTGCTTTCGCTGCTCGGCGGCGCGATCGTCGCCGGCACGTTTTCCTCGGCGGCTTACTTTCGCCGCGCGGCGCAACTCGCCCGGACCTACCCGGACGCGCCCTGGAAGCACGACCCGGACTGGGAGAACGGCGTGGTGGCCAGCAAGAGTTCCCGTCTCGCCATCGGCCTCGGCGTGCTGGCCCTGCTCTGCAACGCGCTCACTATCCCCATCGGACTTGCGCTGGTGCCGGTGGTATTCGAAGAGCAGAACTATGCCGCGGCGTTCGGCTTTATCTTCCCGCTGGCCGGTCTTGCGCTTCTCGCCTGGGCGGCACTAGAGACAGTGCGCGCGCTGGTGTTCGGTCGCAGTGAGCTGCGTATCGACAGCGGGCGGGGCATTATCGGCCAGGGGCTTACAGGCACGGTGCGCAACCGGCGGCGAATTGCGATACGCGGCGAGTTCGTCATTACCCTGAAATGCGTGCGCGTCGTGAAGACCGGTTCGGGTGACTCCTCGTCCACGCACACGACGGAGCTGTGGGCCGGCAGCCAAACGGTGCCCGGCGGCAGCAAAGCGCTGCATACCGGTCTGCCGGTCCGGCTTAAAATTCCCGCGGGGCTGCCCGGTTCGGGCAAACGCGCATCGGGTGCCGACATTACCTGGACGCTGGAACTCGCCGCCAGCGCGCTGCCGCTGCCCTTCTTCGCGCGCTTCGATCTACCGGTGTTCCAATGAGCGGTCGCCGCCATGCCGGACAGTAGTGACCGCGACAGGCAGGTCGGCGCAAGCCTGGGCCTGGACGCGCTTGAATCCGGCGAGCGGCTGGCCTTCTCCAGCGGCCATTACACGCTGAGTTGTGATCGTCCAGCAGGTCGGCTGACGATCACCCGGCGGTCGGTGACCGGCAACAGCTCTGACCAGGTGATCCCGCTGCCGGCATTGACAGGGTTTTGCCTCGACTGGAGCGACGACATGGCCAGGCCGTCTCTGTCGGGTCTCGTGCGGGCGTTCAAGGCCGGGCGCACCGACAGCGGCGGGTTCGACGAGCAGGCCGCGGACGCCGCGCTGCAGCAGTGCCGGGCCCTGAGCCTGACGCTCTGGCATGCAAGCGACGCGGGGCCGCGCACCACGCGCCTCCCGCTGCGCCTGCACAGTGTCGAGCGAATCGAACAACTCGTGGAACTCGGTCTGCACCTGGCTGCCGCGGCGGGGCTGCCGGCCTTCGGCGTGTTCCGCGTGGCCGACCTCAACCTGGAGATACGTGCCGCAAATGCCGCAGCACCGGGTTTCGGGGAGCTACCGCCCGGCGAGGACCGCCAGGCACTCCAGAAGTACATCGCCCGCCTGCTGCGCCACCCCGCCCTGCCCCCGTTTGATCCCGGGTCGCTGAACGCGAACCTGGCCGTGGTGGACTGGCGACCGGGCACGCGCATCGCGTTCCGTCGCGGCGTGACGCCGGTGGTGGTGCCGCTCGCCCTCGGCTCGTGCCTGCTCTTCGCGGGCCCGGCGCTGGCGGTGTCGCGCTGGCTGCGCGACCAACCGCTCGACGTGGTCACCCTCGGCATCGTCACGCTGATCTCCTGCGGTATCGGCGGCGCGCTGCTGTGGCTTCTGTTGCGACGCCTGCCGCGCAGCGTCGTCTTCGACTGGGACGAGCGCTGCGTCACGGTCCGGTCGCCGCTGCGCACCACGGCGTTGCCCTTTCGCCAGATCGAATGTATCGGCATGACGGCGAACGACCTGTCTACCACCGCGGGCGGCGGTGGCGAGAGCGCTACTATCGGCCGGTCGGATTTCAGCTGCGACCTGGAGGTGCTGTCGGCGGGTGCGACGCCGGCGTTGCTGGTGCTGGAAACGAGCAGGAGCCTGCCGCGCGCGGACGCGCTGCGCCAGGCGGTACCGCTGGCGCGCGAACTGGCCCAGGCACTGGGCGTGAAGTGCCGGCTGCGCGGGCGAGGACTCGGCCGCTGAACCCGCCGGGGGCACGCCTGCCCGACGCGCCGATCGACACCGTAGCGCTCGAGGCAGGCGCCGGCGTGGCGCGTCGCTGACCCGTGCGGGCAGTGGGCGGCCCCGCCCCGCTACGTACTCAAAAATTACCATTTCGCCGCTTGACGGGCCGGGCATAGGTACTTTCAATTCGCGCAGTCAATCCAACCTTGCTTGTTCAGGAGTAACACAGCATGTCAACTGGCTCTAACCCCAAACCCGCGGGCCGCAAACCCGCGCGCGAGCGCGCCGTCCTGCGCGCGTCCATCGGCCCCGTGGATGACCTGGAAAGCTACGTGAAAGCCGACTGGTGGCGGGATATCTTCAACGCCAACTACCTGCGCACCGACGGCGACGTGGTGGAGGACCCGGAGATCACCGATGCGGAGATCGACGCCTTCCTGCGCATGGCCGAGGTGGGTGAAGACGCCGTGATCCTGGACCTGTGCTGTGGCCAGGGCCGGCATGTGCTCGAACTGGCACGGCGCGGCTTCCGCCGCCTGTACGGCGTCGACCGCTCCCACTACCTCATCAACCGGGCGCGCCGTACCGCGCGGCGGGTCGGCCTTGACGTGACCTTCCGCGAGGGTGACGCCCGCCGCCTGCGCTTCCCGGACAACCATTTCAACTTCGTATTTCTCGGCGGCAACAGTTTCGGCTACTTCGAGAGTGCCGACGACGACCGCGCGGTATTGCGGGAACTGCGGCGGATACTGAAGCCCTCCGGCATGGTGTTGTTCGACTTCACCGACGGCGACTACCTGCGCACGCAGTACCAGCCGCGCAGCTGGGAGTGGATCGACGAAAACTATTTCGTTTGTCGCGAGCGCTCGTTGTCCCGCGACGCCCAGCGACTGATATCCCGCGAAGTCATCACGCACGTCAAGAAGGGCGTCGTTGCCGACCAGTTCTACGCCGAGCGACTCTACAACCAGGAGCAACTGGGCGCGCTGCTGCGCGACTTAGGGTTCGAGGTGGAGCGGGCCGAACCCATGTCCACGGAGTCCAAGCGCAACCAGGACCTGGGCATGATGGCGCAACGCATCCTGCTCACCGCCCGCTCCACCAAGCGCGAGGGTGCGCAGGAAAGCCACCTGCCCACGAAGAAGCGCGTGCGCGTCGTCATGGGCGACCACCGGCGCGCCGATTCGGTCAAACCCAACAGCCAGTTCGATGACGATGACTTCCACACGATCAACGAGCTGAAGACGGCGCTCGCGGGCCTGGACGGTTACGAGATCGACTACCTGGACGACCACGGCAGCCTGATGGATGACCTGCGCGCGAGCGCCGGCAAGTTCGACTTCGTGTTCAACCTGTGCGACGAGGGTTTCAACAACGAGGCGCTCAAGGAACTGCACGTCCCCGCCCTGCTGGAGATGCTCAACATCCCCTACTCCGGCGGCGACCCGCAGTGCCTGGCCTATTGCTATGACAAATCGCTGGTACGGGGTATCGCCAGTGAGATGGACATACCGGTTCCCGAGGCCTTCGTGGTTTCGCCGGAGCAGGTCGCGTTCATCGCCCTGCCCCTGGATTTCCCGGTGATCGTGAAACCGAACTTCGGCGATTCCAGTGTCGGCATCACCGCGGACAGCGTCTGCTATGACATCGTGCAACTGGAACGCGCGATCAGCCGGGTACGCGATGTCGTGGGCTTCGATCATCCCGTGCTGGTCGAGCAGTACCTGACGGGTAAGGACCTCAGTGTCGGCATCGTCGGCAACCCACCGGACAGCTATTCGGTACTGCCCATCATCGAGGAGGACTACTCGGAGCTGCCCCCGGACCTGCCGCGCGTCTGTGGCTACGAGGCGAAGTGGGACACGGAGTCCGTGTACTTCACCAATGTGAAGTCCATTCCCGCGCAGCTGCCGCAGGCCACCGTGGATTTCCTGAGCGCGTCCTGCATCAAGCTGTTCCAGCGCCTCGGCTGTCGCGACTACGCACGTTTCGACTGGCGACTGGACGCCCACGGCACGCCGCGCCTGCTGGAGGCCAACCCCAACCCCGGCTGGTGCTGGGACGGCCACCTCGCCGCCATGGCGGCACTCGCCGGCATGGATTATGCCGCGATGCTGGAGGCTGTCCTGGACGCGTGCGCGGAGCGGTATTCTTCGGCCGCCCGCGCGCTGCCGGTGCGTCGCGCCAGCTAGGGAGCGGTACCGCGCGTGAGGATCAACCGGCGCACGATCGCCATCACCGGCCTGCGCGATATCATCGAGCGGCGCATACCCGTGCTGGTGGCGAGCAGCCACCAGAGCGGCCCGGTGGTGTGCCTCACGGCGTGCCTGCACGGCGACGAGGTCGGCGGCACCGCCATCGTGCACGACGTGTTCGCGCACCTGCGCCAGCATGGCCTGCGGCGGGGTACCGTCTATGCCTACCCCCTGGTCAACTCCATGGGGTTCGAAAACGCCTCGCGCTATATCACCTCCGACGGCGAGGATCTCAATCGCTGCTTTCCCGGTGACGCGCGCGGCAGCCTGGGACACCGGATCGCCAGGCGCCTGTTCGATACGATTGTGCAGGCCTCGCCCGATCTCGTGATCGACCTGCACAACGACTGGATACGCTCGGTACCCTACCTGCTGCTCGACCCACCCGGTGAATACCGCAACAAGGCACTGTACCGCCGGGTACTGGAGCTGGCACGCGGCACCGGCGTCTTGCTGGTGGAGGACAGTGACGTATTCGATCGCCACTGCAATACGCTCGCCGGTGCACTGATTGCGGAGGGCGTCGCCGCCTTCACGCTGGAGGCCGGCGGCTCTTTCGCGGTGGTGGAGGAAGGCGTGGCGGAAGGTGCCCGCGCCGTGCTGTCGACCCTGGCGATGCTCGGTATGATCGAGGGCGGGCTGCCGGCTGTCGCGCCGCCCGCGAACGATACGCCGCTGCGCTATACGGACCAGCCGCTGTGCACCACCAGCGGACTCGCACGATTCGCCGTGTCGCCGGGCGAGGAGATCGCGGCCGGGCAACTGCTGGCCACCGTCTACAGTGCCTTCGGCTCCACCGAGGAGCAGATCAGGGCGAGCGGCCCCGGCTTCGTACTCGGGGTCGAGGACCACGCCCGTGTGCTGCCCGGACGGGCAGTGGTGGCAATCGCCGAACACGCCTGACCCGGCATACCCGGGCCGCCAGCGGGCACCCAACATCCCCGCTGATCGCCGGCAACGCGTGCGCGGCGGGGTGTTACATGGGAACAGCGGATGCCGACGCCGCACCTATGCAGTATAGTCTGGTGCATCGACAAGCTGTTCCACCACGCTACGGGCTGCGGGCAGTGAACACCCACCGGCCGGCGCCGACATGACATGACTGCACGCGCGTTCCTGCAAAATACCGCCCTCACCATCGCGTCGGTACTCATTACGTTCCTGGTGGCGGACTACCTCATAGCGATTGTCGACCCGGACTGGTCCCGCGACAGGCAGATCCCGGTGCGCAAGGCAGACGCGCCCTATCTGTTCGAACTCGACCCGCACGAGGCCGGGAATAATTCCCTGGGCCTGAGAGGCCCGGAAATCGCGGCGGACAAGCCCGACGACGTGTACCGGATCATCGTCCTGGGCGACTCTGTCACCTACGGCGTCTACGTCAGCGCCCGCCAGGCCTTTCCTGCGCTGATCGAAGCCCAACTCGCGAAGCAGAACATCGACGGCAGGCGGGTCGAGGTGATCAATGCGGGCGTGCCGGCATACACCACCTACAATCAACTGCACTTCTACAGGGAAAAGCTCAAGGCGATGAGTCCGGATTTGCTGATCCTGGCGTACTGCATGAACGATGTCGTCGACCCGTTTTTTCACTGGTCGCACCGGCGGGATGCCGACCTCGTCGTCCCGGACGCGGCAATACCGAACATGGCGTACCACACCCGGCAGTTGGCGCTGCAGGAGACGGGCCTGCTGGTCAAGCTGCTACCCTACTGGAGCAACACCAGGCGCCTGCTCATGTCGTTCAACCTGCAGCAGAAAACCCTCGCGACCAAATGGCACGAGGGCAACGACAAGGACTACCCCGTGTTCCTGGCGCTGGAGCAGCCTATCACCATGGACGTCTACAACGATTACGGCTCGCAGGAGTGGCGGTGGTTGAAGACGCTCATCGGCGAGTTGTCCGCGGAACTTCGGAGCGAGCAAACGGATTTCCTGTTCATGATTATCCCGATGACCTACCAGATCGCGAGCGACTACCCGTTCTCGCCCAGCGCGAACTTC
Source organism: Gammaproteobacteria bacterium (assembly GCA_030428835.1). Lineage (GTDB taxonomy): Bacteria > Pseudomonadota > Gammaproteobacteria > Pseudomonadales > Halieaceae > Marimicrobium. The sequence continues at coordinate 3,268 of JAUIEP010000031.1, read as the reverse complement.
GCGAGGTTCTGCGCAGAGTTGCAGATCGAATGCCTGGACCTGCTTGACTCGATGCGGGGACTGCCGGTGGAGGACGTGTTTATCTCTTACCGCGCGGGGTTCAACGACGTGTGGCACTTCAACCCCAGGGGGCACAAAAAAGTCGCGCGGGAAGTCATCGAGCGGAAGTTGCGGCCAATGCTTTCCGGAGACCAGGCGGGTCTCGTGCGCATCGGCCAGCGCTCACCGCCAGGGCAGCACACGATTGCCCCGGACACCTAACCAGAGATAAGGAGTAACGCGCCATGCTCAAGCCAGTCCAACTCGGAAACAGCGGCCTGATGGTTTCACAGCTCTGCCTGGGCACCATGAACTTCGGCATCCCGGGGCAGGGGCACCAGGGCGACTGGACGCTGGACCTCGACCAGTCCCGCGAGATCTTCCGCACCGCGATCGACAACGGCCTGTTCTACTTCGACTGCGCGGACTTCTACGGGATCGGCGCCTGCGAGGAGATCGTCGGCAAGCTGCTGCGCGAGATGCTGCCGCGGGAGGACTACGTACTGACGACCAAGGTGGCGATGCCCATGGGGTCCAACCCGAACACGGTCGGCCTGTCGCGCAAGCACATCGTCGAGGGCGTCAACAACAGCCTCCGGCGACTGGGCCTGGACTACGTCGACCAGTTGATCATCCACCGTCACCCCCATGGCCTCCCGTTCCATATCGAGACACCCATCGAGGAGGCGATGGAGGCGCTTAACGACCTGGTGCGGGCGGGCAAGGTGCTCTACCTCGGCGGCTCCTCCATGTTCGCCTGGCAGTTCGCCGAGTTACAGATGACCGCGGAGCGGCACGGCTGGGCGAAGTTCATTTCCATGCAGAACCACTATAACCTCGTGTACCGCGAGGAGGAGCGTGAGATGAACCCGTACTGCGAGAAAACGGGTGTGGGACTGACACCCTGGTCACCCCTGGCCCGGGGGATCCTCACCGGCGCCTACCAGGGCAGCTTCGACGCGGGCAGCACCACGCGGTCCTCCGGCTCGGACCGCAATCGCACCGAGAGCCTGTACCGCGGGGAGCACAACTTCCCGATTGCCCAGCGGGTGGTGGAAACGGCAGCGAAGTACGAGTGCACGCCCGCGCAGATCGCGATCGCCTGGCTGTTGGGCAAGCCGGCGGTCACGGCGCCTGTAGTGGGCGTGTCAAAACCCTCGCAGATTGAAAACCTCGTACAGGCCACCGCTATCGAGCTGGCGCAGGATGACATCGACTACCTGGAAGAACTGTACCGCCCGGTGGACAACCTGCTCAGCCTGGGCATGTCATGATCAGGGTACGCCGTGGCACTGCCGGCGCCGCTTCGGCCGTCAATCAGCCTCGTAATCCTTCAGGCGGTTATACAGGGTTTTCAGGGAAATACCGAGTTGTTCCGCCGCGGCCCGCTTGTCGCCATCCGTCGCCTCCAGCGTGGCCAGTATGAGCTTCTTCTCCGCGACGTCCAGAGACTGCCCGACAGGCACACGCAGGTACTCGCCATCCGGTTCGATGCCCAGTTGTTCAAGCGGGAAATGCTGCCCCTCGAGTTCCTGCTCCGCCATGATATAGGCGCGCTCGACCGCGCTCTGTAACTCCCGTACATTGCCGGGCCAGGCATAGTCCCTGATGGCATCCACTGCGCTCTCCGCCATCGTCTTGGCGGTGTCGTGCTGGTCGTTCAGCCGGGCGAGGAAAAACTGTGCGAGGCCGATGACATCATCGCCCCTGTCCCTGAGGGCAGGAATATGCAGCGGGAACTGTGCCACGCGGAAATACAGGTCTTCGCGCAATACTTCGTCCCGTATCGCGTCCTCGGGTTCGCGGTTGGTGGCGGAGATAATCCGGACATCGGCCTTCAGCTCTTTCTCTCCGCCGACCCTGCGGTAGGTACCGGTCTCCAGTACTCGCAACAATTTCACCTGGATTTCCAGCGGCATCTCGGCTATTTCATCCAGAAACAATGTGCCGCCCCCGGCGCGCTCGAAACAGCCCGCGTGCTGCTTGTCGGCCCCGCTGAAACTGCCCTTTTCATGGCCGAACAGTTCGCTCTCGGCGAGCTCCGCCGGAATCGCGCCGCAGTTGATCGCGACGAACGGGCCGTCGAGGCCGGATAGCAAGTGGATCGTTTCCGCAGCAACCTCTTTACCCGTGCCGCTTTCTCCCACCAAAAGGACCGCCGCGGAGGTCGGCGCGAGTTTGCGAATGGTTCGGTAGAGCTTGCGCATCGGCCGCGAACTGCCACGCAACAGCCCAAACTGGTCTACCGAGCAATCCAGTGGCTCAGCCTCGCCGTCCTGCCTGGTCAACCACTCCTCGCGGATATCCCCGAGCAGTCCTGCAATAAAGCTCTCATCGACGGGCTTGCAGAAAAAATACCTGGCCTGCAGCGAGATGCCGGTGCTCGCACGTTCCGGGTCGTCCGAATCGTGCATGAGCGCCACCTCGATGCCATCCGGGAGGAGGCCGTCGCGCCGCAGCAGGTCCAGGCCCTCGCCATCCGGCAGATCGAGGGCGATAAACGCCGCGATCAGTGACTCACCGTGGCGCGGAATGAGCTCTACCGCCTGGGCAATCGTCGAGCAGTGCTCAACGTGGAGGTTTTCCTTGCGACAGATAGCTTCCAGTGTGCCCGAATGCCCGGAATCCGGGTCGAGGATTAGCACCCTGGGAAGAGATTTGTTCATAGTGCGCGTGAAGCTCAGGAAGTGGTGTGCGGTGATCGCCGGCCGCACTGGCATACCCGGCGCATGGTACAGGACAACGCCATCGAGCGTAAGTCGCGCGCCCGCGCCGTTCGCGGCACCTCGCCGGCTCCACGCTCCCCCTCAAGGACGCGGATAACACTCCAACTGGCACACTAATTGCTGCTATCTCGACACGAACCGGGGGGGCTCACCCACCGGACACAGTCACGAGCAAGGAGAGCCTACAACGGCGGGAGGCGACAATGTTTACTCTTTCACCCCTACCCTACGCGACCGATGCGCTGGAACCCCACATCAGCGCGCGCACACTGGAGTTTCACCACGGCAAACATCACAAATCGTATGTCGACAAACTCAATGCCGCGCTGGACGACCTGGAGCGCGACAGCCTCCGCTCCGACGATCTTCTCGAACTGGTTCAGTCCAGCGACGGCCACCTCTACAACATGGCCGCCCAGGTCTGGAATCACACGTTCTACTGGCACTGCCTGACCCCCGGGGGAGGCGGTGAGCCGCCGCTGCCATTGCGTCTCGCTTTGGAG
>JAUIEP010000221.1 GCA_030428835.1 Gammaproteobacteria bacterium | reverse complement strand
CACCTCAGGGCACCTCGGTCTGCCGCACTCCTTCTCACAACCCAGGTTCGGTTGTGATCTGGCTAACCATACCGATTTCTCAAGATACAAGGGCACCGCGGAGCGGGGCCGACAGCGAGCGAAGAGATATCGCGGGTCGGGGCCTGGGTGGGCCTAAAGAATTCAACGCCAGTTCTACAACAACGGCCACTGGGCCCCGAGACGTCGGACCGCCGCCTGCGCGGGGGCGACGATAATCCGGTTACCGGGGCCGGGGGCGACGATGGTTGGGGTGTGTCGGCAGCACGCGAGCACCCCCGGGGCTGCGACAGGCCCGTGTTGTGCGTGTAAGCTACGCGTAACGCATTCAGGTACTGACATGGCACGACCGGGACACCTCCTGCTGGCACTACTGCTCACCGCTTGCGGCAGCACGGGCGGCGACGAGGCGCTGGGTACGCTCGAGCGCGACCGCATCGTGCTGAAGGCCACCGCCGGCGAGATCATTGTCAGCGAGCCCGTGGCCGAGGGCACCATGGTGGAGGCAGGCACCGTCCTCGTGCAGCTCGACGACAAGAAACAGCGGGTGCTCGTGGCGCGCGCGGAAGCGGACGTCATGCAGGCGCGCGCGCGGCTGGACGAGTTGCGCAACGGCGCCCGGCCCGAGGAGATCGCGGCGGCGAGCGCGCGGGTGCAGGGCACGCAGGCGGAGGTCGTCGAGGCGCAGGCGACGTACACGCGTGCGCTGGAACTGCGCAAGCAGAAACTCGCGGCGCAGGCCACACTCGACAGCGCGCTGGCGAAGCGCGACGCCGCCGAGGCCGCGCTGGAGTCCGCTCGCGAGGACCTGCTGCGCCTGACCAACGGCACGCGGCAGGAGCAGCTCGACCAGGGCGCGGCGGCGCTCAAGGCGGCCGAGGCGCAACTCGAACTGGAGAAGCACCGCCTGTCGGAGCTCACGGTGGTCGCCACGCGCGACGCCTACCTCGACAGCCTGCCCTGGCACGTCGGGGAGCGCGTGCCGGCCGGCGCGACACTCGCGATACTGCTCGCCGACGACCGCCCCTACGCCCGCGTGTACATCCCCGAACCCTGGCGCGCGAGCCTCGACATCGGCGACGCGAGGGCCGTGCACGTGGACGGCGTCGACCGCGCACTCACCGGCCACCTGCGCTGGATTGCCACCGAGCCGGCTTTCACGCCGTACTACGCGCTGAACGCCAGCGACCGGTCGCGCCTGGTCTACGTGGCGGAGTTCGATCTCGAGGATGCGCAGGACCTGCCGACCGGCGTGCCGGCGCAGGTCCATCTCGGGCAACCCTGAAGAATGACCGTGCCGGGTGCGCCCCAGGATGACTGATACGGCCGTTTACGCCCGTGGCCTCACCCGGCGCTTCGGCGACGTCACGGCGGTCGACGCGGTCAACCTCGATATCCCGCGCGGCCAGATCTACGGCTTCCTCGGCCCCAACGGCTCCGGCAAGACCACCACCATTCGCATGCTGTGCGGGCTGCTCACGCCCAGCGCGGGCGACGTGTCGGTCCTCGGCCTTACCGTTCCCGGCGAAGCGGAAACCCTGCGCCACCGCATCGGCTACATGACGCAGAAGTTCTCCCTGTACGACGACCTCACGGTCACGGAAAACATGCACTTCATGGGCCGGGTGTACGGCATGACGCGCGGCGCGACCCGCGCGCGTACCCGCGCCCTGCTGGCGGACTACGACCTCGCCGACATGCACGACCGGCGCGCCGGCGACATGAGCGGGGGACAGCGGCAGCGGCTCGCCCTGGCGGTGGCGACGCTGCACGACCCGGACCTGTTGTTCCTCGACGAGCCGACCTCGGCGGTGGATCCGGAGAACCGGCGCGACTTCTGGGAGAAGCTGTTTGACCTCGTCGAACAGGGCAAAACCATCCTCGTCTCCACGCACTACATGGACGAGGCGGAACGCTGCCACCAGCTCGCCATCCTGGACGAGGGCGTGCTGCGCAGGCAGGGCCAGCCCGCACAGCTGATGGCCGCACTCGACGGCCGCGTGGTGGAAATCCGCGGCCGCGACCTGCGCGAGGTGCGCACGCGCGCACTCGGCATGCCGGAACTGCTGTCCGCCGCGCAACAGGGCCTGCAACTGCGCGTCCTGTTCGCGCCGGGCGTGACCGACCCGGTCGGCAGGTTGCGGGCCGCCGACCTCGGCCGCGACCTCGAGATGCAGGTGACGGCGGCCAGTCTCGAGGATGTGTTTGTCGCCGCGACCCTGGCCGGGGAGAGCGCCGGGGAGCGCACTGCAGAACACGCCGGGGCAAGCGCATGAGCAGCCTGGGCCGCATCGGCGCGATCGTCGACAAGGAGGTGCGGCAACTCTCCAGGGACCGCATCACCTTCGGCATGGTCGTCATGGTGCCCCTGCTCTACCTGCTGCTGTTCGGCTACGCCATCAACCCGATGGTGCGCGGCCTGCCGGTGGGCATCGTCGATCTCTCGGGCAGCGCGGCGGCGCGCGTCATCGCCGAGCAGGTGCGCGTCACCCAGGTCGTGGACGTCGTCGGCACCTACGCCACGCCGACGGAGGCGGAGGCGGCGCTGATGACCGGCGAGATCCGGGCGGCGCTGGTGCTGCCGCACAACCTCACGCAGCGCGTCGCCGCCGGTGAGACGGTGGGACAGTGGCTGGTCGACGGCTCCGACACGATGGTCGGCAACGCCCTGCTGACACTGCGCAGCATGCCGCTGCGGCTTGATGCAGGGGCCCCGCCGGGGGCATACCAACCCGCCGAGGCGACCTTCGAGGTCGCACTGTTCTTCAACCCGGAGCGGCGTTCCGAGGTGAACATCGTGCCGGGGCTCATCGTCATCATCCTGACCATGACCATGACACTGTTTACTTCCATCGCGCTGGTGCGGGAGCGCGAGCGCGGCAACCTGGAGATGCTCATCACCACGCCCATCAGGCCGCTCGAACTGATGGTCGGCAAGCTATCGCCCTACATCGTCGTGGGCCTCGTGCAGATGGGCATCATACTCGGGCTGGGCTGGCTGATCTTCGATGTGCCCTTCCAGGGCACGGCCTTCAGCCTGCTCGTGATCACGACCTGTTTCATCGGCGCGAGCCTGACGCTCGGGCTGCTGATCTCGACCGCCGCCGAGACCCAGATGCAGGCGATGCAGATGACGATGTTCGTGCTCATCCCCTCCATACTGCTCAGCGGCTTCATGTTTCCCTACGACGCGATGCCCAAGGCCGCGCAGTACATCTCCGAGGCCATACCCGCAACGCATTTCATGCGCCTGATCCGCGGCGTGTACCTGCGCGGCTCCTCGACAGCGCAGCTCCTGCCCGACATCATCTGGCTGCTCGGGTTTACGCTTATCATGCTTGGCATCGCCACCAAGCGCTTCAACAAGACACTGGACTGACGCCACCATGCGCACCGCCGCCAACCTGCTCGCAGGCCTGCTCCTCGCGCTGGCATTCACCGGATGCAGCGGCGGCGAGTCGAACGTGGCGCGCGGCAACCGCGAGGGCGTGCTGCACTACGGCAACGGGGCGGAACCCCAGGGCCTCGACCCCCACGTGGTCACCGGTGTGCCCGAGCACCATGTCATCAGCGCTCTCTTCGAAGGCCTCGCCACCAAGAATCCCTATACACTCGAGCCGGAACCGGGCGTGGCCGAGCGCTGGCAGATCAGCGACGACGGCCTCACCGTGACGTTCTTCATCAACCCGCGGGCGCGCTGGTCCAACGGCGATGCGATCACCGCCCACGACTACGTGTGGTCCTGGCAACGCGCGCTCAACCCCGCCATGGGCAACCAGTACGCGTACATGCTGTACCCTGTAAAAAATGCAGAGGCATTCGCGACCGGCAAGCTGGATGACTTCGCACGGGTCGGCGTGCAGGCACTGGACGACCTGACACTCCAGGTCACGCTCAATGCGCCGACGCCCTATTTCATCCAGCTCATGGATCACTACAGCACGTTCGCCGTGCACCGCCCCACTGTGGAGAAGTTCGGCGGCGCCGCGACGCGATTCACCCGCTGGACGCGGGTGGGCAACATCGTCGGCAACGGGCCCTTCAACCTCACCGAGTGGCTGCTGAACCGGCGCATAACGGTGCGCAAGAGCGAGACCTACTGGGACCGGGACAACGTCAAACTCAACGGCGTGGTGTTCTACCCGACGGAAAACATTCCGACGGAAGAGCGCATGTTCCGCGTGGGCCAACTGCACTACACAGAGGTGGTACCGCTGGACAAGATCCCGGTCTACCGCGCGATGCCGGACAGCCCGTTCCGCAACGCGCCCTACCTCGGCACCTATTACTTCCTGGTCAACACCAAGCGCGCGCCGCTGGACGATGTGCGCGTACGCAAGGCGTTGTCCATGGCGGTGGACCGCGAGAAGCTCGCCCGCACGGTGCTGCACGGCTCCGGCGTTCCCGCGTACGCCATCACGCCGCCGGGCACGCTGGGCTACCAGCCACCGCGGCTATTCGGGCACGACGTCGCGGCGGCGCAACAGTTGCTCGCGGAGGCCGGCTACCCCGGCGGCGAGGGCTTCCCGGGCGCGGAAGTGGTGTACAACACCAGCGAGGACCATCGCAAGGTGGCCGTGGCGCTGCAGCAGATGTGGAAGGACGCGCTCGGCATCGACATCACCCTCACCAACCAGGAGTGGAAGGTGTACCTGACCACCGTCGACGAAATGGATTTCGACCTGGCGCGCCGCGGCTGGATCGGCGACTACGTGGACCCGAACAACTTCCTCGACCTGTTCATCTGCGGCGGCGGCAACAACAGCACCGGCTTCTGCAACGCGCGTTTTGATGACATGATCCTGCGCGAGGCGCCGCGCGCGCCCAACCGGGAGGCGCGCTTCGCAATCTTCCGGGAGGCGGAGACGCTGCTGGTCGAGGAGATGCCCTTTATTCCCATCTATACCTACACCAGCAAGCACCTGGTGCACCCCAGTGTCCGCGGCATGCCCGCCAACCTCATGGACCACACGAACTTCAAGTACGTGTACCTCGAGGAGCCCGCGCCGTGACCCGGTTCATCGCCTACCGGCTCCTGCAGGCCATTCCCGTGCTGCTGGTCGTGATCACCGCGACCTTCTTCCTGGTGCGCGTGGCGCCGGGGGGACCCTTCGACAGCGAGAAGGCCGTCATACCCGAGGTCAAGGCCGCGCTGGAGGCGCAGTACCGGCTCGACCAGCCGCTGCTGACGCAGTACACGGCCTACCTCGGCGACCTCGCGCAGGGCGACCTCGGACCGTCCTTCAAGTACCCCGGGCGCACGGTGAACGAACTGATCGCCGCCGGGCTCCCCGTGACGGCCGAACTCGGCCTCTACGCGCTGCTGTTCGCGGTACTCGCGGGCGTCGCTACCGGCGTCTTCGCATCCCTGCGGCCCAATAGCGCGCAGGACTACGTGCCGATGAGCCTCGCCATGATCGGCATCTGCATGCCCGCCCTGCTGCTCGGTCCGCTGCTGTTGCTGGTGTTCGGCATACGCCTCGACTGGCTGCCGGTCTCCGGCTGGGGCGACCTGCCCGGCGACAAGATACTGCCCTCGCTTACCCT
>JAUIEP010000030.1 GCA_030428835.1 Gammaproteobacteria bacterium | reverse complement strand
TCACCGCGACCAACCACGTGGGCATGTTCGACCCCATCAGCCGCGAACAGAAGTTCATCCGCCTCAAGTTCCCGGATCTCAGCACGCGCCTTATCACGTACCTCACGCCGTTCTTCCTGGCCAACGCCGACATCATCGGGCTGGAGGATCGCAGCGCGGAAATGGACGGCGTGACCATGCCCATGCCCTACGGCATCGACATCCACCCCATCGACGGCAGCGTGTGGTTCAGCCAGCTCAACATGAGCCACATCGGGCGCATCGACCCGGAAACGCTGGAGGTCACCCCGATCGAGACGCCGTTTGTCACGCCGCGCCGCCTGCGCTTCGACTCGAAGGGCAACCTGTGGGTGCCGAGTTACGCCGAGGGCACCATCAACCTGTTCGACACGAAGTCGATGACCTGGAAGGAGAGCCACGTGATCCCGGTCGAGCCGGTCGGCAGCGAGGTGCCCTACGCGGTGTTCATCGAACCCGGCACCGACCATGTGTGGATCACCGGCACCCAGAGCGACAGCATCATCCGCTACGCGCCGGAGAGTGACGCGTGGACCATCTACCCGCTGCCGACGCTGGTCACCTACACCCGCGAGCTCGACATGGACAGGGGCGGCAACGTGTGGACCTCCCACTCCTCCAGCCCCGCCTGGCACGTGGAGGACGGCATTCCCAAGGTCACGCGCCTGGACCCCGACGGCGCGCCGGACATCGAGGCCTCGGGCCTGTTCGACGGGACCCGTCCTGCTGACCGACCGGCCTCACGCGACGACAGCATTGCGACGAGGTAACACACTGTGGGGTCGAATTCATTCGACCGGCGCGAACGCATGGAAGAATAAATTCTTCCCCACAGAGAAATCCCCATCACGCGCCCTGTGGGGTCGAATTCATTCGACCTCGCGGCGCAGCCGCGCCACCACCCGTCGCCGCATGAACAGCTCATTATTCCTGACCGCTGCCTTCTTCTATGCGCTGACCACCCATGCAGCCGACCCCCAAGGCTGGCCCGTCACCGGCGGCGACCCCGGCGGCCGCAAATACTCCCCCCTCGCCGACATCAACGCGGGCAACCTCAACCGACTGGAACTCGCCTGGGAATACCACACGGGCGACTCCTCCGACCTGAGGCAGGGCGTACCCAACACCTCCTTCCTCGCCACGCCGGTACTGCACGACAATACCCTCTATTTCTGTTCCGGCCTCAGCCGCGCCTTCGCGGTGGACGCGGAAACGGGCGCGGAGCGGTGGGTCTACGACAGCGAGCCGGACTGGGGCAACACCGGCACCGGCAAGTGCCGCGGCGTGGCGCTGTGGAAAGACGACAACGCGACGGGCGCCTGCGCGCTGCGCGTGTTCATGGGCACACTGGACGGCCGCCTCGTGGCGCTCGACGGCGCGACGGGCAAACCCTGCGCGGACTTCGGCGAGAACGGCGTGGTGGACCTGCGCCACGGGCTCGGCAAGATCATCGGCAACGAGATGGCGATTACCTCCGCGCCCGTGGTGCTGGGCGACATCGTGATCAACGGCTCGATGATCCGCGACAACGAGCGCGTGGACCCGCCGGGCGGCGTGATCCGCGGCTGGGACGCGCGCACCGGCGCCCTGCGCTGGGCGTTCGACCCCGTGCCGCCGGGCGCGCCCTCGCCGCAGGCGCTCGGCGCGCCGCCGGGGCAGCTCTACCACTCGGGTACGCCCAACGCGTGGTCGCTGCTGTCCACGGACCCCGAGCGCAACCTCGTGTTCATTCCGTTCAGCACGCCGGGCCTCGACTTCATCGGCGCGCACCGCCTGGTGCACGGCTTCGACCTCGGTTACTACGGCAGTTCCGTGGTCGCCCTCAACGGGCTGACCGGCGAGCCCGTGTGGCGCTTCCAGGCGGTGCACCACGACCTGTGGGACTACGACATGGCGCCGCAGCCGCTGCTGATGGACATCACCGTGCAGGGCCGCAGCGTGCCCGCGCTGGTACAGGCCACCAAGATGGGCCACGTGTTCATCCTGCACCGCGAGACCGGCGAGCCGCTGTTCCCGGTGGAGGAACGCCCGGTACCGCAGACGGACATCCTCGCCGAGTACACCTCGCCCACGCAGCCCTTCCCTACATTCCCGAAGCCGCTGCACCCGTACGGACTAAGCCCGGACGACGCCTGGGGCGTGCTCTACTTTGATGAGCTGGCCTGCCGGCGCAAGATCGAGGCGGCGGCGAACGACGGCATGTTTACGCCGCCGGCCCTGAACCGTTATTCCATCCAGTATCCCGGCGTGGCCGGCGGGCAGAACTGGGGCGGCATGGCCCTGGACCCGGCCAACAACCTGCTGGTCATGCCGCAGAACTACGCGGTGACGCACAACATGCTGCTGCCGCGCGACGCGGCGACGGACTGGGACGACGACGCCATCGGCATGGGCATGTCGCCCAACATCGGCACGCCCTATGTCATCCGCCACGAGGTCTTGTTGTCGCCGCTCGGCATGCCCTGCGTGGCGCCGCCCTGGGGCGAGTTGCTGGCGGTGAGCCTGGACACCGGCGACATCGCGTGGCGCGTGCCGTTCGGCACGCCGAAGGACATGGTGCCCGGCCTGTCCTGGCTGCCGCTGGAACGCTTCAACCTCGGCTTTCCCAGCGCCGGCGGCCCGATCGTGACAGGCTCCGGGCTCGTGTTCATCGGCGCGGCCATGGACAGCTACCTGCGCGCGTACGACGCCAGGACCGGCGCGGAGCTGTGGCGCCACCGCCTGCCGGCCGGCGCACAGGCAACGCCCATGACCTTCCGCGGCGAGAAGACGGGCAAGCAGTTCGTGGTGATCGCGGCCGGCGGGCACGCCTACATGCGCACGCAACTCGGCGACAGCCTGGTGGCGTTTGCGTTGCAGGACTGAAGGTGGTCAGTTAGCCCGACACCCGTAGGGTCGAATTTATTCGACGGGGAGCGGGCCCCTCGGAAACACGACAGCAGCTTATCAACCGCAAAGCCTTTGCGAGCGCCGTCCTGGATACCCCGCACCGTCACCCTGCAAGCGTCGTCCCAGGTCGAATAAATTCGACCCTACAGGGTGAGCGCATCGACCCGGCGTGAACTATGTCCGACCCCAACTGGTCCATCCAGATAACCCGAGGTCGAATAAATGCGGCCCCACATGGGCCCGCGCCGGTTTTCGCAAGACAACCGGCTTGAATAACCCCCGCCGTTCTGCCATTCTCTTTTACCCCTGTATTTTCAAGCGCATACGCTCGCCAGCGTGTGCCGGGAAGGCCGCGGAATGACCAGCTTCGTGCAGCCCACGAGCCCTGAGCAGCTCTTTACCCTCGGACCCATCGACCCGGTGGAGAACCCCTACGACATCTATCGCGCGATGCGCGCGAACGCGCCCGTGGGCGAGTCGGGCTACGGCTACTACATCGCCAGTTTTGAGCTGGCGCAGCAGGCGCTGCTGGATGACGAGACGTTCTCCAGTAAATCCAACAGTCCCGACTACCCCGGCATCGGCATGGTGTTCGGCCAGACCATCGTCGGCATGAACGGCAAGGAACACCTGAAGCACCGCAACCTGATCACGCCCGCGCTGCGCCCGCGCGCGCTGGGCTGCGAGTTTCGCGAGGGCGCGCGCAGCACGGCGGACGCGCTGATCGACAAGTTCATCGCCAGCGGCCGCAGCAACCTCGTGCCGGACTTCACCTTCCTCTACCCGCTGTCGGTGTTCGTGCAATTGCTCGGCCTGCCGCAGGAGGACGTGCACGACTTCCACCAGTGGGGCGTTGACCTCACCCACGTGGCGGCCGACCCGGAGCGCGGCCTGCGCGGCTCGGCCTGCCTCGCCGAATATCTCGGCCCTGTGCTGAAGGACAAGCGCGACACGCCGACGGGCGACCTCATCTGCCGCCTGATCGAGGCGGAGGTGATGGGCGAGCGCATGACCGACGCCGAGATCATCAGCTTCCTGCGCCTGCTGATCACCGGCGGCGCCGACACCACCTACCACCTGCTGGGCAACACGCTGCACCGCCTGCTCAGCGACCGCGAGCTGCTGGAGCGCGTGCTCGCCAATCGCGATGACATCGAGCCGCTGCTGTGGGAGTCGCTGCGCTGGGAGGCGCCCGTACAGTTCGTGTCGCGGCAGACCAACCGCGAGGTGCACATCGGCGGCGTGACGATACCCGACGACGCACCGGTCATGGTCATCATCGGTTCCGCCAACCGCGACGAGGCGGCGTTCGACAACCCGGACGCTTTCGACATCGACCGCGACCAGGGCAAGTCGCTGGCGTTCGGCTACGGCAAGCACTACTGCGCGGGGGCGGACTTCGGCCTCGCGGAGGCGACCATCGGCATGAACGCCATCCTCGACAGGCTCGAGGACATCAGGTTCGACGACAGCGCCGAAACACCCAGTACCATCCGCGGCGTGGCGTTCCGCGGGCCCTCGCACCTCAAGGTGACCTTCGCCGCCTGACCGCACACAAAGGACCAACATGGACGAACTGGAACAGTTCCGGCAGGAGACCCGCGCGTGGCTCGAGGCCAATTGTCCCGCGAGTATGCGCGTGCCGATGAAGACCGAGGACGAGGTGTGCTGGGGCGGCCGCCACTTCGAGTTCAGCAGCGATGACCAGCGGCTGTGGCTGCAGCGCATGGGCGAGAAGGGCTGGACGGTGCCCGACTGGCCGGTGCAGTACGGCGGCGGCGGTCTGGACCGCAAGCGGGTGAAGATCCTGCACGAGGAGATGCGCAATCTCGGTTGTCGCTCGCCGCTGTCCAGCCTCGGCATCCTGCTGCTCGCGCCCGCGATGCTCAAGTACGCGAGCGAGGAGCAGAAGCTCGAACACCTGCCGAAGATCGCGCGCGGCGAGATCCGCTGGTGCCAGGGCTACAGCGAACCGGGTTCCGGCTCCGACCTCGCGAGCCTCTCCACCTCGGCGGTGGACATGGGCGACCACTACCTCGTGAACGGCGCGAAGATCTGGACCTCTTACGGCGACAAGGCCGACTGGATCTTCTGCCTGGTGCGCACCGACCCGGACGCGCCCAAGCACGAGGGCATCAGCTTCCTGCTGTTCGACATGGAGAGCGAGGGTGTGAGCACGGCGCCGATCAGGCTGATCAGCGGCGCGTCGCCGTTCTGCCAGACCTTCTTCGACAATGTGAAGGTGCCGAAAGCAAACCTGGTGGGCGAGCTGAACAAGGGCTGGACCATTGCCAAGCACCTGCTGCAGCACGAGCGCAGCTCGGCCGCGAGCCTGGGTGCGACCGCGCCCGGCAGCCGCAAGCAGAGCCTGCAGGAAATGGCGGTCGACGCCATCGGCATGAAAGACGGCAAACTCGACGACCCGATCTTCCGCCAGAAGCTCGCGCGCTTCCATGTGCGCGAGCAGGCCTTCACCCTCACCATGCAGCGCGTGGGCGACGAGATGAAGGCGGGGGCGGACCCGGGTCCGGCGTCCTCGCTGCTCAAGTACTACGGTTCGGAAACCAACAAGGAGCGCCGCGAGCTGATGATTGCCGCAGGCGGCCTGGACGCGCTTGGCTGGGAAGGCGAGGAATTCGAGGAGGGCCGCCTGGCGCGAAGCTGGCTGCGCAGCAAGGCCAACTCGATCGAGGGCGGCACGTCCGAGATACAGCTCAACATCATCGCCAAGCGGGTCCTCGGCCTGCCCCAGGCGGACTGAGGGTCTGGGGCATGGCACTGGTACTGAATGAAGAACAGCACCTGCTGAAATCCTCCGCCGAGGCTTTTTTCAGGGAACGCGCGCCGGTCACCGCGCTGCGCGCACTGCGCGACACGGCGGACCCCACCGGTTTCAGCCGCGACTTGTGGCGGGAAATGGCGGCGATGGGCTGGGCCGGCACATTCCTGCCCGAGGAATACGGCGGCATCGGCTGCGGCTACACGGAACTCGGCGTGGTGATGCAGGCCGCGGGTCGCACGCTCGCAGCGAGCCCGCTGTTCGCTACGGTGGCGTTGGGCGCGAGCGCGGTGTTGCTGGCGGGCAGCGCGGAACAAAAGGAACGCCTGCTGCCCGCGGTGGCCGCGGGCGAGACGTTGCTAACAGTCGCGCTGCAGGAAGGGCCGCACCACCGCCCGGAACGGGTCGCGACGTCGGCCGTTGCGAACGGCGAGGGCTATATGCTGAGCGGCGCCAAGACCTACGTGCCCGACGGTCACGTGGCCGATGTGATCGTGGTGGTTGCGCGCACGGCGGGTGCGGGCGACGAAGAAAGCGCCACGTCTGGAGAAGGTGCGGGCGACAGCGCCGGGACCGCCGGCCTCTCGCTGTTCCTGGTGGACCGCGAGGCCGCCGGCGTGATGATCGAGCGGCGCAGCATGGCCGACAGCCGCAATATGGCGGAAGTGCGGCTTGACGGCGCGACCGGCGAACTGCTCGGCACCGCGGGCGAGGCCTGGCCGGTGATCGACACGGTCATCGACCGCGCCAACGCGGTGCTCGCGGCGGAAATGCTCGGCTCCGCGCAGGCGGCTTTCGAGCGCACGATGGAATACCTGAAGACCCGCGAACAGTTCGGCGCGTTGATCGGCACCTTCCAGGCCCTGCAACACCGCGCGGCGCAGATGTTCTGCGAGATCGAGCTGTCGAAGTCGGTGGTGCTCAAGGCGCTGGAAGCGATTGACGCCGACGCCCCCGACGCGGCGCTCTGCGCCAGCCTCGCCAAGGTGCAGGTGTCGGATATGTTACGCCTGGTGAGCGATGAGGCCATCCAGATGCATGGCGGCATCGGCATGACCGACGAGGAGGACGTGGGCCTCTACCTCAAGCGGGCAAGGGTGGCGCAGCAGATGCTGGGCGACGAAAACTGCCACCTTGATCGCTACGCAAGGTTACGGGGCTATTGAAGGCAGCCCATGAAAGCGCGATTGCTAGATTCGCCATAACCCAACCATCGTCGTCCCCGCGTAGGCGGGGACCCAGTGTCTTCGGGTTGAGGGCTAGTCGTAAAGGTTTAGCCCACCAGTCGAGCCATCACCTGAATATCGTAATACTCGCCATCAATAAACCGCGCCCTCCGCTTCAACCCCTCCACCTCAAACCCATGCTTCTCGTACAACCCGATCGCCGCTGAGTTATTACTGAATACCTCAAGCTCCAACCGCGTAAAGCCAAATGCCAGTGCGGCCTCGGTCACCGCCGTCAACAGCGCATCGCCAATACCCCGACCTCGGTACTCCTTCAACACGCCCATCCCCAGGCTGGCGGCATGCCTCAAACTCTCCTTTTCGGGAGGAATAAAATCCGCCCAACCCGTAAACTGTTGCCCATCCAACGCAACGAATTGCGGATACCCTTTTTCAATCACCTCACTGACAAACGCCAGGGTTTTCTCCAGGGGCGGCGCCTGCAGCGTAAGAATATACCGCCGCTCCTCCGCCACAGACTGCAGCGCCTCTCGAAATGCGGACGCGTCTTCGATGCGTATCGGCCGAATCTCTATACTCACTGTGCCTCCGGCATACCCGCAAACTGGAATGTGTTCTGCAGATCCGGCATCCACGACACCTTCGAATCACAAAACAACTCCGCCATGGGCGTCAGCTCCGCAAACTGCTCCGCGGTAGCAATCCGGATAGAAACAAAGCTCCCTTCCTCCTCCACCGTGGGCATGGAGCACAGGTGCGTCCCGCAGTTGCCACAAAACATCATCCGCCGCACCTTCCCGGAATCCGACGTCTTGTCGAAGTATTTCGGCTCGCCCTGCGTGAGCCTGAATTTCTCCGGCGCCACGGCGCACGATGTACGGAACGCCGATCCGCTGAAGATCTGGCAATCGCGACAATGGCAGACCCCCACCGGCGAGTCCGCGATGTCCGCCTCGTAACGCAAATCGCCGCAGAAACAACCACCTGTAATGTTCATGCCCGCTACTCCCTTGCCAGTATCCGGTTGATGTCATTCTCCGACAGGCCATGTACCGCGAACACCTTGCGCGGCGAGCGCCCGCCAGAGGCCAGCGTTACCTCACCCTCGGTGATGCCCAGCGCCCGCGCCAGCAGACGCGCCACCGCCTTGTTGGCGCGCCCCTTCTCCGGCGGCGCCGACACGCGCACCTTCAACTCGTCGCCCAGCCACCCGGCGATGCCGTCTTGCGAGGCGCCCGGCACAACCTTCACCTTGAGCCGCGACACAGAACCCGCAGTGCCAGGGACGCGGGTCATGCGCCAACAGGCGCGAAGTCGACCACGATCGCGATCTTGAGCGCCGCCTCGACATCCTCTGCCAGCGGCCGCCCCTCGTCATCCAGCCGGATGTCCTGGTACACCGCGTCCTGCGGGAACTCGGCCAGGAAACCCAGCAGCAGTGGCCGCGCGCGCTCCGGGTCCATGACGACGAGGCTCGCGCGGTAGCGCCCGACCTCTCCGGCCACGCGCAGTGACACGTCCGGGCTGGCCTGCACGTTGCGCCACCACTGGGTGTGATCCGAGGTCGTGCAGCGCAGGATGCCGTCTATGCGCTGGTAGCGCACGGGCGTTGCGAGCGGGCGCCCGGACTTGCGACCGGTGTAGTGGATGACCATGAAGCTGTCGCTCGCAAGCCCGTGCAGGGGCGAGGCGAGCAGGGCCTTGACGATGACGTTGACGATCTTGAACAGGGGCTCGGGAATACGCATCGTGCGGTCTCGGTGAGTTTCGGCAGTTGTCGAAGGGTAATCATAGCGACAAATCCCACTGCCGGGGATGTCCGGCGGCCGGGAAAAGCAGCCGCCGCCCTGCGTTAACCCCGGTGAGCGGTGCGGCGTCGTCGGCGCACCGAGAGTGCGAGGATGCCCGTGCCGAGCAATGCCATCGAGCCCGGGCTGGGCACAAGCCGCGGCTCGCGCCAGAACCACGCGCCCAGCCACGAGTGGGTGTCGGTGAAGGTGTAGGCGATACTCGTGTCATAGGAATCGGTCGGCACCGGCCCTCCCGTCCCGTTGAACATGACCGCGGTCAGGCCCCTGGTACTGGCCGCCTGCGTGCTGGTCCAGCCGTGCACCCATTCGTTGCCGCCCACCACGCCGTCGGTGATGCGAAAAGCCCGCGTGAACTCGGGAGCCCACAGGCTGTTGAGCTCCTGGTAACTGGTGGGCGCCACGGCGGTGTGCCCCGTGTACGCGTTGAACAGGTCCTGCACCTCCTGCGCGGAGCCCCAGTTCCAGCCCTCCAGCGACCAGCCGTTCATCTCCGAACCGGGCAGGCAGGGCCCGCCGGGGCACTGTCGCCTGAGCCGCAGCCAGGAGGTTTCGAGGAAGCGGTCGAGCTGCGCCCATTCGCGGCCGTCCTTCGCGTACACGGTATCCCAGAGTATGGGCGCGGCAGTGGCGGCGCCGCTTGCAAGGGCGAGCAGGAGCGAGATCGCGGAAAGGATGTGTTTCATGATTGCCTCCAACCCATACGAAAGCTGTGCCAGATCATTCTGGTCGTGGTTGCGCGGGTACTCAACAGAGCATAGTTGATGTGCGTCAATCCCGCGTCAGGTCAGTCGGGAGGGCGTCGCCGTGGGCGGCCGACATCTTTCTGTCACACTTGCCGGTCCTGCGCCGCAGATTTGCGGAGTACGCGATCAACCCCCATAAGTCGCTGGACATTCCTTAATCGCGAGCGATAATCATTGGCAACAATAAAAAGCTGCTCGTCGGAAGGTTCGGCCAGACTCGATCTGCTGGTTTCCGTGTGACTGACAATATGAACTCTGCGAACAGGGACCGTACGCCGGGATCCCTCACCACAGAAAAAGTGCAGGCGCTGCTCGATTCCGGGTTGAACCCCGGGGTCCGGTGCCGCCGGTCGCTCGCCAACGCAATGACCGACGCCGGCGAGAAGATCAGCGTCCACGGCGTGGAAGGCTGGTTCAAACACGTCGACTCCAACTACGCGCTGGAGCGAAGCTCACTCCATCCGGAGCACCGATCGTACCCTGTGCCGAAACGGCGCTGGACGGCGATACTCAACCTCTTCGACCTTGATCCCGAACTTCTTGAATACGATGACGTGGACTTCAGGAATTTCTGTTTCAAACAAAAGAAGAAAACGCCGGCTGTAGCCAGGGAAAGTGAAAAGTCGGCGCCGCCGCTGGTCTTCGTTCTATATGCGCAGCGTGATGGCGACAAGCTGTACGATGAGTTCCTCTGGCTGCGCCGACAGGGGATCAACCTGTGGTGGGACACGAGCTCGCGCGAGGGGTCGGAGTGGTCCGACGCGGTGGCAACAGTGATCGAGCGCGCGCGGGTCTGCCTGCTCTACGGCTCACGCGCGCTGCTCGAATCGGAACGGTGCATGCGTGAGTTGCAGCTCGTGCGCGATATGGGTCTGAGCCTGGTCGCGGTGAAGATGGATCGTGCGGCACTGCCGGGCGCGCTGGCGGACGTGAAGCAGGAGCTCCCGGTCTTCAATCGCTCGCGCAAGGGTTACACGGACGAGCTGTTGCAGGCGTTGTCGCGCGTTATGTATCGCCGGGTGGGCGACCTGCCGGGAGGCGTCACCCCGGTAAACGGTGCTGTGGCAGAACCCGGACCGGTTGAACTCGACTTCAATCGTTCGGGTATCGCCGTTCTGCCGTTTGCCAATCTCGCGGGAACGAAGGAGTTCACCTACATATCACAGGGCATCACGGAAGACCTCATCACGCTGCTTGCGCGGATGCCGGAGCTGCAGGTGAGCTCGCGCATGGCCAGCAACGCGTTTGCCGGTATGCTGGTGGACTACCGGCAACTGCGGAGCAGCCTCGGCGTTAAATACGTGGTGGAGGGCAGTGTCAGGTCGGTGGCGGATAAGGTGCGGGTGAATGTCAGCCTGACCGACCTCACCACGGGCAGCCAGATGTGGGCGCAGCGCTTCGATGGCCTGTTCGAGGACCTCTACGAAGCCCAGGACGAGATCACCGCGGCGATACGCGACCAACTCAAGTTGCAGGTCACCGGCACGCCGCTGGATTACGGCGCGCGCACCACTAGTATGGAAACGTGGCGCTACTGTCACCTGGGCTGGTACAAGACGTTTGTTGAGCCCCACATGCCGGGACTGCAGGAAGCGCTGGACTGTTTCTACAACGCACTGGAACACGAACCGGACTACGCGCCGGCGCATGCCGGCATCGTCATGGCCCTCGGGACCGGGATGATATGGGGCGGGGTGGGGCCGGATAAGTTCGCCACCGCGCTGAGCCATGCCCAGCGCGCTTACGAACTACTCCCCGAGAATCCCACGGTGCTGTGGTCCATGGGAATGATGGAATTTATCTCCCCCAATCCCATCGAGAACACGCTCAAATGGGTCGACCAGGCTGTGGCACTGGAGCCGAGCAACGCCGCCTACCTCGCAGCGCAGGCCTACCTGCTCGCACAGACGGGCCGGCATGAAGAGGGCCTGGAACTTTGCACCAGGGTACGGCAGCTTTCCGCGGGAGACCTGCGGCAGCCGTTCATCAACTACATGGTCAGCAACGTTCATATCTGCGCCGGTCATTTCGAGGAGGGCGCCCGGACGATGCTCCTGAGCGACAAGCTGCAGTCGATCGATTTCGTGTGGTTCATGAGCGGCTTCTGCTGGTTCAGCCTGAACAAGAGGGCGGAGGCTATCGCCGCCGTCAGGCGCATGCTGGATTCGGCGCACCGGTCGCTGCATTTCTTCGAATACTCGATTCACCAGCGGCTGTGGCCGCAGCATGCCGCCGGGCACAAGCAGGCCTACCTGGATTTCTGCGCAGAACAGGGGCTGGACTGACGGCCGCGCCGTGGCCTGACCTGTCCGCCACGGAGTCAGAGATCGTCGAACAGTTCCTTCAGGCGGTACTCCAGGAAAATCTTCACCCTGCCCGGAATCACTTTCGTGCGGCGCATTACGGCCAATTGTGCTTTCGTGTAACCCAGTGGCTCCAGTATTTGCACGGGCCGGGTTTTGGGAGTGTGGGCAGTGCGGACTGCTTCAGCCACATTCATCCCTGAACGCACTGCCCCCTCCATGGACGCTACATCGGTGTCGTTGCGCACGTAATCGCCCGCAAAGAAAAAAATGTTGCCGCGCGGTTCGGGACGGTAGTCCCAGGTGCCTACATCATTGACGAATAACGGCTGGGTCGCATTGGTGTGGGGCACGATGTACGCGATACCCTTCGCCGTTGCGGCCGGGATGTAGTGCACGATCTCGTTGATCATGGCGCGGGTGAAAGCCTGTTCCGAGAGTCCCGCCAGATCCTTGCAGGACCCTGCCACGAACTGCAGGACGGTGCCGTCGAACTTCTTCTTCTCGGTGAACACCGGCCAGTGTTGTGATATGTCGAACGCCGAGAGGTTGAAGCGCGAGTCCACCAGATCAAAGTGATCTATTGGAATCTTCGGCAGCTTGCTCTTGAAGTAGATATCCAGTGCGCCGAACTGGTTGGAGCGAAGATAGTTCAGCTTGCTGATGGCGGGCTCCGCAGTGTAGAGCTCGTCCGTCTGCATGGCGCGCAGCACTTCCGGCGGAATGGCCAGTATCACGGGGGTATCCCCTGCCTTCACCGGATTCTTGAGCTTGGAAAACGTGAGCGCGGGCCTGTCGCCGTCCAGCGCGATGCGTTGCAGCGTATGACCGGTCTTGAGCGTGAAAGCACCGCCGGAGGCCTTGGCGGCGGCGACAACTGCCGCGTGGATCTTGTCGATCAGCACTTCGCCCAGGGGGCCCTTCAGCCCGGCCCAGTTCTTTTCCTTGATGACCGGCATCCACTGACGGAACAGGTTCCTGACCACTCGCGAGCTGATGTCGTACTCTGGGATAGAGAGCGCGTTCAGGAACAGCTGGTTGAGACTGACCGAGTCCAGGTCGTTGTAGATACGCGAATACAGGAAGCCGCGGAACGTGAGGTCATCCACCTCGTCATCCTCACGTGTAACCAGGTCAAGGAGACTGAACAGTTCGCGATCATTCCTTGGCTGCGGGGTAGTGAACTGGTAGGCAGGACCCCGCTGCAGGCCGTAGTATTCACCGCCCTCAAAGACCTCATCGGCCGTGAGGCCGATCCGCTGCCAGAGCTGGCGCATGTTGACGTACCACAGCGGGAAGATGTGGTAGCCGTGGTCAGACTGGACCCGGTTCGCGATGGTGTTCTTGACCGGCTTCAGGTCGCCGTCGTACACCGTGTTGTCCTTGAGGCTGGCCGCCTTCCCACCGAGATGGTTCGCGCTCTCGTAGAGGGTGATGTCGTACCCGAGTTCCGCCAATTCCAACGCGGCGGTAAGGCCGGCAAGGCCGCCGCCCACGATGATGACTTTCTGCCTGTTGTTAGTCTTTTTTGCCATTGTTCTTATTGACCTGCCTTTGTCTTTTGCTTCGCTTTTTGTCAGTAGTCCAGGTTGTGCCGGGTGAAGCGCATGCCCGGCAGTTCATCCGTGCCCAGGATCTTCTTGAGAATCGAGTTCATGGTGGCCGGATCGTTGTCGAATCCGCCGTGCGAGGTGCTGGTGCTCGCGGTTTCACCGCCGTTCGGCCCCTCGCTGAATATAAACTCCACGTGGCGGCCGAGATCGCCCACATGCCGCTCCATGCCGAGCAGTGGCTCGCCCTTCTTCTCCTCGAAGCCGCGCGACACCAGGTACAGGAGTGACTTGCGGTAGACCTGCGCCACGTTGTCGTCGCGCTCGAGGCGGTCTGTCAGATTGTAGACCTGCAGGTCGTTTATGCCGAACTCGCGCCGCGGTGTTTTAAGTAAGGGCGCGTAAAACTCCCGGTAGTCCTCCAGCGTGCACGCGGGAGCGAGCAGTGAGCAGGTCGAGATGCGGGGCACGCCAGCCATTCGGCCCAGTCTCTGCAGGAGGTGGCCGAGCAGGATAGCGCCGGTGCTGTGCCCGACCAGGTGTACCTTGACGTTGCTGCGCAGCGCACCGAGCAGGGCCGCGACAGTCCGCGTTCCCGCGCCCTTGGTGTGGAAGGGGCTGCGCGCGCCCTGCTTCATCTCGCGCCAGAGCGCCCGGCCGGGCACGCGGGTGAGTCGCTCGATGCCCGCGTCCCAGATATCCCCGATCCCCGCCGCCCGGCTACGGTCACCATCCCGGCGCAGTACCACGTCCAGCAGCTCCTCCATGAGCCCGGTGTCGTACATGAAGTGGAAGGGGTAGATGCCGTTGGCCTTGAACACCGGCTTCATGGCCGCGATACGGTTGGCGGACGCCCGCGGGCTGTTCAGCCCGCCGTGGGCGTAGAACAGCAGGTGCCGGAAGCGCTCGGCGTCTTCCAGGTAGTCGGCGGTTTCATTGATGTCGTGGATGCTGGTGAAGTAGCGACCCGTCTCGTGGAATTCGCCGTCGTCGATGTGCACGAAATGGCCGGCGATCTCGTCGCGGCGGGTGCTCCGCACCTGCGGCCGGCCCGCCTCCCTGCCGGCCGCCGAGACGCTGCCGCCGTGAAACTCGGGGGTCGATGCGGCAAAGCGCACCACCCAGGCGTCCATGACGTTCTTCTGCCAGTCCTCGTACGTCCACAGCGCCAGGCCGCCGCGGCCCCAGCCCTCACCCCAGGAGTTCTGCACCCAGAAGCCGCGGTCGTTGTAGCCGACGATGGCGAAGGCGTGGCCGCCGGTATTGTCGTCGCGGTATTCGATGGTCGGGTCGTCGGGGTCGACGAAGTCCCAGCCGGAATGCACGCTAGCCGAAACGAAGATGGCGCCCGTCTCGACCAGCGCCGTGTGGTAGTCCGACACGCGCGGCTTGAGGCGGTAGTAGGCGCCCGGCTTGGTAGCGCGGGCGGAGCGCGCCCGCCGCAAGGTGAGCCGGCCGCTCGAGTGGGGGGAGTAGGGCCAATCCGTGGCCCGGCACACTCCCATGTTCTGCCAGCCCCGCATCGCGCCGCGGCAGCTGGAGCCGGCGTAGTCCTCGCCGGGCCATTCGTCGAATTTGCGGGCCATTTCGTAGAGCATGCGGGGGCTTACGGGGCTGCGGGGGTCGGTGCCCTGCGAGGTCGTGCGGTGTATATCCAGGTGGTTGAGGACCGCGGCGAGGGCGAAGCCGGTACATGCGCCTTCGTTCTCCTGATCCAGGATTACGAGGGCGTCCGGTGGGTCGAGATGGTCTGGCACGAGGATTAGCGCCGGTTGATAAGGCAGATCGCGGGTGTCCTGAGCATCGCCGACGGCGTTGAGGATGTGGCCGGTGGTGGTGATGGCGGGTTGGTACATCCGCAGCTTGTCCTGAACAAATAACCGGGTAAGCAGATTAGAACAAGGAGTGAAAGTTAGGCGTGGGTATGTAAGTACGGATAACTACGGTTGACTTGTTGATGTAGATAATTTGGCCAATCGTAAGGTAGTACAAGGGATTCTAAGTCTCGATAGAGGCCCCACAAGGCAATTTTTAGAGGCGGGCCACAAACGAATCCAAGCGAATTGCAGCGCGCAGCAGTTGCAAACTTGCAGAGAGCATAGGGAGAGTAGGAATGAAAAACTTTAAGAAGCTACTACTTTGGATTTTTATTCCGTTGAGTACACTGGTCGCGCTCGATGGACAGGCACAAGCACCAGTATGTCCCCATGTAGCGCCGACTGGCCAGGCAAATCAGTTGGTGGCAGGTGGAATTACGCCTAGGAACGTAGCCCAGGTCATTCAGTCACAGTTTGCGTTTGAGCAGTACAAACACTGCGAAACCGCGAAAAAAATTGACGCTGCGCTGCAGGATATGCAGAGCGCAAACCAAAAAGGTGTTGCGGTCGGCGGTCAGGAAATGAAGCTAGATACACAGATAAGTGGGCTCAAGCTAAAACTGAAGAATACGCTTGATGCGCCAAATATATGGGTACGCAGCGTAAATACTGCATGTTCCGGCGTCGTTGGTGCCGCTGCCGCCCCGACGCCCGAACAACTGGCGGCCTGTGCGCGGTGCTTGCAGCCAAGTATGCAGGAGCTGGCTGGCATGGTCCCAAGCCTTGGTTGGTCGCCCGCAGAAATAGGAAATATCAACGCGGATATAGGTACGCTGCAAGCAGCTATTAATGCTGGTCCCAAGAGCAGCTCAACAGCATCGGCGTGCCCGGTTCCTGAACAGAGCATAGTACTCACTAACGACGAGAAAAATACGGTGGCGGGAAATGCCACTACACCACAGCAAAAGAAGGAACTCGAGGAAGACGCAGAGAAGTCAGGACTTGGCTTAATCAACAGTACTTCGCCGTGGATGGCAACGCTGCATCTCGGATACTCGCTTATGCCGGAGTACGACGACAACGGAGACAACCAGGGCTTCACAGAGGGAAATGTATTCGGCAGATTTGCAGTCGATGGAAGGAAGGAAATGCCACCTAAAGCTTTCTTCGGCGCTGGCGGGTTCATCGACTATTATGCGCTTCACACGGGCGCATCAATGGACTTGTTCTCAGCGCATGTGGTGGATTGTCAAAAGCTGGATCAGACAAAGCAGGATCCCATGCAGGACCCCATGCAGAACCAGGATTCTGAGGAGGAAGCTGGTGATGATGAGGCCATGGATGCCAATGGCATGGAGATGGATGGAAACGATGACAACTGTGGTAAGGAGCCGGGTGATCTAGATTTTAATGATATTGCTCAATCCATGAATGCTTCCGCCTATGTCTGGCTTCATGCCCACTCGAGTGATTGGTTCAATCCCGGAACAGAGGTAGGTGTAGGATTCAGGGCTTCTGCGCAGACGCGAGAAAAATTGGGCGATAACAATGACTCCATCGACAAAATCTATTCCGTTGGCGCAAGGCTTGTTTACAACGAGTATATGACTGTGCTGAAGGAAGGGAAGCGTCTGTACCAGAATGGAATGCCGAAATTCATTCTCGAGGTCAATTTTGCAGATTACGATGAGTACGCGGGAATAGATGACTACGATAAAGTCCGCCGTGTGGTGCATATGGCCTACCGCGTCACCGATAAGTCACCAACATATCTTGGCGCGTACATCAATGATGGTGAAGGCCCTGATGAAATAGCGGTTACCATCAGCTACGGGTTTGACTTGGAAAAATGGGTGGAGGCGGCATTTTAGATCGTAAAACGTATAACTAAATTGAGCCGAATGCCGGGCGAGCCGCATTCGAGTTAGTTGCGCTGTTTGCTTGTATAGACAGATCTACTTAGGGAATCGAAAGTAGACCGCTGGAAACATTTAATATGGATCAGGTGCCGAGTGCCCATATGAACACTAAGTCCGTATTGGCAGCTCTAGCTGTACCAATATTTCTAGCACTACCCGGATGTACGACCTATGGGCCGGTAGAAGGCCAGGAACTGGCGAGAAGCCACGTTGTATCCGTTGGTGTAGATGGAAATTTGTACGAAATTCCGCAAGAAGGGCTGCAGATAGACTCGAAATCGGGCGATTTAAGAGTGAGGGGATGTAACGATATTCACGACGAGGATTGCCAGCTTTCAGAGCAGCGGAGAGTTGAGGATTCATATTTTAGACAAGTACTTTGGGGTATCAGGCGCTACTTTGAGAATGCTGATTGGGATTCGAGCGAGTGCCAAAAGTACAGACGTAGTCAAATAAGGGAGGGAAAGTTACCTGAAGACTTCAGGGTCAATCCCGAGACGAGACAGATAGTAGTCTATGTCCACGGCGGCCTAAACACACGAGCGGGCTCGCTCAAGCAAGCGATAAGCCGAACCAGGAAAATCAAGTGTGAAGGCATATATCCGATATTTGTGCAATGGAGGAGCAGCGCATCATCAACTTTATATGATAGTTATACTAGGATCAGGGATGGCGAAATAAGAACGCCATGGTCAGCAATTACGGCGCCTCTTTACTTTGTCAATAGCGTGGTCAGCTCACTAGGTAACGCTCCTGTCGCATGGACCAAGGAAATTAGTAATGCAGCCTCTTCCGTTGCGCTGCCGGGTCTTATCGACTTTGATGTTGGAGAGTATCGCCCCCTTAGAAAGGCCTCTCTCCGGGATGATCTGGGATCTGTCCAGGGCGACCTAAACGTCAAGATACTAAACCCTGACGCTAAAGCTGATATTGGTAAAGCGATACTGTGGTGGAGTACAGCGCTAATAAAACCGTTCACGACGCCTTTTGTCTACACGATCGGGAAGTCTGCATGGGATCAGATGCAACGAAGGGTCGACACTCAGATTATTCGTCAGGACGCCTTTCTGGATGGCAAGAGTACATTCGAAGCTACTTCCAGTCTCATGGGGCCAAATGTTGTGTCATGGGAGGGTTTGCCCGCCGACTGTGCGGCCGCACCTGACCCGGAGAGGCCAAGTCAGGCCGGTGCGACACTAAAGTTTCTATGTCGCTTTCAGAGTTGGATGTTTGAGCAGGCAGAAAAAGACCAGTACCAGGTGACTCTGGTTGGTCATTCGATGGGTGCGATGATTGTTAACCGGGCATTGGAGTATCTGCCCGATTTTCCGGTAAATAATCTTGTCTACATGGGGTCAGCGGATACGCTGGCTAGCTTTCTCTCGCGAACAGTTGGTTTTGTGCGACATAAAAAGCAGGTGCACGATATTACTGTCAATGTATACAACCTACACTTACACCCAGAGAGCGAGGACAGGGAGAGCACAGCATTCGGCATTGGTCCGTCTGGCAGCCTTTTAGTCTGGATTGATGGCATGTTTGAACAGCCCGACTACATTCTTCATAGGACGGCCGGTCGATGGACGAACATGTGGCAAATGATTGAACTATTGAAAAACATTTCCGAAGAAGACGGGACGTCGGACCAGTTTCACTTCAAGATATTTGATGCTTGCCCCAAAAGACGAGAGGAATGTACTTCACCTCAGAGACATGGTGATCTTGATGAACGTACATTTTGGAGAGAATCATACTGGTACTAGCTTATGATGTCGGCCTCCAATCCTCGATTGTCATTTTGGAACGCGCCGAGAGCTTATGTTAGGCATCTTGTGACCCCGACAGATACAAGACATCTCACGGATTGCGTGGGCGACAAGAGCCTTAACAGGATTTAGTGTGTCTCTTCTCGCTTCGACCAGTGCATGTCTAGTAGTCTCGGTCCCAAGTCTGGACCGCTTTAGCTATCCCGACTTATTGTGTGATCTGGTCATGTGTTTGCGAGAATTTGTCTCTCAGAATATTCTTGAGAATTTTTCCTGCCGCATTGCGCGGAATATCCGAATCGAGAATATACCAGCGTGTCGGTATTTTGAACTTGGCGATCATCCCAGAGCAGTGATCACGTAATATCGAGACATCAGGCTTTGATCCACTGCGCAGTACTACAGCC
The DNA here is from genome assembly GCA_030428835.1 of Gammaproteobacteria bacterium. Classification (GTDB taxonomy): domain Bacteria; phylum Pseudomonadota; class Gammaproteobacteria; order Pseudomonadales; family Halieaceae; genus Marimicrobium. The sequence goes on along the minus strand of JAUIEP010000030.1, from coordinate 18,795 downwards.
GCCACAATTTCCTGGCCCCATTCCGCATGGTGTACACCGAAAACCGCGGCTTCCTGTACCGCCGGGTGTGTCTCAATGCAATGCTCTACCTCCACCGGATAAATATTCTCCGCGTTGCGCAAAATCAGGTCTCGTGCACGGGTATTTACGTAGAGAAACTCGCCGTCAAAGCAACCGATATCCCCGGTCCTGAGCCAGCGGCTGGGGGCCATTGTCTCCTCGGTGGCTTCAGGTCTCCTCCAGTACTCCAGCATCACACAGGTGCCGCGTATGCAAATCTCGCCCTCGGCACCATTGGCCACTTCGTTGTTACCTTCATCCCGGATGGTAATTTCGATACCGGGAAACACACGACCGACGGAGTTTGGGTGCTCTTTCAACAGCTCACCCCAGTTATGGGTGCCCACACCCGCCGATTCGGTCAGACCGTAACCCAACGCCATGCCGCCGCCTGTGCCGGTAAAGCCCGCTGTCATCCGCTTCTGCTGTTGTTCACTGGTCGGCGCACCGCCAGACCCGATGCGGCTTACGGTTGACACGTCGTACTTATCAAAGTCGGGGTGATCCAGCACTCGAGTCGCCATATTCCCTAGCGAGGCCCAGGTGGTAACCTTCTCCCGCTCTATTAGCTTAAGTACTTCCTCTGGGTCGAACCGCCCCACTGTCCACACAGTCTTCATGCCCACAGCCAGGCTGACGATGGCGCCCGTAAACAGACCCGAGAGGTGGAACAGCGGCGCCGAGAACAGGCCGCAGTTGGGAATAGAGGCGTCGCCTACCTTTTTCCCCGCCTCCATCTCCAGCATCATCATCCTGAAGCCGGAAAAAACGGCTGAGTGCACAAACGTGATTAACGCGCGGTGGCTGAGCAGCGCGCCCTTGGCGCGTCCGGTGGTGCCGGAGGTGTAGAGAATTAGCGCAGGGTCATCCTCCGCAATCTCCGCCTCCGGCATCACGCCATCGCCGTCCGTCAGCTCGCTGAAGTTCTCCTCGATGCAGACGATGGGGAAGGCAAACTCGTCATCCTTGATGCGATCCAGCCGCTTGCGATCGACCACCAGCAGCTTGGGCTCGCAGTCCTCCAGCGAGTAGAGAATCTCATCCCGCGTCCACCAGCCGTTCAGGCCCACGGCGATGCCGCCGATGCAGACGGTGGCCCAGAAGGTGATGATCCACTGTGGGTGGTTGTCGGCGAGAATGGCGACCCTGTCGCCTTTCTGGATGTCGTACTTGTCCCTGAGGTTGTGGGCTGCCGCATTTACCAGTGCGTAGTGCTGGTTGAAGGTTATGCGCTGCTCGCCGCAGATGATGTATTCGTTGTCGCCGTGGTCGGTGGATTTGTCGAAGATCTCGCGGAGGCTGCGGTCGCGGTCTTTGAAGACTTTCATTTTTTCGCCGAGGACTACTTCTTCGATGATTTCGAAGGGGGCGCCTGGGGCGGTTAGTTCGGCTTCTATTTGGTCTACTGTTTTCATTTTTTGACGTCTGCTCTTGTGCACAAAGTCACTGGGTCCCGCGACGCCGGACCGCCGCTTTCGCGGGGGCGACGGGGCTGTTAGTCTCCGGGCAAGCGGTTGGGGTCTCCCGGGCTGTCGATCAGTTCTATTCTCAGGCCGTCCGGATCTGTTACGAATATTGCCTTCGAGCCCCATTGTTTGTTGTCGATGCGGGTGTGTTCCATGCTGCTGCCGCCTGCGGCCTCAATCTTTGCAATTACGTCATCAATGTCCTGCACTCTTAGCGACAGGTGCGTCAGACCGAGCTGGTTCATGGGGCGCGGGGTCTCGCCTGTTACGTGCCCGGCTTCGGGGTAGTACAGGAGTTCCAGGCGGGTGTCGCCGCGCTCGAGGTAGACGGTTTCTATGCTACCGCCGGGGATGTCCGTCAGGCGCGCCGACTCCTCGTTCTTGATGTTGAAGCGCGAGCGCTCCGAGAACTCCAGCACATCGCGGTAAAAGCGCACCGAGCGCTCCAGGTCCGACACGCAGATGCCGATGTGGGATAGCCGTTGTACGCTCATCGCCAATCCTTCATGACTGCACCCCGGCTGCCGGTCACTCGCCACCGAACTGCGAGAATCGAGCCCCTACGCCACAATATCGCCCAGCTTCCGGAAGTATTTCGCGTCCTTCTCCGGCAACACGGGCGGCTCCTTGCCTACAGCGTAGCAGCCCAGGATGACTTCCGCCGTGCGTTCGATGATCTCCACCATGTCCGCCGCGCGGCGCAGGGTCCTGCCCGCCACGATGATGCCGTGGTTGATCATCAGCGCCGCCCATTCGTCTTCCATGGCCTCGCCCACCGCCTGGGCGAGTTCGCCGGTGCCGGGCATGGTGAAGGGGATTCTCGGGATGTTGCCGAAGAAGGCCGCCTCGGTGGAGATGGGCAGGAAGGGCAGGCCCGCGTTGGCCAGGATGGTGGCGTTGGGGGCGTGGGCGTGGATCACGGCCCTGGCCTCCGGCTTCACCTCCAGTATGCGCGTGTGCATGGCCCACTCGCTGGAGGGGGGCCTTGCGCCGGTGTCCAGGCTGTCGCCCTTGAGGTTGATGCGCACCATCACCTCGGGGCTGAGGTCGCCCTTGAACAGGCGGCTGGGGGTGATCCACACCTCGTCCTCAGTGTTGGGGATGCGCACGCTGATGTTGCCGCCGGTGGCGGTGATGACCTGGGACTCGTACAGTTCCTGCATGATCGCCACGAGGTCCTCGCGGATGTCGCCCGGCGCCACGTCCTTCGGCGCCGCCGCCGCGCTGCCTGGGCGCGGGACGGAGGCGAGGTCGCCGGGGTCGCCGCAGGCCGCTCTTGCTTCTTTATATAGCCGTTCCATGTCTGCGCTCATCTGCTGCAGCGTCATGGCCTTGCCGGCGTCGCCCATGAAGGCGATCTCGCCGTTCATGGCGCACTCCATGGTGTCGATGCTGCCGGTGAACATGCCGTCCACGATCTCGCCGCGCATCTGCAGTTGCACCTCGGCCTGTTGCGCGGGCGCGCCGAGGTCCGCGACGAGTTTGCCGTCGCGCAGGCTGATGTAGAACTCGATGCCGAGATCGTGCACGGTGAAGTGCAGGGTGACGTCCTTGTCGGCGCTGAATGTCGCCAGGTCGGCATCGCTCGCCATGCGTTCGCAGAACGATTTTAAAATGGCGCGCATGTTGTCCACGAGTTCCTGTGGCGCCGCGATTTCCGCCGGTGCGGCTTCCGCCTTTTTCCTCTCGGCCGCCTTCGCGTCGCGCTGCAGGTCGGTCACGGCGGGACCGGACGTGTTCTTCAGTGCCTCCAGTTCTTCCGCGCTCGGCTCGCGCCGCGGCGCCGTCCAGCTAAAATTCTCCAGTGCTTCGGGGTTCAGCACGGCGCGGGGCCTGCCGCCCGCCAGCAGTTCCTCGAGCGCGGCGGTCACGGCCTGGCCCTGGTGGTTCGCCACCTCGACCGTGTTGCCGGCGGAGTGGGGGGTGGAGATCACGTTCGGGTTCTGCACCAGCGGGTGGTCGAAGCCCGGGGGTTCCACCGCGAAGGTGTCGAGCGCCGCGCCGCCGAGGTGGCCGCGCTCCAGCGCGTCCACCAGCGCCTGTTCCTCGATGAGGGCGGCGCGGGCCGTGTTGATGAAGAAGGCGCCTTCCTTCATCTTCGCGAACTCGGCGGCGCCGATCATGCCGGTGGTCTCGGGCGTTACCGCCGCGTGCAGGCTCACGAAGTCGCTCCGGGCGAGCAGGGTGTCGAGATCCACCAGGCGGCAGCCGGCAAGCGCCGCCTGTTCGGGCGTGACGAAGGGATCGGCGACCAGTATCTCGGCGTCGAAACCGCCGAGGCGCGCCGCGACCGCGCGGCCCACGGCGCCCAGGCCCACGAGGCCGATGGTCTTGCGCCACAGCTCGCGGCCCTGCAGCTGGTTAAAGGCCTGGCCCATCTTGCCCATGTTGCCGGCGGTCACGTCGTCCTGCCCGAGGAAGTCGATGGCCGCGGGCAACTTGCGCGCCAGCGCAAGGATGAACGCCACCGTCAGGTCGGCCACCGCCACCGCGTTGCGACCCGGGGCGAACAGCACGGGAATGCCGAAGGCGGTGCAGGCGTCCACGTCCACGTTCACGGCGTCGCCGCGGCAGGCGGCGACCACCCGCAGGTCGGGCAGTTGCGCCAGCGCGTCGGCGTCCACGATGTCCACCTCGGTCACGAACACTTGCTTGCCGTTCAGCGCTTTCACGAGGTCCGGCCCGGTGAGCAGGCGGTGCACCTCGCGGAAACTCTTGTACTCCACGTCCATGTGGTTGCGCAGGCGGGCGAGGGAGTCCGCGTCGAAGGCCGCCGACACGAGTGCGGCGAGGTCGGCCGCGTTGGAAACCGGCCCCGATTCCTGCGGCTCTTTCAGCACGCGCGGCAACACGTGGTCCACCGCCACCGGGTTGGTGCTGGCCGCACCGGCCTCGCGATAGCGCTGCCACGTGGCGTAGAGAACGCCGTGCTCCGCAGCGCTGTCGGCGTTGGGAGTGAGGATGGTGCGCAAAGTCACCACGGCGTCGCGGGCCGCTCTGAAGTCGGCGAAGTGACCCGCCGCCACACCCGCGCAGATCGCCGCGCCGAGTCCCGTGGTGTTGTAGTGGGCCGGTACCGCCACGTCCGTGCCCAGCACATCCGTCAAGATCTGCCCGAACACGTCGCTGCGCGACAGGCCGCCGCACAGGCTCACGGCGCCATCGGCAACCTGTTCGTCCAGCTTCTCCAGGTTGGCGCGAACGGCACAGGCGCAGCCTTCCAGCAGCGCCCGTGCCATGTGCCGGCCCGGTGCGGCGTCTTCCGCCAGGGTCATGTGGCTGAGGCTGAACTGGCCCACGGGCATGTTGGGCGCGCGCATGTTCATCACCTCGGCGCCGAGTGTGGACAACATGCCCGCGGCGCCAACTTCCGACTGCGCCGCTTCTGCCAGCAGGCGCAACTCCGCCTGTGCGTGACCGGGGAACAGCAGCCGCGCGATGGTGCTGATGGAGTCGCCCATCGCGCCGCAGTGACCTTCCAGTACCCAGCGGCCGGGCACGATGTGGTGTGAAGCCACCAGTGCGCCGCTCGCGTCCACCCGGGCGCTGTCCAGCACGCGCTGCACCGGCGCGGTGGTGCCGGCGACCACGCCGGTCGCACCGGCCTCGATCACGCCCGCACCCAACAAGGCGGCCTGCGTGTCCGCGCCGCCCAGCGCCACGGTGGCGCCCGCCGCGACGCCGATGTGTTCGGCGGCTGCTGCGCTCAACTCGCCGAGCGCGGTGCCCGCGGCAACCACCTCCGGGAAGATGTCGCGTGGCAGGCCGAGGCCGTCGATCACCTCCCGGCACCAGTCATCCCCCGCGATGGCGTAGAGCCCGCTCGCACTCGCCTGGCTCGGGTCGATCGCCCGCGCGCCGCACAGGCGCTCGTTCAGCCACTCGCTCAGGCCATAGGCCGTGGCCACGTTTTCCAGTGTGCCTCCCTGGCTGTTGCGCAGGTTCAGCAATCGCGGCGCGAGGTGCATGGGCAATGGCCAGGTACCGCTTTGTTGCAGGAGTTGCTCGCCCCACTTCTCCGCTACTTCAAAACCTTCGCCCGCCGCGCGCGCGTCGCGGTTGGGTACGGCCAGCAGCGCGTGGCCCTGCTGGTCGACGATCACGTTGGTGTAGCGCATGGCTGCCACCGCCACCGCGGCGACGTCGCCGCCACCGATGCCGCCGCTTGCCAGCGCCGCGCGGCAGGCCGTGCCGACCGCCTCCCAGGTGGCAACGAGATCGATATCGAATCCGGTGCCGAAGGTGCCCGGCGCCGGCCGGAACTGCCAGGCGCTCGCGGCGCTGAACTGCTGGCCGGTGCCCGCGTGCACGAGGACGCAGCGGGCGCCGCCGCCCCCGAGGTCAATGCCCATCAACCAGGGTTTGTTCATGCTAAGCCTTTGAATTATATGTATTTGCCGGGGGGATGATGGGCATTATGTTATCACCAGACAGGTGTCTTATAAAGATGACGGAGCTAAGGTGACTGAGTATACTAGTCGCACGTCAATCCGGCGCCGTTCGTGCCGCCGGCCGCGCAGTTCCCGCCCCGGTGGCCTGGTCGTAACAAGCGTCGTATCAAGCGACGTAACAATAGAACACGAGGACAACACATGAGCGAGCGTATCCCTCTTCCCATGCCCTTCGGGTGGTTCAGGGTGTCCGAGTCGAAGGACCTGGAAGCGGGCGAGATCAGGACGGTGCATTACCTGGGCGAGGACTTCCTGCTGTACCGCACGGAGGAGGGCGAGGCCTGCGTGACCGACCCCTACTGCCCGCACCTGGGCGCGCACCTCGGCTACGGCGGCACGATCGAGGGCGGCAACATCCGCTGCCCGTTTCACCACTGGTCCTTCGACAGCACGGGCCAGTGCGTGGACATCCCCTACGCCAAGCGCATCCCCGCGAAGGCGCAACTCAAGTCCTACCCGACCATCGAGCGCAACGGCATCATCTTCATGTGGCACCACCCGCACGGCGTCGAACCCAAGTGGGACCTGCCCGAGGTCGAGGACTGGGCCACCGAGGGCTGGCTGGAGCCGATCTACCACACCGCCGTGGTGCGCTCGCACCCCCAGGAGATGGCGGAGAACGTGGTGGACTCGCCGCATTTCAAGTTCGTGCACGGCACGCCGGATATCCCGGACAAGACCTTCACCTTCGACGAGCACATCATGCGCGCCTACCAGGGCCTCACCTTCACCACGCCGGATGGCGAGTTGAAGGGCAGCGTGAACATCGAGACCCACGGCGGCAGCTTCGGTGTCACGCGCTTCGAGGGCATCGGCGAGACGCTGATGATCATCACCGGCACGCCCATCGATGAGGAGCGGCACGAGTCCGTCATCCGCTTCTGCTTCAAGCTGTTCGAGGGCAGCGAGGAGGCCACGCGCGGTATCGGCGAGGCCTTCATCAACGAGGTCATACGCCAGCACTCGCAGGACGCACCGATCTGGGAACACAAGAAGTTCCACGAGAACCCGGTGCTGTGCGACGGCGACGGCCCCATTCACTCCATTCGCAAGTACTACAAGCAGTTCTACCCGGAGCCCGCCTGATGAACGCACCGGTCAGTAACACGCCCTACACGGTGATCACCGCCGACGCCCACGCGGGCGCCTCGGTGCAGGACTACCGCGCGTACCTCGACCCTAAATATCGCGACGACTTCGACGCCTGGCGCGGCTCGTACAAGACGCCGAAGAAGAAACACGTCACGAAAAAGAAGGAGAAGAACTGGAACTCCGAGATGCGCCTGGCCGACCTGCTGGGCGACGGCGTGGTGGGGGAGGTCATCTTTCCCAACACGGTGCCGCCGTTTTATGGCGCCGCCTTTCACGTGTCGCCGCCGCCGTCACCGCAAGAGTACGAACACAAGCTCGCCGGCAGCCGCGCGCACAACCGCTGGCTGGCAGAGTTCTGTGCCGAGGCGCCCGCGCAGCGCGCCGGCATCGGCCTCATCCACCTCAACAACGTGGATGACGCGATCGAGGACGTGGAGTGGATCGCGAACAACGGCCTGCGCGGCGGTGTGCTGCTGCCGCTGCCGTCACCGTCTGAAACGCACCTGAATCCGCTCAACCACCGCGACTACGACCGCCTGTGGGCCGCCATCCAGGATCATGACCTCGTGATGAACCAGCACTCGGGCCAGGGTTCGCCGACGTACAGTGACGGCCAGGGCGCCAACGCGTTGTGGGCGATGGAAATGCCCTTTTTTATCCAGCGCGGGTTCACGCACCTGATCATGGGCGGCGTGTTCGAGCGCTTCCCCAAACTGAAATACATCCTCACCGAGTCCGGCTGCGCCTGGGCACCCAAGCTGATGAACCAGATGGACGCCATGTGGATGGCCTGGGCCGCGGGTTACATCGGCGAGATCGACACCTCCCAGGACCCGGCCCTCAAGGAGCCGCCCAGCTTCTACGCCAAGCGCAACTGCTGGTACGGCGCGAGCTTCCCCTCTATTGCAGACGTCAACGGCCGCGAGACGGTGGGTGTGGACCGTGTGCTGTGGGGCAACGACTACCCGCACTACGAGGGCTGCTACCCGTACTCGCGCGAGAACATGCGCTTCGCCTACGCCGAGCTGGAGGAGAAGGAGGTGCGCATGATGCTGGGCGAGAACGCGGCCAAGCTGTACAACTTTGACCTCGACGCCCTGGCGCCGCTGGCGGCGCAGGCGAACATTCGCCCTGTTGATGTGCAGGTGCCGTTGCCCATCGAGGATATTCCCGCGGATTCAACCTGTATTACGTTTCAGCGGGCGCGGATGATTGGGAAGTGAAGCGCCGAGCAATTTGCCCCGACTAACTGACAGAAAGCCGCGCCATTACATCAGCAGATATACTTGCCAGTTGGGGTAGCTGCCCCTTCCCAGCCTAATCTGCGGCCAAAATCCCTGCACGAGACAGCGCTTCTACGCCATTCTTGATGCAGTCCTTGGCCGCCCGTTCGTTGGCGGTCCTCACCCGAGTGACGCCCGCGAATGCGGCAGATGAGCCGCTGCCGCTGACGCGTTCCTGCCACAGCACGTCGCCGGACGCGTCAGTCAGTACCCACTGGCTGTTAGTTTCGACTGTGTATGCCAGAAATGACTGGTTTGCATTAAGAATTGTCACCCGCAAGCTGTAATCTGCTAAATTCCCGTCGGTGCTGTCTGAGAAAAGTCCTGATTCCTTCAATGTAGTTGCAAGGGCTTCTGCAAATACCTCCGACGGTATGATGCGCTTGTCACCACCGATGACAGCGACAGATACGCTTCCCGGATAATTGTTTTGCAGCAGGAGTTCTTGACTTGGTGGGATTAGCTCATCGACTTCCGCTGTGATTGAACAGGCGCTTAAAAAATGAACGAATACCGTTAGGAACATTAAGCGGAAAATTATTTTCATTGTCTTGTGCCCTGCGTGTAGTAGAAGTTACCGGAGCATGGAGCCATGCACATGGCGGCAATATTCGTGAGATCTGCCGCCTCCTATGGCGCAAACAATTGCTCGATGAACGGGCGAATGGTATCGGGAAGTTCATCTTCGACGCGTTCTCCGCCCAGTGTATTGAGAGTGCCTTGTCCCGATAAAAGCGCCGACGCTGCTACACGGTTTTCAGCCAGGTCAATCACTGAAATATCCAGGGTCACTCTGTCTCGCCGTCCGGACCAGGTGGTCTGGCGATCCTCCCAGTTAATAATTTCAGTAAGAACCAGATAATCTGACCCTGCCAGGCGTGCCCTGCTTGCGCACGATTCCCGGGAACATGCTTCCATGTCCACGGCCCTGCTATGCGGCTGAATCTGTTCAACAATAACAGATGCTACTTTCTCACCCGACCCTGGATAGACTTTGGTTTCATATCTACCATCAGCAGGAATCTGTACAAAAAAGGCGGCGTGTTTTCCCGCAATCTTTTTATCGGTCGGTGAAACAATCTGCATTTCGTGGATAGGGCCGGTATTTGATGCACAACTCGTGATCAATAATGCGCTTCCGGCTAACACTACTTTTGCTATATCGGCGAGCATATTCAGACTCCAATACGATTCGACCTGCATCACGTGCCAGCGGGCGAGGATGATGTGGAAGTAGTCGCGGCTTTTGCGCTACAAAGCGCTAGCACTTCGCCAACTATTACGCAACGAAGTGCGACGTCCGCTAGTGCATGTCTCCACCACCTGCTACCGCGTTATGGAAAGCTTCACCGCTGAATGCCACGATCATTTGATCCAGTAGTTCAGAAAGGGCTTCTTGCGAGGCGATGTTATAGCCATTGAAGAAGTTGAAGGTAAAGCCTCCACCATCGAACGACTCGGTCCACAATGCGATCCCATCCGGATCGACAAGGGTGAGCGTGGCATCGACCCCTCCCCAGGTTGGCACGATGGGTGCCAGCCATGTGTAGTTGCTGTAGCGCATTTTGGCCACATCGGCTGTTAGAAGCGGTTGCCTTGGCGTTCCAGTTATTGCTTCTTTTGTAACCTCGTAACCAGCGGTCTCCAGTGACTCCGTTGCTTCACTTATCTGGATAGCGTCAAGCGTTACGGTGTAGCCGGTCATCTCCAATGCTTCTTTTACGAGTTGCATAAACTGCTCGCTTTCATCGCCACCAACATAGATGGGGACGATTGGAATGGCGAATGGTGTAAATCGACCCCAGCCGACTTTGCTGCCATCGAGGCCTCCGGCTTTCTGGGAGAGGCTGAGCTTGCCGTCACGTAGCGTGGGTGGGGGTGTGAGCCCTTCGTGCTGGAGGCTTGTGACGCTGCAGCCACTGGCAAGGAGTAAGGCTATTGCGGCGATGATTGCTCTGGATCGTATTTTGAAGTGAGTCATAACGCCCTCTTATTTTTGTTGATCGACCGGGACATCTGAAAAGTTGTACACGTGCATTCACGGTCGCAACCAAACCTGGAGTCGCGACCTGTGGCAGCAGTACAAACGAAGCTTAGTAGCTTTGGCGCTGCTTTGCACAAAAATGGGGCATTTTGCTATCTGGAGGATGATATTTAGGAAGTAGGAAGGGGCGGCGGTGCTCGCTTTGAAAGGAGCGCAGCCATCGGCTGATGATGAAACCAGTCCGACGCGGACTGTTGTTACAGTTATTCCCGCAATCATGCTCGTGCCCAGCACTACTTGAGTGCGCTATTTGCAATTGGTGCTAGTGTTAAGGGGGGCTTGTAAATTGGGCCCGTCCTTTAATAAGTGAATAACGAGCATTGTGCCTTATGCCAAATTCATATGAGATTTTTGCTCGATTCCTGATCGCGGCTTCGCTTGCGTTGCTTGTCGGATGCTCACATCCGCTCGAGATTATTGGGGAAGGCGATATAACTGAGCGTCTTCAGGGAGTCAGAGGTTGCACGCTTGAAGAGTACGAGACTGGGGATGCGCGCTGTACCGTCAATTTGGTCGTATCGGATGACTACATCGCCAGCTATGAGGCCACGCCCAGGGCCGGCTGGCATTTTGTGGGGTGGGAAGGCGTCTGTTCGGATTTTTCAACACCGCCTTACTGTGAGTTTAGCGTACCTCAGATGCTCGTCGATCAGTTTTCGAGTATCCCGCCGTTTGTCGTGCCGGCTTCGCGGGCTGTTTTTGCACGCGATGAACCAGCTGTCGGCCCATTTCGAGTTAACACGAAGTCTGGCAACCTGGGAGTCGTTCAGTCGGCATCTCTGGGCAATGGCAGATTTGCTGTTTGCTGAGACCGCGAGACTGGAATAGCGGCCTGGAAGATTTTATGTCGCATATTCGGAGATGGCGGTAGTCCCCTAACTACAGAGATAGTTGTCGCGGAAACCAGCTCTGGCATTCCTGGGAAAGATACATCTGCCAGTCTTGGGGTACTTGTTGACGGCAGCTTCGTGGTCGTTTGGGATCAATATGTTGGTACTAGCGGCGAAAGTGACTTGATGGCCATGCGCATATCCAGCGCTGGTTCATTGATTGGTGAGGCCTTTCCGGTTACCAGCCAGCCAGGCGAAGACATTGGGGCAAAAGAAGTTGCTGGTCTGACTGACGGAGGATTCGTCATCGTCTGGGAGTTGTTCGATCACGACCCCGCGCTGCCAAAAGATGGTGTGTACGCACGTAGATTCCTGGCTAACGGTACCCCCCATTCACCACAGTTCCAGGTCAATACCATTGATGGTGATCTGCTGGAATCTGACGCTGAGCCTGATGTAATAGCCTTGTCTGGTTCGAGATTCTTTATTACTTGGACTCAAAGAGTTTCAGGTCTGTGGTCGATTATGGGCAGGGAGTATCTGTCAGACATGACTGGTCTCTCACCTTTAGTTCTGAATACACCGGCGTTAGATCAGCACGACCTGGCTCGCCCTGGTCCTCTGGGAGGCGAGGGAGTAGTAGTTAGTTGGCGTCAAAGTAATACCGCGTCGGATGAGGCGCTGCTTGCGCGATTCATGCCCACGGTAACGCTCGCGGGAAGCGATCAAGTCATTGTTGCCAATGGCTTGGTGGAAGTCTTGGGTCCGCAGTTCACCATTGACAGCGATGAGGCAAGGCCTGCCCAAATCGCAAGTGGGCAAGTGGTTTTTGTATGGGAACTTGATAAGAGTGTCCTGGGTGAAGACGGGGTACATCATACGTACGCTCGTCTATTCGGTTCGGATGGTGCATCACCTGCGTCCGCCTTTACTGTGTCTCAAGAGGGCTTAGAAAGTACAAGGGATTCAAGCGTTGTGCCGCTAGCTAGCGGTGGCTTTGCGGTTATATGGGCTGCTCAAATGACCCCCGGGGGCGACGAGGATATCTGGGCGCGCAGGTTCTATGACTCTGATGCGGATGGGACTCCCGATTTTGAGGACCCGGCGCCGCTCGACCCCAGCGTACCGAATTGTCAACTTGCCCCGAACGTTGAAATCGGAGCGCCAATTAACTGGTCGAACCCGGGATCCCAAAGCCTGGTTTCGATCGGGCAGGAAATCGAGTCGGCGGAGTTTACCACTACCTCAAATCCTGGTTATCTGGGACAGGTAGATTTTGTAGCTACAGTTGGCACGGACGCCGTGCAGCGCCATGCCTGGGTTTCAGAGTGTCCAGGCGGTCCGCCTTTACCGGATCCGCAATGTGAACAATTTGGAAATTCTGTTACCAGCTTGCGCTGGGCCCAGCAGCCACTTGTCACGCGTTGTGACCTTGAAACCAACAAGCAGTACTTTCTGAATGTCAGGAACGTCGACTGCGCCAGCGGCAATTGCCGTGTCTGGCGAAATCTTTACAACAATGGAAGCCCCTGAGGCACGCTGTGTATTCTCGGTAAGGGCGGTTCGCCGCCGGGGCTGTTGCGTTTACGGGACGGCGCTGCGCGGAATCTTGACGGCATGCCACCCGCTGAAAGTCCGGCAGACCGGGTAGAAGCCGGGACAACTATGAATAGGTTCTTAACATCCTGGTGGAACCAGTCCGACCCGTATGCCCGGGTCATTGCTCTTCACGCCGGTGATAACTCCGTTGGAAAACACGGTGCCTTGCGCAACGTCGTTACCATCCGTCATCCCGGCCCCAACGCCTTTTTCCTTCAAGCCGGAGTGCGCATTGATCGCCGCCTTCACAGACTTCGCCAGGTAGTACCCACTCATCCCCGGCGTGGTCTCCACCTCGAAGAACACCCCGTCGACGATAAACTGCACTGAGCCACCTTCGCCGGTTCCGCTGAACAACTGGAAGTCCTCGCTCTCACACCGCGCCGAGCAGCCGTCGCCGATCTCGAGGTTGCCGTCATCACACGCCTCACGCGACTCCACGACGCCGTTGCCGCAGATGTTGCACCCCTCCGTGCCCGGCACGCACAGCGCGCGCAGCGGTGACGGCGTGCCCGCGGTGATGTCCGACGGGCCGGAGCCGCTGGACGTGCGCGTGCCGATGCCGCCGCCGACTAAGAGTAGCCCGTCAATGACGATCGGCGCGGAGGCCAGCGCCGAGTTCTGCACGTCGTACTCGCCCAGCAGCGTGCCCGCGTCGCCCTCGGTGTCGAAGGCGCGCAGGACGGCGAACGGCACCCGGCCGGTGAACGCCACGCCGGGGATCGCGCTGGTGGGGCTGAAGCTTGCGAAGGTCGGGCTGGCGTCGAGGTTGTTCCACGCGATCTCGCCCGTGTCCATGTTCAGTGCGTGCATGGTGGGCTGCTGCGGCGCGAAGGGGCCGTTCTCCGCGTTGGTGCCCGGCGCTGTGGAGGTGTAAATGCGCCGGTTGTCCTGGTCCGCCGCGGCGGTAGCGATGATGCCGCCGATGTCGCCGCCGGGCACGAGGTTGGTGCGCCAGTAGGGCAGGTCGGACGGGTCCGCGTCGTTCCACGCCACGCCGTTCACCTCGTTCACGCCGTCGCGGTCGAGCACGTAGTAGGTGCCGTCCTTGCCGCCCACGCCCAGCACGTCGCGGGTGTCGCCGCCGAAGTCGATGCTGAACAGGTTGGGCGCCGCGCCGAAGGCGAGGTCGTCGTTGTCGACTTCGCGCGGGCGCCAGCGCCAGGCGGGGGTCCCGTTGAAGTCCAGCGCGATGATCGCCTCCTCGTAGGGCGGCATGTTCGGCCCCGGCTTGGGTGTCGCCGGGTCGTCGTCCGTGTCGCAGTTGCTGGAGGTGAAGTACATCAGTCCGCGGGCCTCGTCGATGGCGGGGGAGGACCACACGTTGCCGCAGCCGGTCGTGCGGCGCTCCCAGCCACAACCGGTGCGCGAGGTGAGGAATCCGGCGGGCAGGTTCAGCTCTTCCTCCGAGTGGTAGGAGTCGAACTGGCGGATGTTGTCGCCCGGGTCGGGCGTGCAGGTGGCGCCGCTGTCCAGGTCGAACCACCAGTTGAGCCTGCCGGTCCGCGCATCCAGCGCGACGAAACCGCCCTTGCCGGTGGTCACGTCGTTCACGTCCATGCCGAAGAACACCTGGCCGCCCACCACCGCGGCGGAGCTCTCGATCTGGTTGCGTTCGCCGCTCAAGGCGCACAGCCCCGGCGGGTTGCCGAACTCGTCCACGCACCCGGTGCCCACGGTGAAGCGCCAGATCTCCTGCCCCGTCACGGCGTCGATCGAGTACATGATCTCGCCGGCGCCGATGAAGGCGATGTCGCGGCCGTCGATGTTGCTGATGTCCACCGAGGCGGTGGAGGGGAACGAGGAGCCGGGCTGCTCGACCGTGGGGAACTCCCACAGCGCACTGCCATCGCGCATGCGCACGGCGTAGATCGACAGGTCCCAGGACTGCAAGTACACCACCTGCGTCACGCCCTCGCCGGGAATGTTCACCGACGCCACGCTGGGCGAGCCGGTGATCACCGCGCCGGTGGGGAAGGCCCAGGACTCCTGTAACTGGCCGACGTTATCGTTGGTGATGATCTCCTCGATGGGGTTGTAGAACAGCCGGTCGTAGCTGCCGGCGTAGGTGCGCCACTCGGTCAGCGTTTCGAGGTTGCCGGGAAGAATCGCCACGCCGTCGGGGAAGGAGAGGTTCTCGCGCACGATCTCGGGCGGGTTCGGGTTGTTGGCGCCGTCGAAGGTGATGCGCCGCACCTTGCCGTTGGGACCGGGGCCGACGCTGGGCAGCGTGCCCCGCAGGTCCAGGTCGGCGTAATAGATAGTACCGTCGGGCCCGACCGCGAGGCTCTGGGGGCTGCCGGTGGCGATGGGCAGGTCGACGAACGGGCCCGGGTCGAGGATCATGCGCACCAGGTTGCCGTCGGTGTCGTACTCGGCGATGGTGCCGGTGAGGTTGGTCGAGACGTACAGGTTGCCGTTCGGCGCCAGTGCGATGCCGGAGTAGGTGCTCAGCCCGTTGATGCCGAGGAAGGTCTCGCGCTGCACGCTGTCCGCCAGCGGCGAACCCTGCGCGTCGGTGCCGCCGCAGCCGCCCGCGGCGTCGGGCGCGGTGGGGAAGGGCGGGGAGAAGCGGTACACGGAGAGGCCGCTGGACGAGGTAACGTACACGCGCCCTTGCTTGTCGATGACCGGCTGGCCCGCCGTGCCGATGTTCGTGGCGATCTTGCAGAAGTTGTCGGAGACGTCCGAGTTCGGGTAGGTGCCGGGCGCACCGGGGAACACGTCGTAGGGCGGGAACCACAGGATGAGCTGGCCGCTCGGCGTGCCGAAGCCCTGTTCGCCGACGTCGGTGGTGAACAGCCGCGCACTGGCGTCGAACACGCAGCCGAAGGGTTCGGCGCCCGGCGCCTGGTAGGTCGCTGCGAGCTTGCCGACCTGCGTGCCGTCGCGCTCGAAGATACCCCAGCCGGGGGTTATCACGGGTTGCCCGGTGTCCTCGCCCAGCACGTAGCGGTCGCTGCCGTCGGGAATGGCGCAGATCACACCGTTGCTGTCGCGGCCGTTCACCGGGTCGTCCGCCGCGCGTTGCACGAGGATGTCCTCGGCCAGCGTGCCGCCGACGGTGTCGAGGTCGTAGCGGCGCAGGCGGTTGCCCTCGGTGGAGTAGAGCAGCAGGCCCGAGTCGTTGGGACTCGCGGCGTGGGCGGCGGGTAGCACGCCGCCGGCTGAGACATTCAGCAGCGCGAAGACCGCGGCGAATATCGCAACCTGGAGGCTCAGCCTGGAGAGAGATTGCGGGCTCATCGGGCGCTCCTTGCGCGCGCGTTTCGCGCACGCGGACAACAGGGTTGTTCTTATCAATGCTACCCGCGCTTCGCGCCGGCAGCGGGTTCCCCGTCCCGCTCGATGTCCCCTCGAACTCCCTGAATATACTGGAAAATGGGGGATGTGCCGAGTGCTTTGTGTGTGGTGTGTCACAGTGGAATTATCGGATTTTTGGTGCGGCATTACACAGTGGTCCGCGCCCCTGTAGGGTCGAATTTATTCGACGTGGAACTGAGCGCTTGATACCCGCAACAGTTTGTATTGAGAGCAATGTGACCCGTCGAATGAATTCGACCCTACGGATTTCGCGGCATGGGTTCGTGGGTCCGAGATCAGGTGACAGGCTCAAAGTAGGGCAGCGTGATGTCCCCGGTCATTTCGCGGAACAGCACCCGGACCGGCATGTCCACGGCGACATCGGCGGGATCGCAGTTCACCAGGTTGCTGAGCATGTACCAGCCCTCCTCCAACTCGATGATCGCCACCACGTAGGGCACCTCGAACTGCGGTTTGGGCGGGCGGTGCACCACGGTGAAGGAGTACACGGCGCCGCGCCCCGAGCTCTCCACCCATTCGAGCGCGGCCGACTGGCACTGGTTACAGCGCGGCTGCGGGATGAAGATGCAACTGCCGCAGTCGTTGCAGCGCTGCACCTTGAGCTTGCCTTCCCTGCAGCCCTGCCAGTGCGGTTCCGACAGCGCGGTGGGGCGCGGCAGGGGGATCATGTCGTCGCTCATCGAGTCGGCCTCTGCGTACCCAGCAACAAGACATCGGTGAACAGTGCGCCGGAACCGCCGTTACTGGTCAGTGCGACCTTTGCGTCCTTCACTGTGAGTTCATCCGGGTACTCGCCACGCAACTGCTGCACCGCGCTGATCGGCTTCTGCAACAACTGCGCGAGTCCGGCATGACTGAAGGACATCACGCCGCCGTTGGTCACAGCGGGGAATTTGCCGTCCATGCGCAGGTGGCCGTCCATCACGAAGTCGCCGCCCTCGCCCTCGCCGCAAAAGCCGAAGATTTCAAGCTGGCGGATGATCTCGAAAGAAAAGGGGTCATAGATTTCCAGCACGTCGACGTCGTCGGGCGTCAGGCCGGCCTGCGCGAAGGCCTGTTGCCCGGCGCGTTTGCCCACGTGCCCGTAACGGTCCCATACGGGCGGTGTCACGTAGGCCATGCCCTGCTTGTCGGTGCCGCCGCCGAGCAGGTAGATGGGCTGCACGTCCAGGTCACGCGCGCGCTCCGAGCTTGTGAGCACGAGTCCCGCACCGCCCTCCGAGGTCATGGCGCAGTCCAGCAGGTGAAACGGGTCCGCGATCATGCGCGAGTTCAACACATCCTCGGGTGTGACAAACCTGCGGTAGTGGCAGGCCTCGGGGTGGCGCGCGCCGTTGTTGCGGATGGTTGCGGCGACCTCGGCGAACTGCTCGGACGTGGTGCCGTACAGGTGCATGTGGCGCCGCGCCATCAGCGCGAACTCGGCCGGCGTGAACAGGCCCCAGCATTCCACGAACTCGTTGGAGGGTCGCGTCCACGGCGCGGTGGTTGTGCGTTCGCGGTGCGCGTACACCTGCGCGGTGGCGATCACGGCGGTCTCGCACAGCCCCGCGCTGATCGCCAGCGCCGCCTCGATCACGCCGGGGATGCCGATGTCGTGCCCGGTCCAGGACGGCCGCGCGCCGAACAGCATCACCGCCTCGCGCGGCGTGTAGCGCTGCATGGTGGAGGAGACGTTGAAGCCGTCGACCTCATCGATGCCCAGGCCCGCGGAGGCCAGCGCGCCGTCCACGGCGTCGATGAGGCATTCGATTTCGGTGGTGTCGAGTTTTTTCGCCTGCGGCGTGTTGTACGCGCCGACGATGGCGACGTCGTGCAGGGGTGTGCGATTCACAGGCTGACGCCGTAGAGTTCCGCCGCGTTGCCGTACACCACGCGCTCGATGTCGCTCGTGCTCATGCCCTCGGTCACCGCGGCCATGACGGCGCGCGACTCGGGGTAGGTGCCGTCGGAATGGGGAAAATCGGTGGCCCACATCACGCGGCCCAGGTTCAGGCCGTCCTGCACCTGCCGCACGGAGTAGTCGTCCTGGAAGGTCACGTAGATGTTCTCGTCGAAGTAGGCGCTCGGCATTTGTTCGAGTGTGTCGGCGTGCAGGTGAAAGCGGTGCCGCTCGTAGGCGTGGTCCATGCGGAACTTGAAGTGCGGTACCCAGCCTGCGTCCGCCTCCACGCAGACGACGCGCAACCTGGGATGGCGGTCGAACACGCCGCCCAGGATCATCATCATGACGATGTTCTGCAGGCCGCGCACCGTGATGATCTGGTGCACGAGGCGCGAGCCGCGCACGCGCTCCATGATGCCGTCCTTCGTGGTGAGTATGTGGAAGCTCACCGGCATCCCGAGCTCCTCGCAGCGGGTCCAGAAGTCGTCGTACACCGCGTGGTCGTAGTCCTGCACCTCCGGGTCGCCGGGCAGCATCACGCCGCGGAAGCCGTCGCGGGCGGCGGCCTCGAGATCAGCCAGCGCCTCTTCGGGTGTGCGCATGGACAGCAGCGGTATGCCGAGCAGCCGTTCTCGGTCGTGCTCGCAGAAACGCGCCAGCCAGCGGTTGTAGGCGTGGAAGCAGGCGGTCTTGTAGTCGGCGTCCGGGTGATTGCACAGCACCATGCCGAGGGAGGGGTAGAGCACCTCGGCGCGCACGCC
>JAUIEP010000220.1 GCA_030428835.1 Gammaproteobacteria bacterium | reverse complement strand
TCCGCGGTATCGGCACGGTGGTGTACTCCGTGAGCGCTGAGAGCGCGGTCGCGGTGGTCATCGACGACGTGGCCACCACCCAGTCCGGGCAGGCGCTGGCGGACCTGACCGACATCGAGCGCGTGGAGATCCTGCGCGGGCCGCAATCTACCCTGTTCGGCCGCAACGCCTCCGCCGGCGTGATCAACGTGGTCACCAAGGGGCCGACCAGCGAGTTCGAATCCAGCGCCGAGCTGACCCTCACCGACGACGACCAGGAGAAGTTGACCGCCTCGGCCTCCGGCCCGCTGGGCGACGCCCTCGCCTACAGGGTGACCGGCTACTACGACGAGATCGAGGGCTGGATCGACAACATCGGCACCGGCGGCGATACCGACGGCTCGGAGAAGTGGGGGGTGAACACGCGCCTGGACTGGGATGTCAGCGAGTCGGTGGTCCTGAAATTCCAGGCCAAGTACGACGACAGTGACAGCGCCTGTTGTTCATCGACGCTCACGTACGTGGACGACATCAACGCCGCCCTCATCCTGACCGCGGTCCCGCTGACGACCGCGGCACCGGAGATCGTGCCGACCATCGACGACGAGAACACCACGGTCTCGCTGGACGACGTGACAGAGATCATCTCGGAAAGCCTGCAGCTGTCGATGAAGGCCGAGGTCGACATCGGCGAGCACGACTTCATGTCCATCACCGCCTACAGCAACTGGGATCTCAGCGAGTTCAACGAACTCGACCTCACCTCCTTCGACCTGCTCAACTTCCCCTTCCCCGCCTTCTCCCCCGGCGGCACCCTCGGCGATCCGTTCAGCACCGGCGTCGTGCCGTTCACCATCGCCAGCAACGGCGGGGTTGTGCAACTCAACCAGCTCGAGGTGGACTTCTTCTCCCAGGAATTCCGCCTGCTGTCGCCGGAGGCTGATTGGGGCAACTACATCGCGGGGCTCTACTATTCAGAAATGGACGCCGACAGGAAGTTCGACCGCTACGCGCCGGGCCTCGGCGTCGTGGCCGGCCTGGACAACCACAACCTGTCCGACAACGTGGTGAGTTCGGCTTCCGCGTTCGGCCAGGTGACGTTCAACCTCGGCGAGCGCTCCCGGGTGACGGTCGGTGGCCGGTACCAGTACGAGAAGATCGAGTTCGACCTCACGCGTATCGACTTCTACGGCGGCACGCCGGACATCGAAGTGTCCTACGATGACGACGACACCATCGCGCTCGGCAGTATCGCCTTCCAGCAGGACGTCGGCGACGCCGGCATGGTGTTCGCCCGCTACGCGCGCGGGCACAAGGGCCAGTTCTTCGACGCCGCCGCCTCCGATGCCTTCGAGGGTGAACTGGAACCGGTGGCCAAGGAGTCGTCCGACGCCTTCGAGGCGGGCTACAAGGGCCAGCTCTTCGACAACCGCTTCCGCCTGGAGGTGGTGGGTTTCTACACAGTGTACGACGACTACCAGGCGCAGGAGACGACCCTCACCGACGCCGGCGCCATCGTCTTCAACACGGAGAACGTGGGTGAACTGGAGACCTACGGCATCGAGCTGGACAGCACGACCCTCATCGGCGACAGCTTCACGCTGCAGGTGGCCGCGGCGTGGGTCGATGCCACGATCAAGGAGTACCCGAACGCCGAGTGCTACTTCGAGCAGACACAGGCACAGGGCTGCGTGACCGATGCGAACGGCATCAGCACGCAGGATCTCGCAGGCGAGGACCTGCAGAACTCGCCGGACTTCAAGTTCAACATCGCCGGCACCTACGTCTGGCCGGCAAACGACGTCCTGCCGGGCGACCTGCTGGCCAACGCGTCCTATAGCTGGACCGACGGCGTGAACCACGACCTGCAACTGGCGCCGTGGATGGAGGACGACAGCTACGGCATCCTCAACCTGTCGCTGGGTATGGCGGTCGAGGGCGACGTGAACTACGCAATCACGCTGTTCGTGAACAACGCGCTGGACGAGAGCTACAACAGCGGCCTGCTCGACGCCTCCCTCGCCGCGGTGACCGAGGCGACAGCGCGGTTCGTGCCGCGGGACCATTCCCGGTACTACGGCCTGCGCCTGAAGGTCGGCCTCTGACAGGGCAGAAAAGGTGACGCGCCCAAATGAATCAGAGCGGCGTTAGGGTCTCGAGCAGGGTGTGCAGCGGATTAATCAAAACGACGACCGCGAGTAACATCCACAGCAGTAACACCAGGCTCCTGTTCGCCGGGAGTCGCGCAGGCGGCACGCAGAGCAGCTTCTCCACGCGCACAACCGTCTGGTTGCCGGTTGTGAAAGCGGCGCAGCCCTCGGGCAGCGGCGCGCTTTGCAGGCGGGCGACGCGCAGTAGCGACGCGGCAACGGCCTCCGCCCCGCAGTCCCCTGCGGCACCCCGGTCAGCGGCGAGTTCATGCAGGAGTTTGAGGTCGCCCAGCTGACCTCGCGCCAAACGGGAAGGCAGGGCCGCCAGCAGTAACTGTGCAACGAGTAAGCGGAGGTTGTCCCGGCGCCGCCGGTGCCCCCGCTCGTGCGCCAGGATGCAGCTCACGTCCTGCTCGGAACACTGTTCCAGGAGCCCGCGGGAAAGGAAGATCGTGGGCTTCCACCAGCCCAGGGTAAACGCCACCGGCTGCACGGCATCCAGCTCCACCATCCCGCCGCGCAGGACACCCGATGTACTCAGTTCGCGCGCGAGGCGCACACCCTGCCACCAGTTGCGCAGGAACGTATACGCCGCGCGCGCCCCGTACCAGAACAAGAGGACCGCGGCCGGCAGCACCGCGTGTTCCAGGACGGGCCCGTGCCCGCGACAATCCCCCGCGTGGCAATGCGCATCGACCAGCGCGCCGGAAATCGACGGCAGGTAAAGGAGCAGCGCGGCCGCGGTCGCACACAGCAGCGGTAACGCCAGGAAGGCCAACAGGTAATTACTGGCCTGGGCGGGATCCAGTGCAAACAAACGGGATCGCAAATACGGATGAATCGCGGTGCTGAGCAACGCGAGGACAAACCAGAGCAACACGAGGCTGAGCAGGGCCGAGGCCAGCGTCTCAATCATCGTTTTCTCCCTGTGCGCGCCGGCCTGGTAACACGTCGCGCTCGCGCAGTCGTTGCTGCAGCAATTCGTCCAGGCGTTCCAGCGTGCCTTCGTCGATGCGATCAGCGAAGTCGACGAAGCTGGAGAGGATGGGATCCAACTGCCCGTTATGCAGTTGGCGGATGACGCCGCCCAGCAGACGACCCAGCAGTTCGCCGCGCTGCAGCTTGGCCCGGTATACGTAGGCCTTACCCGCGCGGTGGCGACTGAGTAGCGACTTGCGGTGCAGCCGTTCGAGCGTGGATTGGATGGTACTCAGGCTTCTCCGGCGGATGGCCGGCAATCGGTTGCGCACCGTCTGGGCATCGCTCCCGGGTGCCGCCCAGAGCACTTCCATGACGGCTAACTCCAACTCGCCCAACCGCGGCAGCGCATTGCTGTGGGCGCTGTTGCCCGCCGGTGGTTCGCGCATCAAGCTCACGCGCAACACCGACCGGGGGTCGGTGTTCCTGAGGCGGGGCTGCACGGTGGCGGGTTCGGACGAATAATTCGTATCTTTTTGATTATATTGAAGTTATTGATTGTGATCGCTCTGGTGTTGATCTACATTGCGCACCGCTGTCGGCGCCCAAAATAACGCATTGCCGACGCGAGTCAAGACTTTCAGGAGCTACCCCGATGCGCAGCACCCTTTCGATCCGCCTGCTGGTTTGTGGCGCCACAACCGCCCTGTCGCTGCCCGCCCATACCCTCGAGGAGATCGAGGTGAAAGGGCGCCGCGTCAACCTTGTCGGCGAGGCATCGTCCGCCTCGGAGGGGCTGGTCGGCCAGCAGGAGATCAGCGTGCGGCCAATCCTGCGCACCGGCGAGGTGCTGGAACTGGTACCCGGAATGGTCGTGACACAGCACAGTGGAACCGGCAAGGCGAACCAGTACTTCCTCCGGGGCTTCAACCTCGATCACGGGACGGACTTCGCCACGTTCGTGGACGGTATGCCGGTCAACATGCGCACCCATGGTCACGGCCAGGGTTACTCCGACCTGAACTTCGTCATCCCGGAGACAATCAGCACACTCTCCTACAAGAAGGGCGCCTACTACGCGGACGTGGGTGACTTCAGCGGCGCCGGCAGCGCCTGGCTTGATACCGGCTCCGCCTTCGAGACCGGGCAGGTCCAGGTCACAGCCGGAGAAGACGCCTACTACCGACTGCTGGGCATGGGCAGTGCCGAGGTAGGACCGGGGAGTCTCAGCGCCGCACTTGAGATCAACACCTACGACGGCCCGTGGTCCGATATCGACGAGGACCTGGAGAAGGTGAACCTGCTCGTGCGCTACAGCGGAAACCTCGCCGGGGGGGACGCCTCCCTCACTTTCATGGGCTATGACAACCAGTGGAACAGCGCCGACCAGATACCTGAACGCGCGGTCGCACAGGGAGTGATTGACGAACTCGGTTCCATCGACGGGTCAGTGGGTGGCGAATCCAGTCGCTACAGCCTGAATGCGCGCTGGCAACGGGACGCATGGCAGTTCGCCGCCTACGCCATCAACTACGACCTGAACCTGTGGTCCAACTTCACCTACTTCCTGGACGATGCGCAGGACGGCGATCAGTTTGAGCAGGTGGATGACCGCTGGATTTACGGCGGGCGGGGCGAGTACCGGA
Source organism: Gammaproteobacteria bacterium (assembly GCA_030428835.1). Classification (GTDB taxonomy): domain Bacteria; phylum Pseudomonadota; class Gammaproteobacteria; order Pseudomonadales; family Halieaceae; genus Marimicrobium. Next base: position 902 of record JAUIEP010000220.1, on the reverse strand, counting down.
CCCGGTCCTCCCTCCGCGACATGGCAATGGAGAACCGGTTCGGCATCGACCTGCGTTACGACGACATCGATGAGGTGGGCCTTCACAAGACCACCCAGCGCAAGCGCCGGGGCGCGATTCGCAGCGACACGGTGGACGAGTGGAGCGCGGGCCTCTACTGGGAAAACCGCATCCAGTGGCAGCCGCGCTGGCGCAGCGTGCTTGGTGCGCGCTACGACTATTTTGATTTCGAGGTCGATTCACGGGTGGCGGACAACGTCAACGCGGTGGACCTGAGTCCCAACAGCGGCGCCGCGCACGATGACCTGTGGTCATTCAAGGGCAGTGTGATTTTCACCATGAGTGAACAATGGGAGGCTTACGCGTCGGCCGGGCAGGGCCTGCACTCCAACGACGCCCGCGGCACGACCATCGGCGTCGACCCCGGCGACGGCAGCCCCGTGGCGCCCGTGGATCCGCTGGTTCGCTCGACAGGGTACGAACTCGGTGTCCGGGGGTTCGTGAACGAGCGACTGAATACGTCGGTCGCTCTATGGTCGCTGGAGCTCGACAGCGAGTTGCTGTTCGTGGGCGATGCGGGCAACACGGAGGCCAGTCGCGAGTCCCGGCGGCAGGGGCTGGAAGTCACGGCCTACTACCGTCTGGACGACAACTGGACCGTCGACCTGGAGTACGCCTGGACGGACGCGGAATTTACCGACAGTGCGCCGGAGGGCGACGAGATTCCCGGTGCCATCGAGGAGGTCTGGCAGGCGGGCGTCACGGCCGACTACGGGAACGGACTCTTCGGCAGCCTGCGCTGGCGATATTTCGGCGAGCGCCCACTGGTGGAGGACGGGAGCGTGCAATCCGGCGACAGCAGTGTCTTCAGCGTGCGGGCGGGCTACCGGACCGGACAGTGG
>JAUIEP010000219.1 GCA_030428835.1 Gammaproteobacteria bacterium | reverse complement strand
CGCCGCGCATGGCGCGCTCGGTAATGGCGCTCACCTGCGCGCCCACGCCGGCGACCTTGGCCAGCTCGTCGATGACCTCCGCTTCGATGAGGGTCGAGTCCATGTCGAAGGCCACCAGCCGCCGGTTGCGCCGGTACATGTTGTCCTGCTGGAAGGCGAGGTCCACCTCCAGTGCGGCGGCGACCTCCATGAGGTCGCCGCGGAAACCCGCCGGGTCCTTGAGTTCACCGCGGGCTGAGAATTCGACGCAGGCCTTGCTCAGCGCCGGCAGCTCGCCGAGAGGAATACGGCCGGAGAGTCGATTGATGCCGTCGATGTTGAGGTCGTGCCGCGCGACCACCGAGGTCACCCGGCTCAACTGGTCCGCCGTGATCTTGCGCGCCAACAGCGTGACGATATAGCGCGAGGCACCCTGCGCATCGACCCAGCGCGCATAGCGCTCGGGTTGTACCGCGCTGGTCACGACGCGCAGGTCGCGCTCCAGCGCGAAGGCCTGCACGGCCTGCACCACGACCTCGCTCGAATCCTCGCGCATCTCGACCAGCAGCCCCAGCGACAGCGTCGCGTGAATGACGGCCTGGCCGATATCCAGGATGTTGACTTCGTGCCGCGCCAGAATAGCTGTGATTGCCGCTGTCACTCCCGGCTGGTCCTCGCCGGATAGAGTTATAAGCAGGATTGGGTTCACGGGCCGTATCCGCTCCTCGAAAGTGGCGCCATTCTACCCGCTGCAGGCGGCGGCTGGAATCCGCACGGCGACCGCAAGCCCAATCCCGGCGCCCCTGGTTTATACTGGCGCGCATCGCCTCGACCGACACCCGCACGTGAACAAGGTATTCGCCAATTCCAGCCTGGCCCGACAACTGGCGCTGCTCTGCGCCGGCCTGTGCCTCTGCGTCAGCCTGGCCATCATCGCGCTGGCGGCGATCGGCGGGCAACACCTGCTGCAGGAACAGCAGGAACAGTACGGCATGGCTCTGGCGCGCCAGGTGGCGCTGCGCATCAGCAGCGCCATGGAAAACGGCGACCTGCTCAGCGCCACCGCCGCGTTGCAGCGTTACATCGAGATTTCCGAGGCGCAGGAGATCACGCTCACCGATGTCGAGGGCAATATCCTCGGCCAGGCGGGGGCGGCGAGCGGTGCCGGCCTCGAGCGCTACAGCGCCCCCGTACACATCGACGCCGATGTCGCGGGCCAGGTAGCGCTGACCGTAAGCACACACCGGATCGAACAGGCGCAGCAGCGTTTCATCCTGAGCCTGGCCGGGCTCGCCGTGCTGTTGGCCATTGCCGCGTGGGGCGGCGGACGCGCGCTGGGCCAGTCCCTCGGCACGCGCCTGCGCGCGCTCAGTCGCGCCATCGCTCTTGAGGACGGCGAGAGCCCGGCGGTGGCGAACGAGATCGGTCAGCTCGAGCGCCAGGTGCAGGCGCTGCCGCTGGACCTGCTGCGCACGCGCAGCGAAAGCGGCCCGCGGGACGAGAACTACCGCACGACCGCCGTGCTCTACCTGCACCTGACCAGCCTGGTGGATTACGTGGATACACTGGACGAGCGGGCGCTGCGCCGTTACACCGACCGCCTGCACCAGGTCATCTACGCCGCCGCGGGCTTCTATGGCGGCGAGCTGCAGGTCACGCGGCAGTTCGGTGTGGCGATCTACTGCAGCGGCGACAACAAGTCCGGCAGTGCGGCGTTCCGCGCGGCGAGCTGCGGCTGGCTGGTGCGCGCCGCCTGCACGCGCCTGCAGGAACAGGTCTCCCGGCAACTCGATATCGCCATGGCGATCGCGCAGAGCGAGCTGGGCCCCGGAGACGGCGAGGACATCTACCCCGGACTCTACATGCAGCACACGCTGGATGAACTGCAGATGGTCTGCGCGCGCAAACCGCCGAACGTGTTGCTCTCGCCGGCAGTGGCCGAGGACGTGGACATCAGCGGGCGTGTGCAGACCTCACCCACCGAGGTGGGCAATTACGTCATGCTGGAGAGTTTCGCGAGCCCGTATGACGACCTGCTCGAGCGGCAGTTGCGGCTCATCCTCAAGCGGCTGGCGGATTCGTTGCGGCACTGAGGCAACGCGCCGCGGGTCCCTGTGGGGTCGAATTTATTCGACCGCGAAGCGCTGCTTCTACTGTCGTCCAGGATGAAGGTGTCTGTGGTCGAATCAATTCGACCCCACAATAATTTCGACCCCACAGGGCGTGTCCGTCCAAGTCAGCCCCGCTCCACCACAATACGGTCCACCTTCTGGAATCCGCGCGGCAGCTTGTTGCCGCGCCGGCCGCGTTCGCCGCGGTAGTGCTTGAGATCCTCGCCCTTCAGCGTGAGGTGGCGCTTGCCGGAATAGATGACCAGGGCGTCCGCGCCCGAGAGCACCTGCACGGCAAGCATGAACTCCTCGCGGCTCTGCACCCGCGCCGGGGGTATGCTGATGATCTTGTTGCCCTTGCCGCGCGGCAACTGCGGTAGGTCACCCAGGGGAAAGAGCAGCATCCTGCCCTCGTTGGACACCGCGACCACCCACGCGTCGTCCTGCACCGTCACCGGCGCCGGCTGCACCACGTTGCTGCCCTTGGGCAGCTTCAGCGTGGCCTTGCCCGAGCGGTTCTTGGTCTGCATGTCGCCGAGCTTGCCGACGAAGCCGTAACCCGCGTCGGAGGCCAGCAGGTACAACGTGTCTTCATTGCCCATCATCAGCCCCTCGAACGTGGCGCCGGAGGGCGGGTTGATGCGGCCGGTCACCGGCTCGCCCTGGCCGCGGGCCGAGGGCAGGTTGTGCGAGGGAATGGTGTAGGCCTTGCCGGTGGAGTCGAGGATCACCGTCGGTTGGTTGGAGCGGCCCAGCGCCGACATCTTGAAGCGGTCGCCGGACTTGTAGCTCAGCGACTCGGGATCGATCTCATGGCCCTTGGCGGCGCGGATCCAGCCTTTTTCGGACATCACTACCGTGATCGGGTCGGCGGTCATCAACTCGAGCTCGCTGAACGCCTTGGCCTCGCCGCGCTCCACCAGCGGGGAGCGGCGCTCGTCGCCGTACTTCTGCGCCACCGCGAGCAGTTCGTTCTTGATCAGCGTCTTCAGGCGCGCCGCGCTCCCCAGGGTTTTCTGCAGGGAGTCGCGCTCCTGCCCGAGCTCGTCCTGCTCGGTGCGGATATTCATCTCCTCTAGTTTGGCGAGGTTGCGCAGTTTCAGCTCGAGGATGGCCTCGGCCTGCACGTCGGTGATCTTGAAGCGCTTCATCAAAGCGGGCTTGGGCTTGTCCTCGGTGCGGATGATGTGAATCACCTCGTCGATGTTGAGGAACGCGATGAGGTAGCCCTCGAGGATATGCAGCCGCTTCAGCACCCGGTCCAGTCGGTGCTCCAGGCGCCGCCGCACGGTGTCGGTGCGGAAGCTGAGCCACTCCTTGAGGATGCGATCCAGCCCCTTCACCCCCGGGCGGCCGTCGGTGCCGATCATGTTGAGGTTGACGCGGTAGCTGCGCTCGAGGTCGGTGGTGGCGAACAGGTGACTCATCAGCGACTCGAAGTCGACGCGATTGGAGCGCGGTACGATGACGAGGCGCGTGGGATTCTCGTGGTCGGACTCGTCGCGCAGATCGGCCACCATGGGCAGCTTGCGCGCCTGCATCTGCTGCGCGATCTGCTCCAGCACGCGCGACCCCGACACCTGGTAAGGCAGCGCGTGGATGACGATGTCGCCGCCCTCCTTGTCCCACACCGCGCGCATGCGCAGGCCGCCGCGGCCCGTCTCGTACAGCGCGAGGATCTCATCGCGCGGGGTGATGATTTCCGCGTGGGTCGGGAAGTCGGGGGCCTTTACATGCTCGCACAGCTCGGCCACCGTCGACTTCGGCTTCTCCAGCATACGCACCGCGGCGGCAACCACCTCGTTGAGATTGTGCGGCGGGATGTCGGTGGCCATGCCCACGGCGATGCCGGTCGTGCCGTTGAGCAGCACGTTCGGCACCTGGGCGGGCAGCACGGCGGGTTCGTCCAGCGTGCCGTCGAAGTTGGGAATCCAGTCGACCGTGCCCTGGGCGAGCTCGCCCAGCAGCACGTCGGAGTAAGCGGTGAGGCGCGACTCGGTGTAACGCATGGCGGCGAAGGACTTCGGGTCGTCCGGCGAGCCCCAGTTGCCCTGGCCGTCGACCAGCGGGTAGCGGTAGCTGAAGTCCTGGGCCATCAACACCATGGCCTCGTAGGCGGCGGAATCGCCGTGGGGGTGGAACTTGCCGATCACGTCACCGACGGTGCGCGCGGACTTCTTGTACTTGGCGGAGGCCTTCAGGCCCAGCTCGCTCATGGCGTAGACGATGCGCCGCTGGACCGGCTTCAGGCCGTCGCCCACGTGGGGCAGGGCCCGGTCGAGGATGACGTACATGGAGTAGTCCAGGTACGCCTTCTCGGTGTACTGCTTGAGCGACACCTGTTCGATGCCGTCGTCCCCGATCTGCAGGGTATCGGTCATGGTGAATTGTCCCCTTGAACACGTCTTGGCGCCGGAAAGCCTGTTACTACAGGCTAAGCTTGCCCGCGCGGCGCTGGGGCTATTCTCGCGCGTTTACCCCTGCAGGAAAAGCGCTGAAAGGAATGCGGGCGCCTGTCGGGTTGAATTTGTTCGACGCGGCGTCGGGCTCTCGATACCAACGGTGGTGCGTATTGAGAGTCGGGTTCGACGCCGAATGAATTCGGCCCTACAGTGTTACCGGCACGGCCGTCAGCGCCCGATGGTCGAATGAATTCGACCCCGCGGGGGACGGTTTCGGGTTCCCGGTCGAATGAATTCGACCCCACAGGGGGCGGTTTCGGGTTCCCGGCCGCGTGAATTCGACCCCACGGGGCGGTTTCGGGTTGCCGGTCGAATGAATTCGACCCCACAGGGGGCGGTGTCGGGTTCCCGGCCGAATGAATTCGACCCCAAGGGGGGGCAGTTTCGGGTTTACGGCCGCGTGAATTCGGCCCCATACCTTTCGGTTAAGCCGCCGACGGACCCCGCAGGCCAACCAGCTGCTCGTTCAGGCTGACGATGGAATTGGCCATGTCCACGAGCAGGCTGTGGATGGTTTCCGGGTTATTCTGGATGAGCACCTGGAACTGGTTGCCCGGGATTTTCACCACCTCGCAGCGCGTGCGCGCCCGCACCGTGGCGCTGCGGTCCGAGCGCGTGAGGGCGGCGATCGCGCCGAAAATCTCGCCGTCGGCAATCTGCCCAACCGTGAAGCCGTCTACCAGCACCTGGGCCGAACCGGCATTCATGTGGAACACATAGTCGGCGCGGTCGCCCTGGTTGATGATGATCTCGCCCGGCTCGTAGACCTGGGCGCTCGCGGCGGTCGCCGTCTCGTCAGGCGTCTGCTCCGCCGCGAGGCGCAGCATGATGCCGCTGTAGGTCAGCAGCAGGTCGCTCCAGAGACTCGCGCCGGACGGCGTGGCGAGCAGCGCGCCCAGCACTGCCTCCCGCGAATAGGTATCGAGCCCGGCGCCGGTCTCGCTCACGTAGTACACCGGCATGCCGCCGGCGCTGTCGGCGAGGCTGGAGTCAGGTAATAGGAGATCTCCCGGCTGCAGGGCGCAGAGGGTGCGGGCGCCACAGGT
>JAUIEP010000218.1 GCA_030428835.1 Gammaproteobacteria bacterium | reverse complement strand
CGAGGGTCGCACGCACCAGGCCGTCTACGATATCGCCGGCGACGGGCACGGCAACGCCACGGTGGACCCGGCCACCTGCGAGGTATCCGGCACAGGCCACGCACAGCTCTGCGCCACCTGGCGCGACCCCGGGTTCGACCCGGACCTCGGCGCCGTGTACTACGCGCGTGTACTGGAGAACCCGAGCTGCCGCTGGAGTCACTACGACTGCCTGTCGCTGCCCGAGGCGGAGCGCCCGGCGAGTTGTTTCGCGCAGGACCCGCCCTGGCAGATACAGGAGCGCGCCTGGACATCGCCCATCTGGTACCGGCCACCCGCCCGGGGGGACAACGAGACCCGTGACTGACGAGACGACAGACATGCTGCCCGAGGGCACGTTACTGGGTGCGGTGGATCTCGGCTCGAATTCCTTTCACCTCATGATCGCGCGTATCGAGCACGGCGAGTTGCGCCCGGTGGAGGCGCTCGCGGAAAAGGTGCAGCTTGGCGCCGGGCTGGAGGACGGCATTCTGTCCGCCGATGCCATCGAACGCGGCCTCGCCTGCCTGTCGCGCTTCGCCCAGTTGCTCGAAAGTGTGGAGCCGGAAAGGTTGCGCGTGGTGGGCACCAACGCCCTGCGCGCGGCCCGCAACCGCCGCGAGTTCACCCGGCCGGCACGCGAGATCCTGGGCACGCGCGTCGACGTGATCTACGGCCTGGAAGAAGCGCGCCTGGTGTACCTCGGCGTCGCGCATACGCTGGCGGACGACGCACAGTCGCGCCTGGTGATCGACATCGGCGGCGGCAGCACGGAGTTCATCATCGGCGAACGTTTCGAGCCACGCAGGCTGCAGAGCCGGCAGATGGGCTGCGTTTCTTTCGGCAACCGATTTTTTCCGGACCAGGAAATACGCGGCAAGTACTACAAACGTGCCTACAAGGAGGCGCGCCTGGAGGCGTTCCATATCCGCCGCGACTTCAGCGCCAAGCACTGGGAAGAGTGTGTGGGATCATCGGGCACGCTGCAGGCCATCGAAGCGGCATTGGTCACCAACGGCTGGGCGGAGAGCGGCATCGATCGGGACGGCCTGGCGAAACTCGAATCGAAGCTGCTCGACTTCAAGCACATGAAAGACATCCAGGTCGAGGGCCTGCCCAGCGCCCGGCGCGAGGTCATCCTGCCCGGCGTGGCGATCGCCTCCGCGCTGTTCGACGAACTCGGCATCAAACAGATGCGCACGTCCAAGGGCGCGTTGCGCGAGGGCGTGCTGTACGACCTCATGGGCCGGCTGCAACACGAGGACGTGCGCGAACGCACGGTAAACGCGCTCTGCCAGCGCTACGCTACCGATGCCAGCACGGCGGACATGGTCGAGCAGCGCGCGCGCATGTTCTACTCCGCCACGCACAAGGTCTGGAAACTTGGCAAGGCGGAGTGGGAGCTGCTGCACTGGGCCTCGCGCTGCCACGAGATCGGCATGACCATCGCGCACAAGCACCACAACCGGCACGGCGCGTACCTGCTGCGCAACGCGGACCTGCCGGGATTCTCCCAGGACGAGCAGGAGCAGTTGGCCCTGCTGGTGCTGGGCCATCGCGGCAAACCGCTACCGGAGATCCTGGCACTGCAGGAGGAGGACCCCGGCAATCTCCGCCGCCTGCTGGCCATCCTGCGCCTGGCGACCCGCTTCAAGTACGTGGAACAACTGGAACAGCTGCCGGAATTTACCGTGCTGGCCAGCGAAAACAGCCTGACGCTCGACTTCCCCGAGAACTGGTTGGAGGATCACCCCCTCACCGCCTTCGAACTCGAGCGGGAACAAAGCACCCTCGGCAAGCTCGGGCTGGAACTGAATATCCGCTAGCGCCGGCTGCGTGCCCGGATATCGGCCAGGTAGTCGAGCAGTATGGCGTTCACCTGCCCGGACGCTTCCAGCTGCATCATGTGCCCCGCGTCGGGAATCATCCGCACCTCGCGCAACTCCGGAAAAATGGCGCGCATGAGACTGATGGGATCATCGCCGTGGAACCCTTCCAGGTCGACGTCGTGCTCGCTGCCCAGGAAATACGCCGGCACATCGCTCTGCACACCCTCGAAAGGCCTGCGCTGCTCCCATTTCATATCCATGGAACGGTACCAGTTGAGGCCGCCGGTGAATCCGGAGCGGCTGTACTCGGACACGAAAAATTCCATCTCCAGCTCGGACAACCAGGGCCAGGGGAGTGGCGGCGCCTCCGCCATCGCTTCTATGTACGAGGCCTCGGGGGGATACTTGAAGACGTCGAAGTAGTTCCCCGCGCCACTCAGGGTGTGGAAGACCTTGTGCAGGAACAGCCGTGTCTGCGCCGCCAGTTCCTCGTCCGCCCGGGGTGGCACACGGAAGTACTCGATGTGCATGAAGTGCTGCTCGCCCATGCGCCGGTACTCGGTCAACGGCGGTTCGGCGGGATTGTGCGGCGCCGCCGGGTTTTCCAGGCCGATCACCGCGAGTACGCGCTCCGGGTGGCGCAGCGCGAAGTCATAATTCGCGAACGCCCCGAAATCGAGTCCGACGAGGACCGCCTGGTCGATCCCGGCGTGGTCCAGCAGGCCGAGCAGGTCCGCGGTGATGTGTTCCACATCGTACTGGCGCGGGTCCGCGGGCGCATCGGTCTGGCCCATGCCGCGCATGTCCGGCGCGAGCACGCGGCAGCCGTGTGCCGCGAGCGCGCTGATCTGCCGGTGCCAGCTGAACCACAGGTGCGGGAATCCGTGGCACAGGACCACCGGCAACCCCTCGCCCTCTTCCACGTAGTGCATGCCGATGCCGTTGATCCTGGCGTGATGGTGCGTCCACTTCATCTGTCTACAATTCCCGCGCAGTCTGCCGAAGAATCGCATAGTATGCGCTAAACGCGTGGCGACCAAACACACGCGTCGGCATCGACAACGGACAACCGCCATGAACCAGCAACACCCCATCGACGAACCCGCGCTGCAATCCGACGGCACCCGCCTGCGCACCCTGCTGCTGTGGGCGGGGCCCCTGCTGCTCGTGGCCTTCGGCGGTTGGTACTACCTGTCCGGCGGCCGCTTCGTCAGCACGGACAACGCCTATATCAAGACCAACAAGGTCGCGATCAGCGCCCAGGTCAGCGGTGTCATTACCGCGGTGGCGGTCAGGGAGAACCAGCCGGTGGCGGCGGGCGACCTGCTGTTCACCATCGATGACGCCACCTTCGTGATCGCGCGCGACAAGGCCCGCTCACACATGGCCGAGGTCGCCACTGAAATCCGCGCGCTGCAGGCTACTTACCGGCAGAAACTGGCGGAGCTGCAGCTCGCCCGGAGCGACACCGAGTTCGCCCAGCGCGAGGTGGATCGGCAGTCCGCGCTCGCCAACCGCGACCTGCTTTCCCAGGGCAGTTTCGACGCTACCGAACACGAGCGGGATCGCGCCGCGAAAAGACTCGCCAGTCTCGAGGAGGACCTGGCGCGGATACTGGCAAGCCTGGGCGGTGCGCCGGATGACCCCGTGGAGGCGCACCCGCGCTATCGCACCGCGCTGGCGCAGCTCAAGGAGAGCGAGCTGGACCTCGAACACACCCGCGTGATTGCACCCTATGCCGGCATTGCCAGCAAGGTCCCGCAACCGGGGCAGTACGTGGTGGCGGGCACGCCCGTTATCAGCGTCGTCGACAACCAGCAGTTCTGGATCGAGGCCAACTTCAAGGAGACGCAACTGACCGAACTGCGCGTCGGGCAGCCGGTGCAGGTATCCGTGGATTCGTACCCGCAGATGAGTTGGCGCGGGCAGGTGGAGAGCATCGGCCAGGCCTCCGGCGCGGAGTTCGCGCTGCTGCCGCCACAAAACGCCACGGGTAACTGGGTCAAGGTGGTGCAGCGCATACCGGTGCGCATCGCCCTGCAGCTCAATACGGAGCAGCCGCAACTGCGCGCCGGCATGAGCGCGCTCGTGAAAGTCGATACCAAAGCCGGCGCGGCGCAGGACGACGGTGAGAACCTGGTGCAGAAGCAGGCAGGCGGCGCGCCGCCCGGGCAGGTAGCCGGCAGTCATCATTGATGACAGCGGGCACGCACAGCACGCGCGGGAGCTCACGCCGGACGCTCGCCACCGTCAGTACCATGCTGGCGACGATGATGCAGACGGTGGACACCACCATCGCGAATGTCGCGCTGCCGCAGATCCAGGGTTCGATGTCCGCCACCACCGAACAGGCGGCATGGGTGCTCACCTCCTACATCATCGCCTCGGCCATCATGACGGCGCCCGCCGGCTTCATCGCCAACCGCTTCGGCAGACGCAGGCTGTTCCTGTTGTCCGTGGCAGGCTTCACGCTCGCGTCCGCGCTGTGCGGCATCGCGACCTCCATCGAGGAACTGGTACTGTTTCGCCTGTTGCAGGGGGCGTGCGGCGCGGCGCTGGTGCCGATGTCACAGGCCGCGCTACTGGACGCCTACCCGCCGCACAAGTATGCGCGCGCGATGGCGATCTGGGGAGTCGGCATCATGGTGGGGCCGATCCTGGGCCCGACCCTGGGTGGCTACCTGACCGAGACCCTGGGCTGGCGCTGGGTGTTCTTCGTCAACCTACCGGTCGGCATCCTGACGCTCATCGGGCTGCGCCTGTTCCTGGACGAAACCGACCGGCAGGGCGCAACACGCTTCGACTGGACGGGCTTCATCTACCTCAGCATCGCACTGGTATCGCTGCAACTGATGCTGGACCGGGGCCAGACACGGGACTGGTTCGATTCCGCGGAGATTGTCGCCGAGGCGGTGCTTGCGGGCCTGTTCCTGTACCTCGCGGTGGTGCACATGCTGACGACGCCGCGGCCCTTCATCAACACCGCCCTGTTTCGTGACCTGAATTACAGCGCCGGCCTGGTCGTCATGTTCCTGCTGGGCGCGCTCATGCTCGCGACCATGGCGCTCCTGCCGCCGTTCCTGGAGGGCCTGCTGGGCTACCCGGTGGACCTCGTGGGCGAAGTGCTCGCGCCGCGGGGCATAGGCACCATGATCAGCATGTTCCTCACGGGCTACCTGGCCGAGCGCATGGACCTGCGCGCGCTGGTGAGCCTCGGCTTCGCCCTGTCCGGGCTCGCCCTGTGGCAGATGTCGCATTTCACACCGCAGATCTCGCCCTGGGAAGTCGTCACTTCGGGGCTGCTGCAGGGGCTCGGCCTGGGCCTCGTCATGGTGCCGCTGGCGACGATGGCCTACTCCACCCTGCCCGCCCACCTGCGCAACGAGGCGGCCGCGCTCTTCGGCTTGATCCGCAACCTCGGCGGCAGTTTCGGCCTGTCGATCGTCGTGGCGCAACTCGCCGTCAACTCACAGATGCGCCGCGCGGAACTGGTGGAACACATCAACTTCAGCGACCTGCAGAACCTGCCCGGCATCGCCGGCACGGCCAGGGCGGTCTCGCCGGAATACGGCGTGGCGATGCTCAACGGGCTGATCGAGAAACAGGCGACGTTCCTCGCGTTCCTCGACAACTTCCACCTCATCATGCTGGCGTCGCTGGCGATGATCCCGGTCACGCTGCTCCTGCGGCCGCCGCCCACCGGCGCGAACCGGGCGGTCTGAGGGGGCCAGGCGGGCGGCGGCCCGCCCCCATCGCGCAAACAAAAAAGC
>JAUIEP010000217.1 GCA_030428835.1 Gammaproteobacteria bacterium | reverse complement strand
TATTTCGTCGTGGCGCACTTCCACATGGTGATGGGCGTGTCGCCGATCATGGTGCTGTTCGCGGCGATCTACCACTGGTACCCGCTGATGACCGGGCGCATGTTCAACCAGACGCTCGGTCTCCTGCACTTCTGGTTCACGTTCCTGGGCACGTACGCGATTTACCTGCCGATGCACTACCTCGGCTTCCTCGGCGTACCGCGGCGCTACTTCGCGATGGGGACCACGGACTTCATCCCGGAGTCAGCCCAGACACTGAACGCAGGCATTACCGTGTCGGCGCTCATCGTCGGCTTCGCGCAGCTGTTCTTTATCTGGAACATGATCTCCAGCCTGCGCGGGCCCAAGTGCGAGCGCAATCCCTGGGGCGCCGCGAGCCTGGAGTGGCAGACGCCGGACGTGCCGCCGCACCACGGCAACTGGGGGCCGGAACTGCCCCGGGTCTACCGCTGGGCGTATGACTACAGCGTGCCGGGTGCCGACGCGGACTTCCTGCCGCAGAACCAGCCGGTGGGCGAAAACGAACAGACCGAAGGTCACTGACGAGGGAGGGCGCAGGATATGGGTATCTTCAAGACGCTCGGGGAGAAGCCCTGGCTGCAGGATCCCGCGATAGCCGGTAATGCCGCCGCGCTGGAGCATGCTCCGGACCCCTCAGCCGCCGCGCAGGTCGCGCTGCGTTTCATCCTCGCGATCGTGGGCGTATTGTTCTTCCTGTTCATCATCACCTTCCTGTCGCGCTCCCAGTACCCGGATTTCCAGGCGCTCGCCGGCGCGCCATGGCAGCCCTTCAGTGACCCCTCGCGCCTGTGGTTCAACACGGCCCTGCTGGCGCTTGCCAGTTGCGCCATGCACTTCGGCCTCATAGGCACGCGCAGCCAGCGGCTCAACCTCGCCGTGACCGGCATCAGCTTCGGCGTGTTCTTTACCATCGCATTCCTGCTCGCCCAGTTCGACCTCTGGCTGCACCTCCAGTCGATGGGCTTCTATGTCAATTCCAACCCCGCCAACAGCTACTTCTACCTGTTGACGGCGGTGCACGGGCTGCACCTTGTCGGCGGCATGATCGTGTTGTCGAACGTGATATTCCGCGTCTGGTATGACGATGAGCCCCAGACACTGAGCGCACCCCTGAAACTGTGTACGACCTACTGGCATTTCCTGTTCGGCGTCTGGCTGGTGCTGTTCGCACTGCTGTCCAGTGAGCCGGAAACCATTAATACACTCGCGGCACTGTGCGGATTCTGAAGAGCCCTCGACGATGACAATACAGACGGACAAGAGCAGCACTTACGACCAGCCCGGCGTCGCCGGCGTGGTTTCCGACTGGGCGGCCGACAAGCAGGCCTTCGACATGCCCTGGGGCAAGTTGATGATGTGGATCTTCCTGCTCTCGGATACCTTTATTTTCAGTATCTTCCTGACGAGCTATATGAAGGTACGGATGTCGGCCACCGACCAGTGGCCATTTCCCAGCGAGGTGTTTGCGCTCACCATCGGCGGGGTGTACCTGCCGCTGATCCTGATTGCCATCATGACGTTCGTCCTGATCACCTCCAGCGGCACCATGGCAATGGCGGTGAACTACGCCTACCGCGGTGACAAGTCCACGACAGTCAAGCTTATTATCGCGACCGCCCTGCTCGGCGCCTCCTTCGTCGGCATGCAGGCGTTCGAGTGGAGCAAACTCATCCACGAGGGGGTGCGGCCCTGGGGCAACCCGTTCGGGGCCGCGCAGTTCGGCTCCGCGTTCTTCATGATCACCGGTTTCCACGGCCTGCACGTATCGGCGGGTGTGATCTACCTGCTCTGGGTAGCGCGGCGCGTGGGGACCGGTTACTACGACGGCAAGAATCTCGAGATTGTCGAGATCGCCGGGCTGTACTGGCACTTCGTGGACCTGGTCTGGGTCTTCATCTTCGCGTTTTTCTATCTTTGGTGAGGTACAACTATGAGTGAAGCCGTAGGCCAGCAACATCCCATCGGTATCTACCTGAAGATATGGGTACTGCTGTTCGTGCTCAGCACCTTTTCCTACCTCGTGGACTATTTCCATCTCGAGGGCTACACGCGCTGGTCGCTTATCCTGTTGTTCATGTTCCTGAAGGCGGGCTACATCATCGCTATTTTCATGCACGTGACGTGGGAGCGACTGTCGCTGAAATGGCTGTTGTTCGGCCCGCCGGTCGCCATCGCGGTGCTCATTACCCTGATGGCGATCGAGGGTGACTATACATTCCTCAACAGGTTGTTTTATTTCGACAGGTAACACGGCGGTAAACAGTTGTCTCCTCGCGCGCGCATGCTCGCGGGCTTCACGCTCGCGAACCTCACGATTCTCCTCGCGGCCTTCCTGCTCTACAACAACCGCGCCGCGGCGCCGCCGCTCATCCAGGGCGTGCTGCTGAGTGACGCGCGTGACATCGCCCCGTTCAGCCTGCTCGACCATCACAACGAGCCGTTCACCAACACCGACCTGCGCGGTAGCTGGCACCTGGTGTCCTACGGATTCACCACCTGCCCCGATATCTGCCCGACCACGCTGTCGCGGCTCGCCGACGTCAGCCGGCAACTCGAGCAGCGCGGGCACGACGACCTGCAGGTCCTGTTCTACAGCGTCGATCACCGTCGCGACACGGTGGCGCAACTTGCCTCCTACGTGCCCTACTTCCACCCGGACTATGTCGGACTGACCCACGTCGACGATGCCGCCAACCCGCACCTGCCCTTCGAGCAGAGCCTGGGTATCGTGGCGCAGCTCATTCCCAACCTCTCGCCCGACGCGGCGGGGGATCCTAACGACTACCAGGTCAGCCACGGCGTGACGCTGTTTCTCATCAACCCCGACGGCAGGCTGCAGGCCATCTTCGAACCCGACACGGCGACGCCGGACATGCCGGATTTCGAACCGGAGCAGATCCTCAAGGACTACCTGGCGATTCGCCGCTACCTCGGCTAACGGGCGGGCCGCGGGGTATTAATGCCGCCCAAAGGCCGGTACCGCGACCCCCAAGTTCTGCTATCTTCACGGTATCCCCGAACGTACGCGGCTAAGGACAAGGCTTATGCGAATCAAGCGATACACACGCCTCCTCGCGCTGTTCACCGCGCTGGCGCTGGCCGCCTGCGGGGGAGGCGGCGGCGGTGGTGGCAGTGACACGCCCAGCGAGCCCGAGCCGCCAACACCGCCCCCGGTCGAGAATTTCCAGCTCACCGGCACGATCACCGCATCCGATAGCCAGGCCGTCGACAGCGACACCAACGACCCCACCCGCGTGGTGCTGGCCAACGATACCGCGGCGACGGCGCAGGCCATCGGCAATCCTGTCACCCTGGGCGGCTACATCAACCAGGCGGGCACTGGCGCAACGGGACGCTCGCGCGGGCCGGGCGACCTCGACGACTTTTTCGTCGTCGATCTCCTGGCGGGGCAACGCATCACCATGCTGGTCGCGGACTTCGAGGACGCCGACGCGGACCTGTACCTCTACGACGAGAACGGCTCACTCCTCGACTTCTCGCTGGACACCGACGACGTGGAGATCATCACGGTCGAGGCGGACGGCAGGTACATCGTGCGCGCCGCCATTTTCTTCGGCGCCACCAACTACATTCTCGCCATCGGCGCGCCGAACGTGACGGAAACCGTTGCCGCGCGCGCCGAATTCGTGCCCTACGAAGCAGTCGTAACCTACGAGGACACACTGGCGGCAAACAGTGCGGGCACGGCTCGCGCCGCACTGGAGCAGCGCATGGGCCTGACGCAGCGCGCCGGCGGCCCGGGCCGCGACCGGCGCATGAGCATGCGCCGCGACGACGCCCCGGTGCTGGCCAGCGCCCGGCTGGGTCGCATGGCCGCGATCAGGGACGAGATCACCGACCCCGACCTGCGCGCGCGCTGGGAAACCCTGCAGACCATCAAGGCGCTGCGCCGGGATCCGGCGGTGCGCTACGCGGCACCCAATTACATCGTCCGCGCACAGGCCACGCCGAATGACGAAGCGTACCCCGTCCAGTGGCACTACCCGCTGATCGGGCTTCCCGACGCCTGGGACACCACCACGGGCGACCCCAACGTGATCGTCGCGGTCATCGATACCGGCATCCTGTCCGGTCACCCGGATCTCGCCGGGCAGCTCGTACAGGGTTACGACTTCATCAGCGATCCCGCGAACGCGGGTGACGGCAACGGCCTCGACGCCAACCCGGAAGACCCGGGTGACCAGGCCAACCCGGGGTCCGAGGCCTACCACGGCACGCACGTGCTCGGCACCGTGGTCGCCCGCGGCAACAACCAGATCGGCGTGGTCGGCTCGGCCTTTACGAGCCGGGGCATGCCGCTGCGCGCCCTGGGTATCGACGGCGGCGGCACCAGCTACGACGTGGAACAGGCGGTGCGCTACGCGGCGGGGCTGCCCAATGACTCGGGCACCGTACCCGCGCAGACCGCGGACGTGATCAACATGAGCCTGGGCGGCCCCGGCTTCAGCGAGGCGTCGCAGCAACTGTACAACCAGGTGCGCCAGGCGGGCATCCTGGTGGTAGCCGCGGCCGGCAACGAGGCGACGACCGACCTCGGTTACCCCGCGTCCTACAACGGCGTGATCTCCGTGAGCGCGGTGGACGGGCAGCGGCGCCTGACCTCCTACTCCAATACCGGCTCCAGGGTGGACGTGGCGGCGCCGGGGGGGGATACCCGCCAGGACTTCAACGGCGACGGCTACCCCGACGGCGTGCTCAGCACCGACGGCTCGCGCAACGGCAATCGCGTCAACTTCGTGTATCGCTTCCTGAACGGCACCTCCATGGCGACACCGCATGTCGCCGGCGTGCTGGCACTCATGAAGAGCGTCAACCCGGCACTCACACCCGACGAGGTCGATGTACTGCTGGAACAGGGCCGCCTGACGGATGACCTCGGGCCGTCGGGCAGGGACGATTTCTACGGCCATGGGCTGATCAACGCGCAGCTCGCGGTCATCGCCGCCGCCGAGGCGGCCGGCAGTTCTCCGCTGGACGATCCGCGGCTCGTTGCGTCCAGCAACAGCCTGAACTTCGGGGTGGCGGGTGAGTCGCTGCAGGTCGGCCTGCGCAACCGCGGCAAGGGCGAGCTCGCCGTGACGAACATCACGACCTCCGAGCCCTGGCTCAGCGTGACGCCGCTGGATGTCGACGGCGCGGGCCTGGGCGAGTACGAGGTCAACGTGGACCGCGCGACCTTGCCCAACGGCATCTACAGCGCGCAGATCAATGCACAGTCCAGCGTGAACGAGGTCGTTATCGTCGCGCTGGTATCCGTGGGCGGCTCCGGTGCGGGGTCAGACGTGGGCGTGCTGTACGTGCTGCTCTACGATCCGGTGGCGGACGAGCCGGTGGCGGAGTTTCAGTCGTCGGGCAACAACGCCGTCTACCCGTTCCAGTTCTTCGACATTCCGCCCGGGCAGTACGAAATCATCGCGGGTTCCGATGCCGACAACGACCTGTTCATCTGCGACGCCGGCGAGTCCTGCGGGTCGTATCTCACCATTGACCGGCCTGTCCTCATCACGCTCGACCGCGACATGGCGAACCTCGACTTCGCGGCGGAGTTCCAGGTCACGGCGCCGACGTTCAGCAGCCTCGGCGCGGGCAAGGCGCAG
>JAUIEP010000216.1 GCA_030428835.1 Gammaproteobacteria bacterium | reverse complement strand
CCTCTACCATGGTTTGTTGATTTTCGAGGACAGCGAGCAATACCCGGCGCGGGCCTGGGAGGCGCGCAAGGCGTTAGCGGCGCTGGATGAACTCGTCGTGGAATCGTCTGCCGCACTGGCACGGGTAGATGAAGCCGCCGCCACTCACACGATCTCTGACTTCTCGCCACGTATCGCGGCACTAGTCGAGCAGGTCGACGCCGAAGCGGCCGCGGTCCAGGTAACCCTCGCCATGGCCGAGTCACGCGTGCGCGACACCGCCATCGCCGAACTCGAGCGGCAGTCCGGGCAACTGCGCCGCGCGCTGGGCCAGAGCCGCCTGGCGATCGCGCAACTGCACGACCGGGGGACTGTCCGATGACCTCCCAGCGCGGCGCATCCAGCAATCGGTATGCAAACTTGCGGCGTCGATTGCGCCGGCGGCGAGTGGCCAGCCTGGTTCCCGCGGTCCTTCTAAGTGCCTGCGGTTCCCTCAACCCGTTTGGCGAGACACCCCCGCCCACGCTGGCGGACCTGCAGCCGGTCGCACTGCCATCCGACGTGGGCGCGCCGCCCGAGGTAACGCTGGGCGAACTGGCGGAGCTGTACCGCGACGCGCTGCCGGAACAGGCCGACAGCGACACCCGCTACCGCGTGAGCCACCGCCTGGCGGACATCGAGATGCTGGGCGCGGAGGAGCAACTCGCGGGCAGCGAGGACGAGGCCGATTTCAGCGCGGCCATCACAGCCTACGAGAGCCTGCTCGAGGAAGACGCGGAACACGAAACCGCAGACCGCACCCTCTACCAGCTCAGCAAGGCCTACGACCTCGACGGCCGGCCCGAGAAATCGCAGGCGCTGCTGGCAGAACTCGCCGATCGCGCACCGGACTCGCCCTACCTCCCCGAAGCGTACTTCCGCCGCGCGGAACGCAGCTTCGTTGACACGGACTACAACAACGCACAGATGCTCTACACGCAGGTAGTGGACTACGGCAACACCACCCCCTACTACACCCGCGCCCTCTACATGCAGGGCTGGTCGCGCTTCAAGCGCGAACACCTCAACGGCGCGGTGGCCTCGTTCACAGAAAGTCTGGACCAGCTCCTGCTGGCGGGCAATGCAAGCCAAGTGGCGAGCAGGTCAGATCAATTGGCGTCAGCTCCAGAGGGAATAGGCTACGCCCCATGCCGTCATTCCCGCGAAGGCGGCGGTCCGACGTATCGGAATCCAGTGACCGGCCTCGAGCAAAGCGCAAACGTCGAAGCGGTAGCTCAGCCAGAATGCTTAGAGCGTAATATGGCCGAACCGTCCGAATTGACCCGAGCCGAACAGGAACTCGTACAGGACAGCCTCCGCATCCTCGCCATAACCTTCGACAAACAAGGCGGCACCCCCGCCATCGCAGCCGCCTACGACACCCTGGGCGAACGCCCCTACGAACACCTGCTCTACGACGCCCTCGGCTCCCTCTACCTGACCCAGGAGCGCTACACTGACAGCGCCGGGACCTTCCACGCCTTCACCCGCCGACACCCGAACTCACGCAAGGCTCACCACTTCGCCCGGCGCACCATCGAGGCGTACACCGCCGGCGGCTTCACCGCGCAGGTCGTCTCGGCCAAGGCCGACTACGTGGCCCACTTCGGCGTGCAGGGCGACTACTGGCAGGCCAGCGACGCCACCGCCCGCGCGGCCATGGCCGAACACCTCAAGACCTACATCGAGGAGCTGGCCACCCACCACCACGCCCTCGCCCAGGCCGACGACGCACAACAAGGCACGGCGCGGGACGCATTCCGCACCGCAGCCACTTACTACCAGCTCTACCTCGACAGCTTCCCCGAGGACGGCGCTGTCGCGCGGCTCGGCTTCCTGCTGGGCGAAAGCCTGTATGAGGCCGGCGACTACGTTGATGCGATCGCCGCCTACGACTGGGTCGCCTACGTGCACGGCGAGTCGCAGCGCGCGGCGGACGCGGCCTACACCGCCATCCTCGCCTACGAGAAACTGCTGGAAGCACCACAACCCGACGGCCGGCTGGAACGCCTGCGCATCGACGCCGAGCTGCGCTTCTTCGACCACTTCGCAGGCGACGCGCGGGCCGCCCCGGTGCTCGGCCACGCCGCCGGCGCCCTGCTGGCGCTGGCGGACTACCCCGCCGCCATCGCCGCCGCCAACCGGCTCACGGCGCTGGCACCCGACGTCAGCCAGGACCTGCTGATACCCGCCTGGCTCGCCAGCGGCCACGGTTACACCGCGCTCGACCAGTTCGTCGACGCCGAGTGGGCCTACCGCGAGGTGCTGGGCGTAATGCCGCAAACAGACGAGCGGCGCGCCGACACCGTGGAGCGCCTGGCCGCCGCCATCTACTACCAGGGCGAAGAGGCACGCGCGGACGGCGACGATCGCGCGGCGGCCGAGCACTTCAAGCGCGTGCTGATGGACGCGCCGGAGAGCAGCGTGAGCCTGAATGCCCAGTTCGACGCCGCCGCGGCGCTCTCCGCCACCGCCCAGTGGGACGAGGCCAACGCCCTGCTCGTCGACTTCCGCCTGCGCTACCCGCACCACGCGCTCTCCGCGCAGGTAGGCCCGCTGCTGCTCGGCAACTATGAACAACAGGCACTGTGGGGCGACGCCGCGCGCGAACTCGACGCACTGCGCGCCACCAACAGCGAACTGGAAGACCGCGAGTCTCTGCTCGCGGCGGCGCAGTACTACGACCGCGCCAGGGACAGCGCCAACGCCATCGCGCGCTACCGCGACTACGCACACAACTACCCCGAGCCGCTCATCGAGAATATCGAGGCCATGCAGCGCCTGAACGAGCTGTACACGGCCACGGGCGAGACCGACAAGCGCCACTACTGGCTGAGCAGGATCATGGCGCGCCACGACGCGGCACTGGAGCCGACGGGCCGCACGTACTTCCTCGCCGCGCAGAGCGCGAGCGTGCTGGCCGAACACGCCGACGACCGGTTCCAGTCCATCCGCCTGGCCCTGCCCCTGGAGAAGACACTGCCGCAGAAGACCGCCGCCATGCAGGTGGCGCTCAAGGCCTACGAGCGCTGCACCGACTACGCGGTGGAACAGTTCGTGACCGGTTGCACCTACCGCCTCGCCGAGGTGTACCAGCATCTCTCGCGCGCGCTGCTGAACTCGCCACGCCCGGCGGAGCTGGATGCACTGGCGCGCGAGCAGTACGACATCATGCTGGAAGAACAGGCCTACCCCTTCGAGGAACAGGCCATCGCGATTCACGAGGGCAACGCGCGCCGGGTGCGCGAGGGCCTGTTCGACGAGTGGATACAAAACAGCCTGACGAGCCTCGCCACCCTGCTGCCCGCGCGCTATCGCAAGGTGGAGAAGGCGCTGCCGGACCAGCTGCCCGAGGGCACGCCGGACGTGTCGCGCCGCGTGGTCAGGCTGAACCAGGAAGGCATCCGCTACCGCGAGGCCGGCGACTTCGACAGGGCCGCCGCCACCTACCTCGAGGCGCTGGGTGAAGACGAACACGCGGCGATGACCCACCTGAACCTCGGCATTCTCTACGACCTGTACCTCGGCAAGCCGGGCCGGGCGCTGTACCACTACACCGAGTACCAGTTCCTCACCGGCGGCGAGGACCGCACCGTGCTGGGCTGGATCAAGGACCTGGAGCGGCAGGAGCTCAGCCTCGCACAGGGGGGCCAGTGATGCGCGCGTTACCCGCTGTGACACTGCTGCTCACCGTCCATGTCGCAGGCCACGCCATCGCCCAGGAGGCGAACGTGGCGCTGCGGAGCACCGTGAGCGGCAACCAGGAGCAGCCGCGGGTGATGTACATCGTGCCGTGGCAGCAACCGGATGCCGCCGAGTTCGACTTCGCACTGCACAACGGCATCGCCGAGGACCTGTTTACACCGCTGGACCGCGACGAGTTCCTGCGCGGGCTCGCCTGGCGTGAGGAACGGCGCGAGGCCGCGGTCGCAGCAGGGCAATCCGACAACGACTGAACAGTTTTCTACGCAGACAGGAGTACAAGACCATGGACATGTTCGACACCGTCGTCCGCTTCTTCCAGAGCGGCGGCCCCTTCATGTATCCCATCGCCGTGGTGCTGGCACTGGGCCTCGCCATCGCGCTGGAACGCTGGCTGGTGCTGACCAACGCGCGCCTGCGCAACAGCATGGCCTTCAGAACGGCGATGAAACACCTGCAGAAGCAGGACTACGCGCCCGTGATGAACGCGGGCCAGGACAGCAAGGTGCCCATGTACCGCATCATCGCCGCGGGCCTCGCGCGCTTTCACGGCAGCAACCGCAGGGACGACATCGAGACCGCCATGGAAGAGGGCGTGATGGAGGCCTTACCGCGGCTGGAGAAGCGCACGCAGTACCTCGCCACGCTGGCCAACGTGGCCACGCTGCTCGGCCTGCTGGGCACCATCGTGGGCCTCATCGCCGCGTTCAGCGCGGTGGCCGACGCGGCGCCGACCGAGAAGGCCAGCCTGCTGTCCAGCTCCATCTCCGTGGCGATGAACACGACCGCCTTCGGCCTGATCTCCGCCATCCCGCTGCTGCTGTTGCACGCCGTGCTGCAGACCAAGACCACCGAGATCGTGGACAGCTTCGAGATGGCGAGCGTGAAAGTGCTCAACGTGCTGGCGAACGACGCCAGGCAACTGCGCGCGGCGTAACCACGATGCGACACCTGCGCCGCCGTCGGCACGAAGAAGCCGAGTTGGACATCACCGCGTTCATGAACCTCATGATCGTGCTGGTACCGATACTGCTGCTCGGCATGGTGTTCTCGCGCATCACCGTGCTCGGGGTGGTGCTGCCCCCCATCGAGCCGGGCGACTTGAGCGACGACAACGCGAGGGCCGTGGAACTGGTGCTGCGCGACGACGGCATGCGCGTGGACTACCCGCGCGGCGTGCTGCTCAAGCGCATCCCGAAGACAGACGAGGGCGAGCACGACTTCGCGTTGCTCAGCCTGGTGCTGCAGGAAGTGAAGCGGCAACTGCGCGAACAGGGCCGCGAGCAGCGCGCCATCACCATCCTCGCGGAACCCAACGTGGACTACCAGACCATCATCCGCGCGATGGACACCGTGCGCTCCTTCAAGGCGCTGGTGGCGGCAAGCGAGGTGGACGCCGCCCTCTTCCCCGATATCGCCTTCGGCGATGCGCCGGCCAGTCCGCGAGGGAGCAAGGGATGAGTACCCGCAGCCGCGCGCGCCGCATGGCGCGCAACCACCGCCGCATGAACAGGCCCGCCCGGCTCAACCTGGTGGCGCTGATGGACATCTTCACGATCCTCGTGCTGTTCCTCATCGTGAACAACGGCGACGTGGAAGTGCTGCAGGCCGACAAGGCCGTGGCCCTGCCCGACTCGGTGAGCGAGGAGCGGCCGAAGGCCACGCTGGTGATCAAGGTGACCGGCGAACACATATTGCTGGAGGACCGCCCGGTGGCCAGCGTGGTCGACTCGCTGGAGGACAACGGTGAACCGCTGCCCGAACTGGCGGCGGCGCTGACCCGCGCGGCGACGTTCCAGGATGGCGACGCGGGCCGTCTCCCTACCGCCGCGGCTCTCGTAGGCAACACCGCGGCGCGGGGGAAAGCAGACCCCAACGGCCGCCCCATCGTGATCATGGGTGACAGGGACACCCCCTACGCCCTGCTCAAGCGCGTGATGGCCACCTGCGCGGAGACCGACTACCGCGACATCGCCCTCGCCGTTAACAGCGTGCCGGTT
>JAUIEP010000029.1 GCA_030428835.1 Gammaproteobacteria bacterium | reverse complement strand
GTGGGCCTCGGAGAGGATGTAGAACTCCCTGTCGATACGCTCCCGCAACTCGGGCAACGGCAGTTCGCGGTAGCGCAGGTCGACCTCGAACCCGTAGTCGCGCGGCTCATCGATCTGCCCGGCGCCGGCCTTGAGCAGGCTGAAGACCCAGCAGTATTCGTCGTGGCGCTCGTTGAACCGGATGTTCTGGACCCGCAGCTGCCAGTTAAGCAGCGCGCTGTCGGTCACGACCAGCTTGTTGCTCACGCACTGCGACAGGAACCCGGACAGGCGCTCGTCGATGATGCGCTTCTGCACCTGCGTGTAGCTGTTCCAGTGAATCACCTCGTGGCTGAAGCGCTTGCAACCGCGACAGACGCTGTCCCCGATACCCGTCGAGCAGACACCGATACACGGGGTTTTGACGGTCTGGTCGAGCATTGCGTATGACAGGATCCGGGCGGGTTCTTGAGGGCGAGAGTCTAAATTATCACCCGAGTGAATGCACGATATAAGCCCCTGATTCGTTTATCTTATTTCGGCCGTGAGCTATACTTCGCGCCGTTTCCAACACCATTTGCGACGGCACCACCGCAGTGCTCCTGCGGCCCCCTGCCGCCCGTTTACAGGAGTTTTCCCGTGCTTGAAGCGTATCGCGAACACGTGGCCGAAAGGGCCGCGGACAATATTCCCCCGAAGCCCTTGAGTCCCGAGCAGGTGGCCGGCCTGATCGAACTGCTCAAGAACCCGCCGGCGGGGGAGGAAGACTTCCTGCTGCAACTGATCAGTGAACGCGTGCCGCCGGGCGTGGACGAGGCGGCCTACGTCAAGGCGGGCTTCCTGTCGGCGATCGCCAAGGGCGAGGCGGAGTGCCCGCTCATCGACCGCGCCGCGGCCGTCAAGCTGCTGGGCAACATGCACGGCGGTTACAACATCGAGACGCTGGTCGGGCTGCTGGCCGACGCGGAACTGGGCGAGGCGGCGGCCGCCGAGCTGAAGCACACACTGCTCATGTTCGAGGCGTTCCACGACGTGGCGGAGCTGGCCGAGGGCGGCAACGCCAACGCAAAGGCGGTGCTGCAGTCCTGGGCCGACGGCGAGTGGTTCACCGACGAGCCCGAGGTGCCCGAGTCCATCAAGGTTGCCGTGTTCAAGGTGACCGGCGAGACCAACACTGACGACCTCTCCCCAGCTCCCGACGCCTGGTCGCGCCCGGATATCCCGCTGCACGCGCTGGCGATGTACAAGATGACCCGCGACGGCCTCGAGCCGGAAGAGCACGGCGTGCGCGGCCCGATGCAGCAGGTCGAGGACATCAAGGCCAAGGGCCTGCCCGTGGCCTTCGTGGGCGACGTGGTCGGCACCGGCTCCTCGCGCAAGTCCGCCACCAACTCCGTGCTGTGGTTCTTCGGCGACGACATCGACGGCGTGCCGAACAAGCGCGGCGGCGGCATCTGCATCGGCGGCAAGGTCGCCCCGATCTTTTACAACACGATGGAAGATGCCGGGGCCCTGGTTTTCGAGGCTCCGGTGGACGACATCAATATGGGCGACGTGATCGAGATTCGCCCCTACGAGGGCAAGATCCTCTCGGAGTCCGGTGAACTCCTCAGCGAGTTTGAACTCAAGTCCGACGTACTGCTCGACGAGGTGCGCGCCGGCGGCCGCATCAACCTGATCATTGGCCGCGGCCTCACCGCCCGCGCGCGGGAGGCGCTGGGCCTGCCCGTATCCGACCTGTTCCGCACACCGGAGCAACCGCAAGACACCGGCAAGGGCTACACGCTGGCGCAGAAGATGGTCGGCAAGGCCTGCGGCGTGGACGGCATCCGCCCCGGCACCTACTGCGAGCCCCGGATGACCACCGTGGGTTCACAGGACACCACCGGCCCGATGACCCGCGACGAACTCAAGGACCTCGCGTGCCTCGGCTTCTCCGCGGACCTGACGATGCAGTCCTTCTGCCACACCGCCGCCTACCCCAAGCCGGTGGATATCGACACGCAGCACACCCTGCCCGACTTCATCATGACGCGGGGCGGCGTCTCGCTGCGCCCGGGCGACGGCATCATCCATTCCTGGCTGAACCGCATGTTGCTGCCCGACACCGTGGGCACCGGCGGCGACTCGCACACACGCTTCCCGATGGGCATCTCCTTTCCCGCGGGCTCCGGCCTCGTGGCCTTTGCCGCGGCGACCGGCGTCATGCCGCTGGATATGCCGGAGTCGGTGCTGGTGCGCTTCAGCGGCAAGATGCAGCCCGGCATCACCCTGCGCGACCTCGTGCACGCGATCCCCTACTACGCCATCCAGCAGGGCCTGCTGACGGTGGAGAAGAAGGGCAAGAAGAATATCTTCTCCGGCCGCATCCTCGAGATCGAGGGTTTGCCCGACCTGACCGTGGAACAGGCGTTCGAGCTGTCGGATGCCTCCGCCGAGCGCTCCGCAGCCGGCTGTACCATCGACCTCTCCGAGGCGTCGGTCATCGAGTACCTCAATTCCAACATCGTGCTGCTGCGCTCCATGATCGCCGAGGGCTACGGCGACGCGCGCACGCTGGAACGCCGCGCTCGCAACATGGAGGAGTGGCTGAAAAACCCGAGCCTGATGCGCGCCGACCCGGATGCGGAGTACGCTGCGGTCATCGAGATCGACCTGGCGGACGTCACCGAACCCGTGGTCTGCGCGCCCAACGACCCGGACGACGCGCGCCTGCTGTCGCAGGTCGCAGGCGACAAGGTGGACGAGGTGTTCATCGGCTCCTGCATGACCAACATCGGCCACTTCCGCGCCGCCGGCAAACTGCTGGAACAGCACAAGGGCGGCATCTCCACGCGCATGTGGATCGTGCCTCCCACGCGGATGGACGAGCACCAGCTCATGGAGGAAGGCTACTACAACATCTTCGGCCGCGCGGGCGCGCGTACCGAGATGCCGGGCTGTTCGCTGTGCATGGGCAACCAGGCGCGCGTGGCGGCCAACTCCACGGTCCTCTCGACCTCGACGCGGAACTTCCCCAACCGCCTCGGCGACGGCGCCAACGTCTACCTGACCTCGGCGGAACTCGCCGCGGTCGGTGCGGTGCTCGGCAGGCTCCCGACGCCGCAGGAGTACCTGGAGTACGCCCGCAACATCGACTCCATGGCGGACGACATCTATCGCTACATGAACTTCGACAAGGTGATCGAGTTCCAGCAAAAGGCGGAGGAAGGCGCGCGCATCGCGGCGGTGGAAATCACCCAGCTCAGCGCCTGACCTTCACACGCCCGCCCCTGACACCCGGCCTCGCGCCGGGTGTTTTCGTTCAGGGGCTGTAGGTGCGCAGGTATTCGAGCAGCGCGGCACGGTCCGCGGCGCCCGCGACGCCTGCCACCGCCATCGTGGTGCCCGGTGCAAAAACCTGCGGGTCGGCGATGAAGGCCTGCAGCCGCTCCTCGGTCCAGGCGCCCTTCACGGCCTTGAGCGCCGCGGAGTATTCGTAACCGGGCAGCGCGGCTACAGGCCGGCCGATGATGCCGGCCAGGTTCGGCGCCATCGCGCTGCCGCCGCCACCCGCCTCGTGGCAGCGCCGGCATTGGGTAAACACCGCGGCGCCGGTGGGAGCGCCGCGCCGCCTGGTCAAGACCACGACCGCGGCGTCGTCTGTCCACAGCAGGATCTTGCCGGTCGGCGTCTGGTGCAGGTCGCGAATCCGCTTGCCGACGGCAATCGGCTCGACGTAGGTGACCTTCTTGCCCCGCAGCCGCACGCGGTACAGGTTCTGCTGCTGCAGGGTGCCGACGAGCAGGTCGCCGCGCCACCGCGGGAACTCCTCGCCGGTCACCTCGATCAGGTTGGAGACGGCGATGCTGGGAACGAAGGCGTGTACCGGTTACGTGTAAGCGCCGTGATCCTGCGCCTCGGGCGCCAGGGGCCAGAAGTTCTTGCCGTAGTCATTGCCATAGGTCACAAACGGCCAGCCGTAATTCGCGCCGGGTCGGATGAAGTTCAATTCATCGCCGCCACTCGGGCCGTGCTCAGTGGCCCAGAGCTGCCCGCGAGCTGTCTGCACAAGGCCCTGCGGATTGCGGTGGCCCCGCGACAGGACCTCGGCCCCGCCGTTCCCGTCAAGCCGCAGGATCTTGCCGTAATCGTTGTTCTTCTGTTGGGCGAGTGGCGGTCCGTGGCGACCGTCGCGCCCCATGTCACCCAGGGTCAGCAGGAGTTCACCCGCCGTTGTCATGAGCAACCGTCCGCCGGTTTCGCTGGGGTCCAGCGGCATCTTCTGGCAGGGGGAAGATTCGAAGATCGTCTGCCAGCCCGCTTCGGGCTGCCGCACTTCGAGCGACGACTTGTTGAGCGCCAGCCGCGACACCGCCATGCTGAAACAGTTGTCCTGGTGGTGCCAGGCCTGGTGGGCGCTGAATACCTGGTACGCGTGCGCTTCCTCCTGTACCAGCACGTCAGTGACACGGTAGCGGAAGTTGCGATTGGGGCGGTCGCGGTAAAACAGTTCACGGTCCGCCAGCGGCGACGGCAGGTCCAGTTGCACCGCGGTGGGAGCCCCCTCCCCGTCCACACCCCGCAGCCGGTAAAACACGCCATTGCCGGTGGCGACCAGGAAATCCTCGCCCAGCGCACTGATCGCGCCACCGTCGCTGTCCGGGTGCCCGAACAGCCCCTCGTGAGTGACCAGGTTGAGCTCGTAGAGCGCCGTGAACCTGCCCTCGACAGGGCGCTCCCCGGCTGCGGGGCCGGGCTGCAGTAGCCATGCGCCCGCGCACAGGCACAACAGCAGGGCGCACCACATGCCGCCGCGTCCCACGGCCAACCGTGACAGATAGGGCAGCGTCCCCAACGCGATGCCGGCAAACGTGGCCAGCACCACCAGCGACCGTGAGAAACCCGGCTCGGCGGGCAGGAACAATACCCCCAGGCACAACGCGAAAATCAGCACGCCCGCGAGGACCCCATCGGGCAATGAAAACGCCTGCCCGCGTGTCGCCGCAAACAGGAAGAGCGCGAAAACGAGGTAGGCGGCCGCCAGCAGGTAGACCTGCGGTAACTGCGCATCGGGCAGTTGCCACGGGGGCAGCCCGTAGATGAATCGCGCCAATGCGAAGAGTGCCAACAGCCCCAGCACGAGCCACAACAGCCGTGCGCCGCCGTGGGCCGGGTGCGCGACCAGTTTCAGGCGGAACGGGTTGAGTATGATCTTTGCCACAACGTCATTGTTTTCGTTTCTTATGAGTGTTCGCGCCGCTAATTTGCGGGCCGCTCAATTACAGGTCACCTCACCGGGGCCAGGACCATGTTACGCCACGCACATGGCAGCGGGCGACGTAACCTAGAACCGCCGTCGATCCGGCTTGAAGCTGCTCACGGCCGAGATGAATTCTGCCAGCGACCGCTCCGCGCGACCGGGCCCCGCGTAGGCGAGTTCGTTGTACAGGCCAGTAATGCGCTCGACCTGCTCCGCTTTCTCGGGCACTTCCTCGCGTACGCGTGCATAGTACTGGTCGGGCGTCTCCCCCGTCTCGCGCGCCAGCCCTATCTCCGACATGCGCTCACAAAAAAGCAGGTAATGTTTGTCCAGCGGGTTGATCTCGCGCGTGCTCTTGCGGCGCAGCAGCGATATCGCGACCGGCGTCAGCACCAGCACCCAGCTGCCGATAAACAGCGTAATGAAGACGCGGGCGCTGATCTCCCCGAACAACTCGTGCAGCAGCTCGAACTGGGCTTCGCGGTTGAAGCCGACAACCCAGCTCTGCCACTGGTAGGTGAGCGCGTCGTAGCGCAGGCGCAACTGGTTGAGCAGCGGTAACTTGCGATAACGCAGCGGCGACAGCGGCGCGTCCGCGAGGAAGGTCCCCTCGGATGCCAGGGCCTCCTCTAGGCCCCACTCGATGCGCGAGGGCGCAACGGCCGAGGTCGGGTCTACCCGCACCCAGCCGCGGCCCTCGAGCCAGACCTCCGCCCACGCGTGGGCGTCGAACTGGTGCACGATGACGGTCTTGTTGACGGGGTTGATCTCGCCGCCCTGGTAACCCGCCACGACCCGGGCGGGAATGCCGACCGAGCGCGACATGAACACGAACGCCGAGGCGTAGTGTTCACAGAAGCCGCGGCGGGAGTCGAACAGGAATTCATCGATCTGGTCACTGCTGGTCAGGCGTCCCGGCTTGAGCGTGTAGTGGAAAGGTTCGTTGGAGAAGTAGGACAGCACCGCGTCGACGAACGCCTGCTGCGAATCGACATCGGCGCGTATCCGCTGTGCCAGGCTGCGGGCGCCGTCGTTGCCGAGCGGCGGCAGCTTCAACTCCGTCTTGCGCCGCCACTCACTGAGCTCGGGTTCCACCACGCTGCGCGGCCAGCTCCGCGCGCGATACATGTATTCCGACTCGATGGGGCCGGGAGAGTAGAGCCGATAGTCGGGCGTGTGCATGACGCCGGCCGTACCCGACACCGCGTACTGCAGCGAGTACAGCCAGTTCTGCTGGGTGGGTTCCATGATCACGCTGTAGCCGACGCCCTCGCCGTTCGTCGCCACTTCTCGCGGCCGCATCTCACCGGCGGGGACCTCGTAGTAACCGAGGCTGGACCAGACACCCTGCCGCAGTCGGCTGAATACCAGGCCGCGCCAGTACAACTCGGACGCGGGAGGTATCTCACCCGCGAATTTCACGCGGAACGCCACCTCGTCGGACTGGCTGAGTGAGGCGACGTCGCCGGGTTTCATGAAATCGCTCATGCCTGTCTTGGCGGTGTGACTCTTGATAGGCACGGTCCACAGCGGCCCGAAACGCGGAAAAAGGAAGAAGATGACGATCATCAGGGGCAAAGCCTGGAGCAGCATGACTCCCGCAAGGCGCAGGGAACTGCCGCTGAACCGCTGCTGCCCGGGCTGGTGCAACGCCACCAGCGCCGTGGTGACCAGCACGACGGTAAATATGCTGTAGAGCGTGACCAGCAGGTCCTGGCTGAACAGGAACTCGGTGATACACACGAAGTAACCGAGGAACAGGAGCACGTAGGCGTCCTTGCGCTTCACGAGTTCCACCAGCTTCAGCGCAAACGCGATCAGCAGCAGGGCCACGGTCGGCTCGAGCCCAATAACGGAGCCGTAGCTCGCCATCACGCCGAAGAAGCCGCTCAGCGTGAGGACAACTTTCACCACGCGGCCGGGAAACGACCAGCGTCCGCGGTGCACCTGGATGCGCCACACCACCGCCACGATGTAGACCAGCAGGACCCAGACCGGTATGCGCAGCGCATGTGGTGCCAGCAGCGCGAACATGCTCGCGATGATCCACACGAGCGCGTTGCGCGGCACCTGTTCGACGAGGCTGCTCACGGGTGTTCCTCCAGGCCGTACAGGGCCAGGGCTTTCAGCGCCGTCTCCTTGTGGCGCTCCCCGAGGTCGGGCTCCAGCGTGAAGCCGGGCAGGCGCAAGCCGTATTCTTCCTGCCCCGCGTCGAACTCCAGCACCCAGTAACACAGGTGCGACAGCCGCTGTTCGACACCGAGACCCGGAAACATCTCCCAGTCCAGCCACACGCAGCGTTCGGCGTAGGCGGTGTACTGGCGGGTCTGCATCCCCTGCCCCTTGGCCAGGGCCTTCCAGTTCACGTGGCGCAGTGAATCGCCCTTCTGGTAATTGCGAAAGCCGAAAAAGTCGTCGTCTCCCACGACAAGTTCAGCGGCGCCGTCGGGCGCATCCGAGGAGGCGCCGGACAGGTCCGGCCAGGACAGCGGACGCGGATACACCATCGCGCGTATGTCCAGGTCCACCCAGGTCCAGCAGCGCAACAGACCGAGCGGGTAAGTCGATTCCAGCAGGAGCCGCCCGGGGCTGTACCAGCCGCGCTCTGCGACGGGCACATGCAGGCGCACGCGCACAGGGTCGTCATCCAGGATATTGACCAGCGCTTCGCTTCCATGTGGCCAGTGCAGCCGCAGGGCGTAGTGATCGCGCCGGCGGCCGCGCTCCAGCATGATCTCGAATTCCGACTGCTGGCCGGGAAATGCCGGTTGCGCGCGCACGGCCCGCAGGGTGATCCCGGACAGGTTGGCGTAAGTGTGCAGCGTGGCGATGATGAACAGCGTCACGAGCCAGAAAGTAAGGCCGTAACTCAGGTTGCTCTCGAAGTTGATAGCCGTCATCAACATCACGAGCAAGCAGATGAAAAAGAACAGGCCGACACGGCTGGGGAAGATGAAGATGCGCTTCTGGTCGAGGGTCACTTCCCGCGCCGGGGGAATCCGGCGATTGACCCACTCGCGGAAACGCGCCTGCGAGCGGCGCCGCCACTCGGCGAAGGGTTCTGTGATGGCTCCGACGTTCACGGGCCCTGCCTCAGGGCGCCACGACGTCCACGCTGCGCAGCAACAGGTCCACGAGGGCGTCGCCGTCGCCGGCGTAGTCCCCGCTCGGCACCAGGCGGTGGGAGGCGACGGAGGGCAGCACCATCTGCACGTCCTCCGGTACCACGTGGCCGCGGTTCTGCATCACGGCCCAGGTCTTGGCGCAGTCCAGCAGTGCCAGTGCGCCGCGCGGCGACAGCCCCACCTCGAACTCCGGCGACTGCCGTGTGTAGGCCACCAGCCGCTGCAGGTAATCGAGCAGCGTATCCGATGCGTGTACGGCGCTCACGGCGGCGCGAATCGCCTCGAGCTGGCTGTCGTCGATACAGCGTCGCGGTGTCGTGATTTCCTGCGCGGCACTGTGCCTGCGCAGGTACATCTCGCGCTCCGCTTTCGGGTGAGGGTAACCCAGTTCCAGGCGCATGAGAAAACGGTCGAGTTGCGATTCCGGTAACGGGTAGGTGCCCGACTGGTGCACCGGGTTCTGGGTCGCGATCACGAAAAACGGTTGTGGCAAGGCGCGGGTTGCACCCTCCACCGTCACCTGCCCCTCGGCCATCGCCTCGAGCAGTGCGCTCTGCGTGCGCGGTGTGGCGCGGTTGATCTCGTCGGCGAGCAGCAGTTGCGTGAACACCGGACCCGGGTGGAAGTTGAAGCTGGCATCGCGCGCGTCGTACACGGACACGCCGAGGATGTCGGCAGGCATGAGGTCGGAGGTGAACTGCACGCGCTTCCAGTCGAGGCCGAACACCGCCCCCAGCGCGTGTGACAGGGTGGTCTTGCCCATGCCGGGCAGGTCCTCGATCAGCAGGTGGCCGCGGGCGAACAGGCAACACAGCGCGAGCCGTATCTGTGGCTCCTTGCCGAGCAGTATCGAGCCGATTTCACTGACGGCCGCATCGATGATGCTTTCCAGATCTGCGCTCACTGCTCCTGTATCCACACCGGCGCCGCGGGCCGCGGTTACCCCCTGTCTGACATTCATGCTGTATCCCCGAATAGCTGTGGCACAGGCATTGCGCCTGGCGCCCCGGGACAGGCCAGCGTATCGGCTGCCTTATTACCTGTCACTTCCGCAATCTAGCACACAGGTCGCAGCCCGTAGCGTCCGCAGCACGACTGTGCGTCGAAATAGTGACAAATTACCGTCCCGCTGGCGCGGAACGGGACCGGGTTCACGGTCTGTCCGGATCAGGTGCCGTCGAAGTCGAGCGGGCGGAACAGCAGCAGCGACAACAGCGCGAAACCTGTGGCCACGAGAGCCACTACTATCGCCTGCACGCGGTGGTTGCGAGAGCGCATCGCGATGAGGGAGAGGATGATTTCGCCGCTGGCACCCAGCAGCAGCGGCACGCCCTGCGCCAGGTTGCCCATTGCCAGTATTTGCAGCGGGCCGGTCAGCGCCAGGCCGATGTTGGCCATGAAAAAGCGCCGGCGGACCCGGTAAAAATGCGCGCGCCAGTTGCTCACCCCGGACAGGTCCCGAGGCACCAGGGTGGCCATCTGCAGGTAGAGCAGGGTCGGCCCCAGGACCACGAGGACGAAGGCGAGGAAATTCCAGTTCGCCGTGGACTTCAGACCCCACATGGACCACCACAACAACAGCGGCTGGAACAGCTTCAGCGAGAACCAGGCGACGTGCACACCGTACCGGTTCGGGGCGCCGTAGACGCGCCCTATCGCATCGAGGCCGCGTACCACCGTCAATGCGAGGACCATGGAGACCGCGACGGTGATGTATTCGAACAGGGTCATTGAGAATCCCGAACCGGCGTTGGAACTACAGGGCGGCGAAGCCCCGCGCGAGGTCCGCCTGGATGTCCGCGGTATCCTCCAGGCCGACCGCAACGCGGATGAGGTTGTCGGAGATCCCCGCCGCGTCGCGCTGCTCCTGGGTCAGCCTGCCGTGCGTTGTCGTCGCCGGGTGCACGATGGTCGTCTTGGCGTCGCCGAGGTTGGCGGTGAGCGACAGGAACCGCGTGCCGTCGATAAACCGCCAGGCCTCCTCGCGGCCGCCGCGCACGCGGAAGGACAACACCCCGCCGAAGGCGCGCTGCTGCCGCGCCGCGAGAGCATGGCCCGGATGGTCTTCCAGCCCTGCGTAGAAGACTTTTTCAACCGCATCCTGCTGCCCTAGCCAGCGCGCGACCGCCAGGGCACCTTCGCTGTGCGCTTCCATGCGCAGGCGCAGTGTCTCCAACCCCTTGAGGAACACCCACGCGTTGAAGGCGCTCATGGTCGGGCCACAGGTGCGCAGGAACGTCACCACCTCATCCATCAGCGCCTGCGCGCCGAGCACGGCGCCGCCCACGCAGCGACCCTGCCCGTCCAGGTACTTGGTGGCCGAGTGCACGACCACGTCCGCGCCGAGTTCGAACGGTTTCTGCAACGCGGGCGTGCAGAAACAGTTGTCGACGGCCAGCAGGGCTTCGTTGTCGTGGGCCAGTTCCGCCATGGCGGCGATATCCGCCACTTCGCACAGTGGGTTGGAGGGTGTCTCGAGGAACAGCATCGCTGTCTCCGGCCGCACGGCCTTCCCCCACCCCGCCATGTCGAGGAGCGGCACGAACGTAACGTCCACGCCGAACCTGGCCATGTACTTGCCGAACAGGTTGGTCGTGGTGCCGAACACGTCGCGTGAGCACACCACGTGGTCACCCGCCTTGAGCAGCGCCATCGCGGTGGAGAGAATGGCGGCCATGCCGGACGCGGTGCCCACGCAGGCGTCGGCACCCTCCAGGGCCGCGAGGCGTTCCTCGAAGCTGCGCACGGTAGGGTTTGTGTAGCGCGAGTAGACGTTGCCGGACTCGGCACCACTGAAACGGGCGGCGGCCTGGGCCGCGTCCTTGAAGACGTAGCTGGAGGTCGCGAAGATCGGCTCGGCGTGCTCACCCTCCGGCGAACGGTGGATGCCGGCGCGAATTGCGAGAGTGTCGATCCCCGCCCCCTGGAGAGGGTCCTGGTCGTCGTCGTTCATGGGTCTTTACGCGTCGTTGTGCAGGCCGACGACGGCGCCCTCGGCCGTCAGTCGCGCCCTGCTTTCAGTCTGGGCGTCATCGTTGCGCAACAGTTCGACGCGATCAAGGTAATTTTGGTCAACATCGCCGGTAATATATTCGCCGTTGAAAACCGAGCAGTCGAAACCGTCCACCTCCGGATTGCCCTCCCGCGAGCTCTCGATCAGGTCCTCGAGGTCCTGGTACACGAGCCAGTCGGCGCCGATCAGGTCACAGACCTCATCCACGGTGCGGCCGTGGGCAATGAGTTCCTGCGCCGAGGGCATGTCGATGCCGTACACATTGGGGTAGCGCACGGGCGGCGCCGCGGAAGCGAAATACACCTTGGCGGCACCGGCGTCCCGCGCCATCTCGATGAGCTGGCGACAGGTGGTGCCACGCACGATCGAATCATCGACCAGCATCACGTTCTTGCCCTCGAATTCCAGCGGCACGGGGTTCAGCTTCTGCTTCACCGACTTCTTGCGGTGACTCTGGCCCGGCATGATAAAGGTCCGCCCGATGTAGCGATTCTTCATGAGGCCTTCGCGGAACTTGATGTCGAGGTGGTAGGCCATCGACTGGGCGGCGATGCGACTGGTATCGGGGATCGGGATGATCACGTCGATCTCGATGTCCGGGCGCTCGCGCTGGATCTTGCGGGCCAGCGCCTCCCCCTGGCGCATCCGCGTCTTGTACACGGAAATGCCGTCCATCAGGGAGTCGGGGCGGGCGAAGTACACGTGCTCGAAGATACACGGGCGCAGCGTGGATGCCGCGGCGCACTGGTGCCGGTGCATGCCACCCTGCAGATCGATAAAAATCGCCTCCCCGGGGGCGACGTCGCCGAGCAGCGAAAAACCCAGCACGTCCAGCGCGACGCTCTCCGAGGCGATCATGTATTCCTCGCCCTTGCCGGTATCGCGCACCCCGATGACCAGGGGGCGGATGCCCTGCGGGTCGCGGAAACCGAACACGCCGTAGTTCACCAGCAGGCCCACGACCGCGTAACCGCCACGGCAGCGCCGGTGCACCCCCTCGACCGCGCGGAAGATGTCGTCGGCCTGCGGATTGAGTTTGCCGAGGGTCTGCAACTCGTGGGCGAAGACGTTGAGCAACACCTCAGAATCCGAGTCGGTGTTCAGGTGCCGCAGGTCGTCCTGGAACAGCTCCCGTGTCAGTTGTTCGGAGTTGGTCAGGTTGCCGTTGTGCGCCAGTGCTATGCCGTAGGGGGAGTTCACGTAGAACGGCTGGGCGAGCGCGGGGCCGGAACTGCCGGCGGTGGGATAGCGCACATGACCGATACCCATGGTACCGCCGAGGCGCTGCATGTGGTGCTGGCGAAACACATCGCGCACCAGGCCCTCGCTCTTGCGCTGGCTGAAGCGGCCGCCGTCGCAGGTCACGATACCGGCGGCGTCCTGCCCCCGGTGCTGCAGCACCGTCAGGGCGTCATAAATATCCGGGGCGACATCGGACTTTGCTACCACACCCACCAGACCACACATGGATCACCTACCTTTGTTGCACTTGTGCCTTAACCCGACAGTTCAATGACCTGCGCGTCGCTCATGCCATCGAACACCGTCCGCACCCAGGATGCGAGCATGTCCACGTAGGGCATGAGCTGCGAACTCTCAAGCCACGCAAGATTCTGGGGTGGCGCCAACTGCTGCAACAGGTACACCGCCACCAGGATGATTATGATACCCCGAGCGAAGCCAAAAACCGTACCCAGCAATCTATCGAGCACGGTCAGGCCGGTGGCGCGGATCATCTGCCCGCTGAGTTTGCGCACCAGCGTGGCGGTGATCAGCGTCGCCACGAACAGCGCGGCGTAGGCCACCACGTAGCGGCCCGTCACGTTCACGATCAACGAATCCAGCAGGGAGGCCATCTGCCCGACGAACATGTTGGCGACCAGGAACGCCGCCACCCAACCGGCGAGGGAAATGGCCTCGGCGGTGAAGCCGCGCCACAGGCTCAGTAACACCGAGAGCGCGAGGACCACCAGGATGACCCAGTCGGCCGCCGTCAGCAGGGTCCAGTCGATCACAGTGCGCAGACCGAAACCATCGGCAACGCCTCAGGGCAGGTAGCGGGAGATCATGGAATTCACCCCGAACTCGGCGTCGATCTCCGGCTTGAGACGCTCGAGTCGGTCACGTTCGTACTTCGGGCCTATATAAACGCGGTAGAGGTCCGCGTTGCCGCGCCTGATCTTCTTCACGTAGCCTTTCTGCCCCATGTCCAGCAGGCGTTGGCGCAGGCTGTCCGCCTTCTGCGCACTGGAGACGCTCGCCACCTGGAGTATCCACGCCACGGGAATCCCGTCGCTGTCGGTGCGCAGGGCGGGCGGCGCGCTAAGGCGCGGTTCGGCAGCCGCCGGCTCGGGCGTCGGTTGTTTCCCGACGGGCCCGGATGTCAGCTCGGTGGGCGGCTCGTCGGTGGGCACTGGTTCCGCGACGCCAGCGGGCGTGTCGCTGGCGGGCAACGCCACGTCCGCTTCCGGCACTGAGCGGGCCGCCACGGGCGGCGACGTGCGCAGGCCGGCGGTATCGGGTGCCGCGACCGGGTCGACGGCGACCGCGGGACGCGCCGGCATCTCCTCCAGCCTGCCGATCTCCTGCTCGCCCGGCTCGACAAAAATGATCGGCCAGAACAGCACGCCCAGCGCAACCAGGATCGTTGCGCCCACCAGGCGCTGTTTCAGGATTTCGTTCACCGTCCCGCCCCGTGTCGTTTTTCGTCTTTCTCCAGCTGCCCCATCACCGCCGCCACCGTGAAGAAAGAACCGAAGACTACCACGCGGTCCTCTTCACGCTGCACCGCCTGTGCGCGCCGGAACGCCTGGCGCACGTTGTCGCTCACGCTGACCAGCGCCACGCCCTCGCTCCTGACCAGCGCCGCCAGTTCCGACGCGTCGGCTGCTCTCGGGTTCGCGGGCTGGTCCGCCAGGAACCACGCGTCAACGGCCTCCTTCGCCTGGCTGATCATGGCTGCGGCATCCTTGTCACGCATGACTGAAAAAACCGCTATAGTCGTTCCATTACAAGGGGTTACAGACAAATATTCAACCAGTTTGGCAACGGATGCCGGGTTGTGGGCGACATCCAGTACATAGTTCCTCCCGCCGACAGACAGCGCCTCCCGGCGGCCGCGGGGTGCGGCACTTGCCAGCGCACCTCCCGCGTCGGCGGGCAGGCGGTCCAGCAGCGCCAAGGCCTGCAGCGCCCCGGCCGCATTCGCCGGCAACAGCGCCCTGTTCGCGGGCGCCGTCACCTCGAGAGCCGCGCCGCCCGCCGTGGCGAGACGGAAACACCACTCGTCGTGTCCCGCCACGTCAAAGTCCCGGCCGAGCCGCAAGACCGGCGCCGCGCCAATCCTCGCTGCCGCCGCGGGCAAGGCATCCGGCGGCTCCCGCTCGGCC
Organism: Gammaproteobacteria bacterium; assembly: GCA_030428835.1. Classification (GTDB taxonomy): domain Bacteria; phylum Pseudomonadota; class Gammaproteobacteria; order Pseudomonadales; family Halieaceae; genus Marimicrobium. The sequence continues at coordinate 23,664 of JAUIEP010000029.1, read as the reverse complement.
AGGATCGCCGGGCGCTGCGCGCGCAGGATGCCGGCCTTCTCGCGGGCGATTTCCGCCAGCGATGCGCCGAGCCAATCCTGGTGGTCCAGCGCAATGGACGTAATCACGCTGACACTGGCGTCAACAATATTGACCGCGTCCAGCCGCCCACCGAGGCCGACCTCGAGCAGCAGCAACTCTACCGAGCGCGCGCGAAACACATGGAGCGCGGCCAGGGTCGCAAACTCGAAGTACGTGAGACTCACGTCACCGCGTGCCCCCTCGACCGCCTCGAGGGCCGCCACGATCTCCTCGTCCGAAGCCTCCTCACCCCCTACCCGGATGCGCTCGTTAAAGCGCACGAGATGCGGCGAGGTATAGGCACCGGCGGTCACCCCGCCCGCTGCGAGCACGGCCTCCATGACGGCGACCGTCGAACCCTTGCCGTTGGTGCCCGCCACCGTCACTACCGGCACGGTTACCGGCAACAACCCTAGCGCTTGCGCGACGCCGCGGACCCGCTCCAACCCCAGTTCAATTTCCCGCGGGTGGAGTTGTTCTATTCGCGCGAGCCAGGCGGCGAGTGTCTCGCTACTCATTACCCTCGGCGGCTTGTGTCTCCTCCTCCAGCTCCTCGGGCGGTTCCGGCGGCTCGGGGTCAGGCTCTTCCGGCACTGGCGCGGGCTCTTCGAAGTGCGGGGCGTCACTGCCGGTCAGTTTGGCCAGCAGGCGCGCGATGGTGTCGCGCATCTCGGTGCGGTGCACGATCATGTCGATGGCACCGTGCTCCAGCAAGAACTCGCTGCGCTGAAACCCCTTGGGGAGCTTCTGGCGGATGGTCTGCTCGATGATATTGGGGCCGGCAAATCCGGCCCGCGCATCGGGCTCGGCAATGTTGATATCCCCGAGCAGCGCGAGGGAGGCCGATACGCCGCCATAGATGGGGTCGGTGAGCACGGAGATGTAGGGCGTCCCGGCAAGCTTCAGGCGCTCCAGCACGGCGCTGGTCTTCGCCATCTGCATCAGGGAAATCAGCGCCTCCTGCATGCGCGCCCCGCCGGAGGCGGAAAAGCACACCAGCGGGATGCCCTCTGCCAGCGACAGTTGCGCGGCGCGCGTGAACTTCTCTCCCACCGCGTACCCCATCGAGCCGCCATGGAAGTCGAATTCGAAGGCCAGGGTAACCACGGGCGCGCCGTGCAGCGTGCCGCGCATGGCGATCAGGGCGTCCTTCTCGCCGGTCGCCTTCTGCGCCGCGCTCAGGCGGTCGCGGTAGCGCTTCTTGTCCTTGAACTTGAGCCGGTCGACAGGCTCGATCTCCGTGAGTATTTCCTCGCGGCCGTCCTCATCGAGGAAGTAGTCGAGGCGCTGCCGCGCACCGATGCGCATGTGGTGGTCGCACTTCGGGCAGACCTCGGCGTTGCGCTCCACATCGGGGCGATAGAGCACCGCGTCGCACTTCACGCACTTCTTCCACAGGCCCTCCGGCACGCTGCTGGAGCCCTCGGCGGTGTCGGCACGACGCACCCCCGACGGCAGAATCTTGTCTATCCAGCTCATGCTTTTCCCCGCGACCCCATGGACCGCAACATTATAGCCGCGAGCCACTCCCGCTAGGAAGCCGCGGCGCTGACACCCCTGCGGATTTCGGCCAGCAGACCGGTCGCTGCGTCCATGGCCGCCGCGTGGTCGCCGCCCTGTTCCAACGCCGTGGCCATGGCCTGGATCAGCGCGCTGCCCACCACCACGCCGTCGGCAACCGCTGCGACGGCCCGGGCGGTGGCGGCATCCTTGATACCGAAGCCGACAGCGACCGGCAGGCTGGAGTGTTGGCGCATCAGGGCGATGCGCTCGGCCACCTCGGCTGTATCCAGGTGGCCGGCCCCGGTCACGCCCTTGAGGGAGACGTAGTAGAGGAACCCGCTGGCGCGTTCCGCGATGCGCGCGATACGCTCGGTGGGTGTGGTCGGGGCGACCAGGAAGATGTTGTCCATGCCCGCCCGCTGCAATTCCCGGTTCACCGGCTCCGCCTCTTCCGGCGGGATGTCGACGGTCAGCAACGCGTCGACGCCGGCGGCACTGGCGGCATCGGCAAAGGCCGCGTAACCCATGTGCTCGACGGGGTTGGCATAGCCCATCAGCAGCACCGGGGTACTGTCATCCTGTTCGCGGAAGCGGCGCACCATCCCGATGGCGTCGCGCAGGCTGACGCCGTGGGCCAGGGCGCGCTCGTGCGCGAGCTGTATCACGGGCCCCTCGGACATCGGGTCGGAGAACGGCACGCCGAGTTCCAGGATATCGGCGCCCTCCGCCACCAGGCGATGCATGAGCTCCACCGTGACCTCGGGTCCGGGATCGCCCGCCACGACGTAAGGAATCAGCGCAGTCTGCCCGGCTTCGGCAAGGCGTGTAAAACAGCCCGCAATACGGCTCACTTGATCTCTCCGCCTGGCTAGAATTCGATGCCGTCGATCTGGGCGACGGTGTGGATATCCTTGTCGCCCCTGCCCGACAGGTTGACGACGATGAACTGCTCCGGACTCATCGTGGCCGCGAGCTTGCCCGCGTAGGCCAGCGCGTGACTGCTCTCCAGCGCGGGCATGATGCCCTCCACCTTCGTCAGCGTATGGAAGGCCGCCAGCGCCTCGTCGTCGTTGGCGACGACGTAGTGGACGCGGCCGATATCCTTCAGCCAGGCGTGCTCCGGACCGACACCGGGGTAGTCCAGGCCGGCGGACACCGAGTGCGTGTGCATGATCTGGCCGTCGGTATCCTGCATGAGGTACGTGCGATTGCCGTGCAGCACGCCCGGCGTGCCCGCGGTGAGCGGCGCCGCGTGCTGGTTGGTGGCGACCCCGTAACCGCCCGCCTCGACCCCGTACATGGCGACGCTGTCATCCTTGAGGAAGGGGTGGAACAGGCCGATCGCGTTGGAACCGCCACCGACACAGGCCACCAGCGCGTCGGGCAGGCGACCGCAGCGTTCCAGGCTCTGCGCGCGCGCCTCGCGGCCGATCACGCACTGGAAATCACGTACGAGCATCGGGTAAGGATGTGGACCCGCGACGGTGCCGATGATGTAGAACGTATCGTCGACATTGGTCACCCAGTCCCGCATCGCCTCGTTCATCGCGTCTTTCAGTGTCCGCGAACCCGACGTAACCGGGATGACCTCAGCCCCGAGCAGTTTCATGCGGTAGACGTTGAGCGCCTGGCGGCGAACATCCTCCTCCCCCATGAACACCTGGCACTGCAGGCCCAGGCGCGCGGCGATGGTCGCGGTGGCGACACCGTGCTGGCCCGCGCCCGTCTCCGCTATCACGCGGCGCTTGCCCATGTGCTTGGCGAGCAATGCCTGCCCGACGGTATTGTTCACCTTGTGCGCGCCGGTGTGATTGAGGTCTTCCCGCTTCAGGTAGATGCGCGCACCGCCGATCGTGTCCGACCAGCGCGTGGCTTCATACAGCGGCGAGGGGCGCCCCACGTAGTGCGCCAGGTCGGCGTCCAGTTCGCGCCGGAAGTCGGCGTCAGCCGCCAGGCGGACATAGAGCTCCTCCAGTTCGCGCAGCGCCGACATGAGGGTCTCGGCGACAAACTTGCCGCCGTAGACGCCAAAACGGCCGTCCGCGTCCGGCACAGTGGAGTAAAGGGATTCGTCTGTGCTACTGGTCATTGCCTGCACCATTGATTGCGCGGTCCGCCGCGCGCACCGCTTCGATAAACCGTCTCGTTTTGCCCGCGTCCTTCAGGCCGGGCGCACTTTCCACGCCGCCGCTGACATCCACGGCGGCCGGGCGCACCTGGTGTACCGCTGCGCCGACGTTGTCGGGGTTGAGGCCGCCCGCCAGGATCACCGGCAGCGACAGGTCGGCCGACACGCGGGACCAGTCAAAGGTCTGCCCGGTGCCGCCCGGCACTCCCTCGCGCCAACTGTCGAGTAGCAGGCCGCGCGCGTCGCCGTATTGTGCAGCGCGCTCCGCGAGGTCCACCCCGTCCTTCATACGCACTGCCTTCAGCCAGGGACGCCCGAACTGCGCGCAGTACGCAGGACTCTCGTCACCGTGGAACTGCAGGACATCGACCGGGACACTCTCCAGGATACGGAGTACGGCGTCTGCCGGTTCGTCGACAAACAGGGCCACAATCGTGACAAACGGTGGCACGGAACGCACGATGCGCCGCGCCTTCACTGCGTCGATGGCGCGGGGGCTCGGCGGGTAGAAGTTCAGCCCGAGGGCGTCGGCGCCGGCCGCGACGGCCACCGCGGCATCCTCCTCCCGGGTGATGCCGCAAATTTTGATACGGGTGGTCGCCATGCCGTGGACTGCCAAAAAACAAGGGGCGCATCATAGCAGATGGGTCGCGCGGGTGTCTGTAATCGACACCCCGGTATCAGGCCACGCCGGCGAGAAACATCGGACCGAACGGTGTCTGCGGCAATCCGAAACCGGCGGGGTAAGTCACGTCGACCAGGTAGAGCCCGGCCGCGGCCGCGGTATCCGCCGCCGCGGTGCGGTCGCGCGCCGCGAGCAGCGTCTCCACCCAGTCTACCGGCGCCCGTCCGTCGCCGACGGCCAACAGCGACCCTGCGATATTGCGCACCATGTGGTGCAGGAACGCGTTGGCGCGGATGTCGATAACGACAAATGGCCCGTGCCGACTGACCGCCACCTCGGACACGTTGCGCATCGGTGAGCTGGACTGGCAGGACGCGGCGCGAAAGGCGCTGAAATCCCGCTCACCGAGCAGCGCCTGGGCCGCCCGGTGCATGGCGCCCTCCGCGAGCGGACGGCGGTGCCAGGTGACCTGCCGGCCGAGCAGCGCGGGGCGCACCCGGCTGTCTACGACCAGGTAGCGATAGCGGCGCGCGGTCGCGGTAAAGCGCGCGTGAAAGTCTCCGGGTACGGGTCGGGCCCAGTGCACGCGAATGTCATCGGGCAGCTCCGCGTTGGCGCCCAGCACCCAGGCCTTCGGGGCACGCGCGGTGGGCGCATCGAAATGGATGATCTGGCAGTGTGCGTGGACTCCGGTGTCGGTGCGACCGGCGCAGTGCACGCGGACGTCGGCGGCCGCAATGCGGCCCAGGGCCGCTTCAACCGTGTCCTGGACGGTCACGGCGGCGGGACCCGGCTGCGACTGCCAGCCGTTGTAGCGGGTACCCAGGTATTCGATGCGGCAGGCTATGCGTGTTCCCGCGGGTAGCGGGTCCGGGGAGAAACCGGGCTCAGCCAATGCGGTCCAGGAGCGTCTGGGCCTCGGCCTTCAGTTCGTCGCTGCCCTCGGCGATGATCTCGTCGAGGATCTGCCTCGCGCCGTCATCGTCACCCATGTCGATGTAGGCACGGGCGAGATCGAGTTTGGTGGACAGGCCGTTGGCATCCGCGGCGATAACGAGTTCCTCCTCGTCATCCGCGATCTCAACCGGTGCGTCGAAATCCGCGGTCAGGTCCAGATCGTCCGCTTCTTCCTTGTCTCCGCCCTCGATCTCAAGCCCCTCGAAATCCGCTTCGAGCGACTCTTCTTCCATCATGGAGAGCGGGTTCGGCGAGAGTCCCGGGCCGTCGTCACTCCGGGTAACCGGTTCCGGTTGCGCCGGGGGTAGCTCCTCGCCGCTGATCATCGCCTCGGCCTGCGCGATCGCCGCGGCATCACCGCTGTTGCGGATCTCGCGCAGTTGTTCCTGTGCGGCGGCCTGGTCGCTCAACTCATTGTGAATCTCGAGCAGCTTGAGGCGATATACGGGATTGCCCGGCTCGTTCGCCAGGGCATTGTTCAACAGATCGATTGCCTGTGTGTGGCGACCGTAGGCGATGTAAATATCCGCCTCCGCCAGGGCATCCGCCGCCTCCACATCCGAGGCGTACTCGTCGTGGCGCCGCTCACCGTAACCACGGTCGCCAGCGGGCGCCTTTTCCTCAAGCTCCGGTTCTTCCACTTCGACCGCTGCACCGGTCAGTTCGACGTCGGAGAAAACATCCGCTGCCGGGGCGGCGGTGGCAATCTCCTCGATCTCCTCGTCGTCCCCGCCGCGGCGGCGGATGAACAGGAAGGCCAACACCGCGAAGATAACGGCGCCGAGACCGTAGAGTGACCAGGCGAGCCAGTTGGATTCTTCCTCCGGGGGTGCCGCGCTCTTCGGCTTGGCCGGGACAGGTTTGGCGGGTGCCGCGACGGTTTCCGCCACGTCCCCGGACTCGTCAGCCGGCTCTTCCGCCGTCGCGAGGCCCGTTTCCTCCCCGATCGGGAGTGCACCGGACTCGGTGTCCTCCTGCATATCACCCGTCAACAGGTCCTCGTCGTATAGGTCGGAGGCCGTGTCGGAATCTTCGGGCAGGGAGTCATCGGGGTACAAGGGATCCAGGATAGGTTCATCAGCGGCGACATCCTCCGCCCCGCGCTCCGATAGCGCGCTCTGCAGTACCGCAATCTGTTTGTTCTTGACCTCGACAATCCGCTGCAGTGTTTCGAGTTGCTGCTCAAGCGCCGCGAGCCGCTCGTCGCCGGCCATCTCGAGACGTGCGTCTGTTGACGCGTCCGCGGGAGCGCTCGCGCCACCGGCAGGTGCCGGGTCCAGCGTGACGCTCGGCAGCGGCGCGCTGTCCACGGCGCCCGGGCCGGCAGCAGCGGCGAGGGAGACCCCCGGTTCGGGGTCGGCGGAAATACGCAGCGCCGGTCCGCGGCGCGCGTGCAGTTCCGCGTCCCTGCCCTGGCGCCAGGCCGCGTTCTGTTGCTTCACCTCGGCCAGAGCCTGCCCGGCGTCGCTGTAACTGATGTCGGCGCTGGTCGGCAGGTAGATGATGTAGCCGGCCTTTACCCGGTTGATATTGCCGTTGATGAACGCGTTCGGGTTGAGGCGCTGGATATCCAGCATGGTCTGGTTCACGGTCGCGCCTTCGGGGCGCGCCTTGCTCGCGATATCCCAGAGTGTCTGGTCACGGGGGATCATGTACCGGCTGCCCGGGGTCGGTGTCGGGGAGGTCGCGGCGTTGAAATCGCGCTCGGGCATCTCGCCCGGCGGCAGCGTGGACTTTTTTACATCGACCCGGGTACCGGACGCGGGTTCAGCGGCCTTTTTTTTTGCCGGGTCGGGAATGCCTTCCACTTCCTCGACCCGCGCGCTGGCGGACACGACCGGGGTGGCATCGGAAAATACCGGCGGGTCAACCAGCACGGTGTATTCGCGCAGCAGGCGGCCGTTGGGCCAGCGCGCCTCGACGATGAAATCGAGATAGGGCTCCAGCACCGCCTCGTCGGTGGTCATCATGATCCTGGCGCTGCCGCCGTCCTCATGGACCACCTCGAACTTGATGCTGGTTAGAAAATAGGAACGTTCGAGGCCGAGTTTGTCGAAGTCCTCCCGCGTCGCGAGACGCACCTTGATCTCGTCGCTGTGCAGGGAGCCGATATTGAGAAGGTCTACGCTGGCGTTCAGAGGCTGGTTGAGGAATGACTCGAGCTTGAGTTCTCCGAGGCCGAGGGCCAGAACGGAACTCGCCTGCATACACCCCAGCGAGAACACCACCGCCACAGCCTTACGTTTACGCGCCATAACCGCCCCTTGTTATTCTACCCGCGTGTGATCGGGCCAACCCCCCTAAGGTCGGCCACGCCGGGGCTTCGATCGCGCCAACGCCACGTTTTGATTGTCCCCGCGAGCGTTTTTTCATGCTCTGGCTGCGTCTGCCGGGCACGCGCAAACACGGCCCGGATAGCCCCAATTCCCGGCCAAGTATCTGTGAACGCTAGGTATTAATCAAGGTAACTTGACACCAAGCTCTCGGCAATTTGCACACTATTTAAGGCCGCTCCCTTGCGCACATTGTCGGACACGACCCACAGGTTGAGGCCGCGCGGATGCGATATATCCTCGCGGATACGGCCGACGAAAACCGGGTCCGACCCGGCCGCCTCGGTGACCGCCGTCGGGTACCCGCCGTCCACGCGCTCATCCATCACGGTGACGCCGGGAGCACGGGACAGGAGTTCGCGGGCCTCACCCGCCGTGATCTTGTCCGCGGTCTCGATATGCACCGCCTCGGAGTGGCCATAGAACGCGGGAATGCGCACGCAGGTCGGGTTCACCACGATCGAGGGGTCGCCGAAGATCTTCTGGGTCTCCCAGACCATCTTCATCTCCTCCCGCGTGTAACCGTTGTCCTGGAACGTGTCGATATGCGGCAGCGCGTTGAAGGCGATCTGCTTGGGGTAGACCTCGCACTCGATTGCCTGGCCGTTCAGGAGCCGTGCGGTCTGCCCCGCGAGTTCCTCGATGGCCTCCTTGCCGGTGCCGGACACCGCCTGGTAGGTCGCGACGTTGATACGCTCGATGCCCACCGCGTCGTAGATCGGCTTCAGCGCCACCAGCATCTGTATGGTGGAGCAGTTCGGGTTGGCGATGATATTGCGCGCGGTGTAACCGGCCAGCGCGTCGATGTTCACCTCGGGCACGATGAGGGGTATATCCTCGTCGCGCCGGAAGTGCGACGTGTTGTCGATCACGACGCAGCCGGCCGCGGCTGCGATCGGCGCGTACTCCGCGGAGATGCTGCCGCCCGCCGAGAAGAGGCCGATCTGCACCTGGCTGAAATCGAACTCGGCGAGATCAGTCACGCCCAGTCGCTTGCCGCGGAACATCACCGTCTTGCCCGCCGAGCGGCTGCTCGCCAGCGGGTAGAGGTTGCGCACCGGGAAATTGCGCTCCTCCAGGATGGCAATCATCACCTCGCCGACGGCGCCCGTGGCGCCCACCACCGCAACGTCGTATTCGCTACTCATTGTCGTTTCCTCAGTCGCGGCCCGCCGTCAACGCAGCGAACCGAACAGCCATGGGGACTGCTCGCGCCAGCGCCCCTCGAAATCCCTGATCGCCTCCGCGTGCTCCAGCGTCAGGCCGATGTCGTCGAGACCGTTGAGCAGGCAGTGCTTGCGGAACGCGTCCACCTCGAAGGCCATGGCCTCGCCCGACGGCGTGCGCACCTCCTGCGCCGGCAGGTCCACCGTGAGTTCATAGCCCTCGTTCGCATACATCTCGCCAAACAGGCGATCGACGATGGCCGCATCCAGCACGATGGGCAGGATGCCGTTCTTGAAGCAGTTGTTGTAGAAAATATCCGCGAAGCTCGGGGCGATCAGGCAGCGGAAGCCGTAGTCCTCGAGCGCCCACGGCGCGTGCTCCCGGCTGGAGCCGCAACCGAAGTTGTCGCGCGCGAGCAGCACGCTCGCGCCCTGGTAGCGCGCGTGGTTCAGCGGAAAATCCTCGTTCACCGGCCGGCCCGAGCAGTCCTGGCCGGGCTCGCCCTGGTCGAGGTAGCGTAACTCGTCGAACAGGTTCGGCCCGAAGCCGGAGCGCTTGATCGACTTGAGGAACTGCTTCGGGATGATCAGGTCCGTGTCGACGTTGGCGCGGTCCATGGGGGCCACGAGGCCCTGTAACACAGTAAATGCTTGCATCGGTCTGTCTCCTACCAGTCACGCACGTCGACGAAGTGGCCGGCGATCGCGGCGGCGGCCGCCATCTGGGGGCTCACCAGGTGTGTGCGGCCGCCGAAACCCTGGCGGCCCTCGAAATTACGGTTCGAGGTCGAGGCGCAGTGCTCCCCCGCCCCGAGCTTGTCGGAGTTCATCGCCAGGCACATCGAGCAGCCCGGCTCGCGCCACTCCAGGCCCGCGGCCGTGAAGACCTCGTGCAGGCCCTCGGCTTCCGCCTGCTCCTTCACCGCGCCGGAACCCGGCACCACCATCGCCAGCTTGACACTGCCGGCGACGCGCTTGCCTTTCACCACTGCCGCGGCGGCGCGCAGGTCCTCGATGCGCGAGTTGGTGCAGGAACCGATAAACACCTTGTCGAGCTTGATATCGGTGATGGCCTGGCCCGCACTGAGGCCCATGTATTGCAGCGCGCGGCTGATCGCATCGCGCTCGGCGGCGCTGGCGGCGTTGGCCGGGTCGGGCACGTTGCCGTCCACCGGCAACACCATCTCCGGTGAGGTGCCCCAGGTGACCTGCGGCTTGATATCCTCGCCCTTGAGTGCCACCACCCGGTCGAAGACGGCGTCCGCGTCGGAGTGCAACTCACGCCAGGCGGCGACCGCGCGCTCCCACTGCTCGCCCTTCGGCGCGTAGGTGCGGCCCTCGACGTAATCGATCGTCTTCTGGTCGACGGCGATCATGCCGGCGCGGGCGCCTGCCTCGATCGCCATGTTGCAGACCGTCATGCGCCCTTCCATGCTCAGGTCGCCGATGACCTCGCCGCCGAACTCGATGGCGTAGCCTGTGCCGCCGGCGGTGCCGATCTCGCCGATGATGGCGAGCACGACATCCTTCGCCGTGACGCCGGGCTGCAGCTTGCCGTCCACGCGCACGAGCATGTTCTTCATTTTCTGCTGGACGAGGCACTGCGTGGCCAGCACGTGCTCGACTTCGGACGTGCCGATGCCGTGCGCGAGCGCGCCCAGCGCGCCGTGGGTCGAGGTGTGGGAGTCGCCGCAGACGATGGTCATGCCCGGCAGGGTTGCGCCCTGCTCCGGTCCCACCACGTGGACGATGCCCTGGCGCCGGTCGTTGATCTCGAACTCGACGATGTCGAAGTCCTTGCAGTTGTCATCGAGGGTGCGCACCTGCAGGCGCGACACCGGGTCGACGATGCCGTCGATGCCACCGTCGCGCTCGTCCTTCACCGTGGGCACGTTGTGATCCGGCACCGCGAGGTTCGCCTCGGTGCGCCAGGGGCGGCGTCCGGACAGGCGCAGGCCCTCGAACGCCTGCGGCGAGGTCACTTCGTGAATGAGCTGGCGGTCGATGTAGATGAGGGCGCTGCCGTCATCGCGCTCGAGCACCAGGTGGCTCTGCCACAACTTGTCGTAAAGGGTCTGTCCGCTCATGGCGCACCTCTGTTTTTCGTTCGGTGGATCAACGTGGGAGCCGCATTATGGGCTTGCCTTTTACATAACTCAAATTTAAAGTTTTTATCTAATACATTCCTATTGGTAATGCATAATGGATACCCAGAACCTCCGTGCCTTTGTGCTGGTGGCCGAGAGCGGCTCCTTCTCCGAGGCCGCCGACCGGCTGCACCTCACCCAGCCGGCGGTGAGCAAGCGCATCGCGCAGCTCGAGGCCCAGCTCAACACCGCGCTGTTCGACCGCATCGGCCGCACGGTAGACCTGACGGAAGCCGGCCGCGCGCTGCTCCCCCACGCCCGTGCCGTGCAGGTGGAGCTGCAGGCGGCGGAGCGCTCGGTGCGCGACCTCACGGGCGAGGTGTCGGGCAACCTGCGCCTGGCCACGAGCCACCACATCGGCCTCCACCGCCTGCCGCCGGCGCTGTCCTGGTTCAGCCAGGCCTATCCCGCGGTGCATATCGACATCGATTTCATGGACTCCGAACAGGCGTACGACCTCACGCTGCGTGGCGAGGTGGAACTGTCGGTGGTGACGCTCTCACCGGCGCCGGTGGAGCACATCGAGGTGCAGCGCATCTGGCCGGACCCCCTCGACTTCATGGTGCAGCGCGGCCACGCCCTGGGAGAGCAGGGGCGCCTGTCGCTGCGTGAGCTGAGCGAGCACCCGGCTATCCTGCCGGGGCTGAACACCTACACCGGCCAGATCGTGAAAAGCCTGTTCGATGAAAGGGGACTGCCGCTGAACGTGAGCATCGGCACCAACTACCTCGAGACGATCCGCATGATGGCGTCTGTCGGCCTCGGTTGGACGGTGTTGCCGCGCAGCATGCTGGACGACTCGCTGGTGGCGCTGGCTGTGAGGGATGCCAGTATCTCGCGCGAGCTGGGCGTCATCCGTCACGAGGGGCGCAGCCTGTCACGCGCGGCCGGCGCGTTTATCGACGCACTGGAGAGCCACGCAGGCAGCGACTGATCAGTCGCGCTTGATCAATGACACCGCCGTGTCGGGACTGCGCCCATCCTTCCACATGCCCTCGTGGTCGGGGAAATAAAAGGTGCCGTTGAAGTGCGCCACGACGCCCTTGCCGGAGTAGATGCCGCCGCGGCAGAAGCCGAAACGCCGCTTCAGGTCCACATGCTCGATGCGCGACTCGATCCACTGCCCCTGGCGCGCGGCCGACACGTAATCCATGGACAGGTTGATCGTCGGGCTGCCGACCATCACGCCGCGGGCCAGGTTGATGCCGTTGCCCGCGGTGACGTCCGCCAGCGTCATCAGCACGCCGCCGTGGCAGATGCCCATCATGTTGGCGTGCTGCGGCAACACGACGAGCCCGAACCTGGCCTCGGTCTCGCTGACCTTCCGGTAGCAGGGTTTCAGGCTGTCGGTAAAGCCGAGCCCGGGTGGCAGTTCCTCGAAGCCGTCCGGCACGGGGTCGCGTTGTATCTCATCACTCATATCGTTATCTCTGTCAGAAAATGCCGAGGACGATGCCGGCCGCCAGCGCCTGCCCCAGTTCGCCCGCGGCCTCGAGGTGCTGTGCCGTCGGTTCGCCGCGGGCGATCACCGGCTCCGCGGCGGCGACCAGCGGGATGCCGGAGAGAATGCGCTGCACTTCGCGCTGCGCACCGCGCCCGTCGTTGCCGGCGCTCAGCAGCAGTGCGTAGGGAATCACGATCTCCTGCGCGATGGCCGGGTAGAACGTGCGATCGAGGAAGTCCTTCATGCCGCCGCTCAGCTGGCCGGAGTTCTCCGCCGCGACCAGCAGCAGGCCGTCCGCCGCCGCGAGGTCGCGTGTGCCCGCATCCCAGGCGCGCCTGAGTACCACGTCTATGCCCTCCTCCCGCTGCGCGCCGCGCAGCGCGGCCGCGGCCAGTTGCGCGCTGGCGCCGCTCTGGCTGTGGTAGACGATGAGGAGAGATTTCAAATATGTACCGGTTTGCAAGCAAGTGCGGATTTGACCACAGCATAGCAGCGCTGTCATTCACAGACCGTAAGATGCAGTGCCCTTGCATTGCCGGAGCATGAGCAGAAAGCGGGTACCGGGGACCGCCAAAAAGCGTACATCCCTGTACAGGCTCGGCTGGCGACGTCCTGTCGCCAGACGCCCCCGGTACCCGCTTTCTGCTCATACTCCTACCGCGGCTCGCGCCGTTGGAATCTTTAGGGGTACTGAATGGCGCGAACGCTTCTCTACAGTCTTCGCCGATGATCTAATACAACGCCCCGATGACAGGACAGGAAAATGGAGACTCCATGAGCGAAATTAACAGGCAGTGGTTATTGAAAGAACGGCCCACCGGCATGGTGGGTCCGGAGCACTTCGAGCGTGTGGACGCACCCCTGCCTGAACCGGACCTCGCGGCGGGACAGGTGTTGGTCAAGACCTTGATGCTCGGCTTCGATCCGGCGATGCGCGGCTGGCTGGTTGACGAGCCCAGTTACCTGCCGCCCGTCGCTGTCGGTGAGCCAATGCGCGCCAGCGGTGTCGGTCAGGTAGTGGCGTCGGAGAATCCCGACCTGCCGGTGGGCACGCTCGTGCAGGGCCTGTTGAACTGGCAGGACTACAGCATCGGGGACCCCAACGGGCTGATACCGCCCACGCCCCTGCCCGAGGGCACGCCCCCCGAGCTTGCGCTCAGCGTGTTCGGCGTCACCAGCCTGACCGCGTACTTCGGGCTCCTGGATGTCGGCGCGCCACAGGCGGGCGACACGGTGCTCGTATCGGGCGCCGCCGGGGCGACGGGTTCCGTGGCCGCACAGATCGCGCGCATCAAGGGCTGCCGCGTCATCGGCATTGCCGGCGGACAGGAGAAGTGCAACTGGTTGCTGGAGGCCTGCAAGCTGGACGCCGCCATTGACTACAAGCGCGAGGACATCGCCACACGCCTGGGCGAACTCTGCCCGGACGGTATCAACGTGTTTTTCGACAACGTTGGCGGCGACACGCTGGAAGCCGCTATCGGGCACATGGCGGACTTCGGCCGCATCGCGCTGTGCGGCGGCATCTCGGTGTACAACGACGAGACGCCGCGACCGGGGCCCAACAACCTCATGTACCTGGTGAGTCGCCGTATCCGCATGCAGGGCTTCATCGTGCTCGACTACATGGACCGCGCGCAGGAGGCCATCGACGACCTGACCGCGTGGGTGCTGAACGGCGAGATCGCCTGGCGGGAAGACATCCAGGAGGGCTTCGACAACATTCCGGCGACGCTGCAGCGCCTGTTCGACGGGCGCAACGTGGGCAAGCAACTCCTCAAGCTGGCCGAACCGGGGTGAAAATCCCAGGTTATCCACAGAACAGCCTGTGGATAACTGTGGGGACATTGTGCGTTGCTCGCCGCCGTCGGGCGGAACGGCACCGCGACAGGTCGGGGGCTCGGCAGGCGCCGTCCGTGCGTTACTGAACTGGAATCAATGACTTACGTGTTTTTTATAGTGTCTGGGCACCGGGGGTGTGCGCAAACGCTGTAAAAATAGGGATCTGCGCCCCGGTGTGGATAGAGTTAACGCGTCGAGGTTGGCGCGCACTTACGCTAAAGCCCTGATGCCACGCGAGGTCTCCCCGACAGTCGCTAACCCGACGGCGTTGGTTAGGGTAATTTCTTGATCTCCCGTAACCGCGCCGCGTTTCTATTTCGCCGTTATCCGCCAGCAGCAATGGATGCGCGAGTTGCGCGCAAAATCGACATCGATGGTCTCGCGGCTGATGTCCTCGCACCGGAACTCGTTGCTGAGCGAGTCGTCGAGCGAAAAGCCGCGCCGATTGTTGGAGAAATACAGCACACCCTCGTCGCGCAGCAGACGCATGGCGGCGCGCACCAGCGCGGCGTGATCGCGCTGCACGTCGAAATCCTCCGCCAGGGATTTCGAGTTGGAGAACGATGGCGGGTCCAGCAGTATGAGGTCGTACCGCCCCTGGGCGTTGTCGAGCCACTTCATGCAGTCGGCCTTCACCACCGTGTGCCTGCTCCGGTCGATGCCATTGGCCGCGAGATTGCGCTGCAGCCAGTCGAGATAGGTATTGGACTTGTCGACACTCGTGCTCGAGCGCGCACCACCCAGCGCCGCGTGCACGGTGGCGGCGCCTGTGTAACAGAACAGGTTGAGGAAGTCCTTGCCGGCGGCCTCGGCCGCGATGCGCAGGCGCAGGGGGCGATGATCGAGGAAGAGACCGGTGTCGAGGTAATCGGTGAGGTTGACGAGCAGTGACGCCTCGCCCTCGCGCACCGTTAAAAACTCGCCGCGCGCGTCCTGCCGCTCGTACTGGTCCGTGCCCCGCTGCCGCCGTCGCTCCTTGTACACAACAGACTCCGCGGGCACATCCAGGGCAACGGGCACGGCGGCCTGCACCTCGGCCATGCGACGCGCGCTGGCCTGCTCGTCGACCTTCTTCGGCGCTTTATACTCGGCCACGTGCACTCGCTCGCCGTACAGGTCGATCGCCACCGCGTATTCCGGCATGTCCGCGTCGTACAGCCGGTAACACTCAACGCCCTCGCGCTTGCGCCACGACGCCAGCCGCTTGCGGTTTTTGCGCAGGCGATTGGCGAACATTTCAGCGCCCTCGGACAGCGGTTGCACCCGTTGCGCCTCCGGCTTCGGCTCGCGCAGTTCGTTGTTCGCGAGATCAAACAACAGCAACTGGCTCTCGATCGCACCGTTGAACAGCTTGTAGCGCTTGTGGCTGCGCAGCCCCGTCGCCCTGCCGAGTTCGAGGTCCGAGGTGAAGACGGCGCCCTGCCAGCCGTGAAACTCGCGGAGCATGGCCGCCCCGAGGTCGCGATAGACGTCCTTCAATTGTTCGCGCTCACCCAGGCGCTCACCGTAGGGCGGGTTGCACACGACCAGCCCGAAGGGCAGCGGTTTGTGCGTCGGTTTGGCCAGCGCACTGACCGGCTTCGCGCTCACCCGCACCTGCCGTGAGAGGCCGAGCCGCGCGATGTTGTCCTGCGCGCGCCGCACCATGCCGGGGCTCGCATCGTAACCGCGTATCTCGGGTAACTGCGCCGCCCTGCCCCGCTCGGCGCGACCTTTGGCATCGGCGAGCAGCGCCTGCCACTGGGCCGCGTCGTGCAGGGTCAACGCCGTAAACCCGTAATGTTTGCGCTCGAGCCCGGGGGCAATGTCCGCCGCCATCATCGCCCCCTCAAGCAGCAGCGTACCCGCGCCGCACATCGGGTCGATCAACGCACCGCCGGCGGCGGCAATACCGGGCCAGTCCGCGCGCAGCAGGATCGCCGCCGCCAGGTTTTCCTTCAGCGGCGCCTTGCCGCTGTCGAGCCGGTAACCGCGCTGGTGCAGGCTGCCGCCGGACAGGTCCAGCGCCACCTGGGCGCGGTCGCGGGCCAGGCGCACGTGGACACGCACATCGGGCCGCCGGCGCTCCACCGAGGGCCTGTCGCCCGTGTGGGCCGAGAACCAGTCGACGATGGCGTCCTTGCAGCGCTGTGCGCCGAACTGGGTGTTGCGAATGTCGCGATTGCTGCCGCTGAACTCCACGGCGATGGTCCGGCGCACGTCGAAGTAGTCGCCCCAGCGGAGCTCCCGCAGCGCGTGGTAGAGCGTATCCCCATCGGCTGCAGCGACATCCGCCACGGGCCAGAGAACTCGGTTGGCCAGCCGCGACCAGAGACACGCGCGATACGCCACGGCACGCGGACCCGCGAAGTGCACGCCCGCCACCGTCTCCCGCGCGTCCGCGGCGCCGAGCGCAAGCAGCTCGGACGCGAGCAGGCTCTCGACCCCCTTGGGGCAGGTGGCGAACCAGGTGTCCGCGCCGCCGGTCACAGGAATGCCGCCTGCATGGCAATCATTTTATCCATAATTATCAATAGCTTGAATGCTATTTAAAAGGTAGGTTCTGGCTTACCGGCCCGATGTCTTCGGCGTCGATTTGCGCTTCGCGCCGCCCGCGCCCGACCGCTTGGAGGAGGCCGCGCGTTTTTTCGGCTTGGACGCCGCGGCGGCTCGGCTGCGGGGGCGCGGCTTGGGCTTTGCCTTGGGCTCGGCGCCCTTCCTGCCCCCCGCGGCCGTCGCACCGATCTCCTTCTCCTTCAACATCACCTCGAGCACGAGGTTCAGTGAGCTGTCCATGTAACGGATGAACCGGTCGTACTCCTCGTCGGACAGCTTGCGCAACTCGTCGTGGCGGCGTACGAGGTTCACGAAACGGCGCTCGCGCTCGTACTGCCGCGGCAGCGCCATGACACCCCACTGCTCCAGCGTCTGCTCAAGAGACGGGTTGTAGGTCCGCATGAACTTGATGAGGAAAGGGATGGGGTCGTGTCGCGCGAGCAACGAGGCGCTGCGCAACATGAGTTCGAGCGGCATGATGCGCTCGCCGCTCTCGATGTCTTCCAGTACCTTGCGGTCGGACAGCCCCAGGCTGTCCGCGAGTTCCTTGATCGACAGCCCGGCCAGCTCACGCGCCTCGCGCAGGAAGCGGCCGGCCTCCGCCATGGCCTCGAGCCGCTCCGGCTCAAAGCGGTTCACGAGCGTGTTGCGCAGCCAGCTCTCGCCGAACATCGCGGTCATGGTGGCGGTGTTGCGCGCCAGGTCCAGCGTGCCGCCCGCCACCTGCCCGGTCAGTTTGACCAGGGCCTCCAGCAGGTTCTCGCTACTACCGTTATCGTTCTGCGCCATGCGTCAAGAATACCAGAATTCAGTGTTCGCGACGGGTTCGGGACGGCGCCGCCCCCGGCGATGTCATAACGCCTTGAGCTGGCCCAGGATCTCGCGCCACATATCGTCCGGGGCCGCATAGGGCGCGTAGATCGCGAGCCTGTCGGCGTGGGCGCCGTAGCGTTCGGCTAACCTGCCCGCGATCTCGTGCGGTTCGCCCACCGTGGCGAATGCCGCGACAAACGTCTCGTCGATGTAACTGCCCAGCTCGTCCCAACGCCCCTCCTTCGACAGCCGGTTGAGTTCGGGCTGCAGGTCGCCGTAGCCGATGGCCTCCATCGGCGGCCGGTAGGCGGGCGTGGAGGCGTAGAAGCCGAGCAGGCTCCTGACGCTGTCGGCCGCGGCCGCGCGCGCCTGCTCCGTTTCGCCGGTGATCACGATCGCGTTGATCTGCAGGGTGAAATCCGCCGCCTCCCTGCCGCTTTTCGCCAGCCCGCGCCGGACGGCGGGCAGCGCCTGCTCCTCGATGAAGGGCAAGCTGTTGAACGGGTGCACGATGAGGCCGTCGGCAACCTCCCCGGCCACCTCGGTCATCCTCGGCCCCAGCGCCCCCAGCAGCACGGGCGGCGGGCCGACGTCGAGCGGGCCGGGATTGAACATGGGCGTCATCAGGGTGTGGCGGAAGTACTCGCCGCGAAAATCCAGGGGCGCGCCGTTCTGCCAGCAGTCGAAGATCGCCTTCACCGCCTGGATGTACTCGCGCATGCGCGCGGCGGGGGGTGAGAAGTCGACGCCGAAGCGCTTCTCGATATGGGCCTTCACCTGGGAGCCGATGCCGAGGTAGAAGCGGCCGCCCGAGAAGCGCTGCAGGTCCCAGGCCTGGTAGGCGATGTGCATGGGGTTGCGCGGGAAGGCCACGGCGATGCCGGTCGCGATGTCCAGCCCGGGGGCGTGCTCGGAGGCGACCGCGAGCGGCAGGAACGGGTCCCAGCTCCCCTCCAGCGTATACACGCCGTCGTAGCCTATCGCCGCGAGCCGGGCGGCCTCCTCGGCGGCACCGCCGAGCTGCGCGTAAAACGGTCCGTCTATTTTCATGTGCTTGCTCCACTGCGCACGCTCCACAGTGGATCGGCGCGACCTGCACGCTACACCACTGGCGCGGGCAGTCCAACCGGCGCGGTTGCCCGCCGCGCGCAAGCGGCCGGCAGTTCAGATTAATGAACAGGCCGTCGCGGCGGGTACGCTACACTGCAGCGCTCAACAGCTCACCGGAACCAGACTTATGCCCATGCAGATCGGCCTGTGCCTGCCCTACATGAAAGCCGGACTCACCCGGCAGGATTACCTCGACTGGTTTCGCGCCGTCGAGGCGGGCCCGTTTCACGCCGTGTCCTGCGGCGAACGGGTCCACGGACCCACCTATGACATGCGCGTGGTGCTCTCCGCCGCGGCGGCCGTCACACAACGGCTCGAGATCACGCCCACGCTCTACGTGCTGCCGATGCACAGCGCCGCACGGGTCGCCAAGGAGATCGCCACGCTCGACATCCTGTCTGGAGGACGCGTCAACAAGGTATGCGTGGGGTACGGCGGGCGCGAGAAAGACTACGAGGCCCTCGGCGCCACCTTCAAAGGTCGCTACGGCCGCATGGATCGCCAGGTCGAAGACATGCGGCGCGTGTGGGCCGGCGAAGAACTGATCCCCGGCGCGGGCAGCATCGGCCCCGACATGGGCCGGCCCGGCGGTCCCGCCCTGCTCGCCGGCGCCATGGGCCCGAAGAGCATCGAGCGCTGCTCACACTGGGCGGCGGGGCTGTACGCATGGTCAGGTAACGGCGAGGCGGAGGAGTTGTCGCGCACCTTCGCCATGGCGGACGAGGCCTGGGAGCGCAACGGGCGCGAAGCCAGGCCCTACCGCATGGGCGGTTTCTGGTACACGCTGGCCGAGAACGGGCAGCAGCGGCTTTACGACTATGTCTACGAGTACCTCGCCATCGCGGGCCACGAGATCGCGACCATGATGGCCGAGTCGGTGCACCGCTCCAATGCCGACGCGGTGCGCGAAGCGCTGGACAACGCAGAGGCAGCGGGCTGCGAGGAGCTGTTCATGGTGCCCGCTACGGCGGACCTGGCGGAAGTTGAGAAGCTGGCGGAGTTGCTGGCCGCGCGCTGAACCCTGTCGCAGTGCGCTGGTTTACATTCGCTGTGCGCTGAATTCCGATCGCTGTAGGGTCGAATTCATTCGACCTCGAACTGGGTCCTCGATAGACACCCCTGTGAGGATCGCGAGCGGGATTCCATGTCGAATGAATTCGACCCTACAGGACAGGGCCGCTGGATAGCTTTAATTCGACCCTAAAGTGCCTCCAGGAACATCTCCCGCGTTTTCAACTTGTGCAGCTTGCCGCTCGCGTTCTGTGGCAGCGGTTCGGACCAGAAGCGGATGTGCTTCGGCACTTTGTAACCAGCAACGCGGTCCTGCAGGTACGCGCGCAACTCGGCCTCGCTGAGCGCCTCGCCCGGGTTCAGGTGCAGCACGAGGGCCAGTTCCTCGCCCATCGCGTCATCCGGTACGCCGAACACCACGTTCTCCTTCACCTGCGGCAACTCGTACACGGCCTGCTCGATCTCTCCGGGGTAGATGTTCTCGCCGCCGCGAATGACGATCTCCTTGATGCGGCCGGTGATGTGCAGGAAACCGTCCTCGTCGATGCGCGCCACGTCGCCGGTTTTCATCCAGCGCTCATCGTCGAAGGTGGCGGCGTTGGCGTCCGGTTTCTCCCAGTAGCCCGGCGTGCAGGTCACGCTGCGCACTTCCAGTTCACCGCCCGTGAGGGCGTCCTGTTCGTTGCCCTGCGCATCCCTGAAGCGCATCTGCGTGATCGGCGACACGAGGCCCGCACTGTCGGGGCTGAGGTCGAACACGGCACCGCTCATGGTGGCGCCCACGGCCAGCGTTTCGGTCATGCCCCAACCCGCGGACCGACTCGGCTCGCCGCATTTTTCGCGGATCAGCTCGGGCAAACCGGCGGGGGTGGCCGCCCCCGCCGCGCTCACCCGGATCAGGGACGTGGTATCGAACGCGTCAAAATCCGGGTGGTGCAGGAAGTCCTGGATCACGGCGGGCACGCTGGACAGGCCGGTCACCCGCTCCTGCTGGATCAGCTCGAGCGCGCGCCGTGCATCCCACTTGTACATCATGACCACCTTCTGCCCGGTTTGCACCGGCAGCAGGAAACCCGACAGCAGGCCGGTCGCGTGGAACAGGGGCACCGTGAGCAGCGGCGTCTCGCGCTCCGCCCCGCCGCGGAACTCCCGCGGCCCCTCCAGTTCCATGAGCAGGAAGCCGAGGTAGAACATGTTCATCAACGACTGGCACAGCGCGATATGGCGGTGCAGGACGCCCTTGGGGAAACCGGTGGAGCCGGAGGTGTAGAGAATGACGCAGGGGTCAAGGGTGTCGATCTCCGGTCGCGTGTAGCCGCGACCGCGACCGGCCTGCACCGCGTCCTCGAAGCGCTGGATGCGGCCGCCCGGTGCGCCGGTGCCCGCGACCACGAGTGCGGTCACCCCGAGTTGCTGCAACTGGTCCGCCACGAGATCCAGCCGCGGCTGGTCACAGACCAGCACGGCGCTGCCCGAGTCCTCGATCGCGTAGGCGAGCTCCTCGGCCTTGCCCCAGCTGTTCACGGGCACGGCAATCGCGCCGAGATAGGTGATGGCGGCATAGGCGATGACCCAGGACGGGTTGTTGCGCATGGCGATGGCAACCCTGTCGCCCTTCCCCACGCCGTGCTCTGACTGCAGTGTCGCGGCGAGGGCGTCGACGGCGGCGAAGAAATCGGCGTAGCTGTAGCGCTCTCCCTCGTACACCATGAACTCGAGGTCACCGTGGCCGCGAGCGGCTTCGAACACATCGACCAGGGTCTTCGGCGCGTGCCTGTAGGCGCTGTAGCTGTGCCCGTCGATGGTCACGGGCTCCAGTTCGAACATGCCACCCGGGCCGGTGATCTCGGCTTTCTTGCTGTGGATCGCTGCGGGTGTCAGGGCCATCGGTGTTTCCTCAATTGCGGATTAAGTGCGGGCGCAACTGTAATACATCGCGGCCGGGGGCGCCTCCCGGGGCCCGCGAATGCAGGACCGGGTTCAACATCCGCAACCCGGGCTGCAGGGCGCAGCGGGGACACGGCGCGCGGCGCGGGCAAGCGCCTTCCCGGTGCACCGCCCGAGCCGCTATACTCGGCCACCACGGACCGTACACGAACAACTCCGACCGGGGACTCAACATGGCGAAACGCGTCTACCTGTTCAACGAGGGCAGCAAGGATGACCGCGACCTGCTGGGAGGCAAAGGCGCCAACCTGTGTGAGATGACGGGGCTCGGCCTCCCCGTCCCGTTCGGCTTTGTCATCACCACCGCCACCTGCCGCGAGTTCTTCCAGGCCGGCAACAAACTCCCCAACCTGCTGGAACAGGAATACCGCGTGGCACTGGACCTCGTGGAAAAGAAGATGGGCGCCCGCTTCGGCGACCCCGAAAACCCCCTGCTCTTCTCGGTGCGCTCCGGCGCGCCTGTGTCCATGCCCGGCATGATGAACACGATCCTCAACCTGGGCCTCAACGACGAGATCGCCGAAGGGCTCGCCGAACGCACGGGCAACCCGCGCTTCGCCTACGACTGCTACCGCCGCTTTATACAGATGTTCGCGGACGTCGTACTGGACGTCGACGGTAGCAAGTTCGAGCGCGAGCTACACCGCTACAAGGCAGACCACGGCAAAACCCACGACCTGGAGATGAGCGCCGGCGACTGGAAAGCCATCATCGCGGTCTACAAGACACTGGTGGATTTCCCGGAGGATCCCTTCGAGCAACTGCGGCTCGCGGTGGAAGCGGTATTCCTGTCCTGGCACACCCCCCGGGCGATCGTGTACCGCGAGATGAACAACATACCCGACACGCTCGGCACCGCGGTGAACGTGCAGGCCATGGTGTTCGGCAACTTCGGCGACAACTCCGGCTCCGGCGTGGCGTTCACCCGCAACCCCTCCACCGGTGAACGCAAGTTCTTCGGCGAGTTCCTGTTCAACGCGGCCGGGGAGGACGTCGTCGCCGGCATCCGCACGCCCGAGCCCGTGGACGCACTGCAGCAACAACTGCCGGACGTCTACGACGAGCTCTACCGCACCCAGGAGATGCTGGAAAAGCACTACCGGGACATGCAGGACATCGAGTTCACCGTACAGGAAGGCCAGTTCTACATGCTGCAGACGCGCAGCGGCAAGCGCACGGGGCGCGCAGCGGTGAAGATCGCGGTGGACATGGTGCGCGAGGGCATGATCGATGAGCGCGAGGCGCTCATGCGCGTCACCCCGGAACACGTCGAGGCCTTCCTGCACCCGATGGTGGACCCGGCGGCCAAGCGCGACATCGTCGCCACGGGGCTGCCCGCCAGCCCCGGCGGCGCCACCGGGCGGGTGGTGTTCTCGGCCGAGGAAGCCGTGGACGAGTCGGACGCCGGGCACTCGGTCATCCTGGTGCGCCGGGAGACCACGCCCGAGGACATACACGGGATGAAGGTCGCTGCCGGAATCCTGACGGAACTGGGCGGCATGACATCGCACGCAGCCGTGGTGGCCCGGGGCATGGGGGTCTGCGCGATCACGGGGTGCGGCGACCTGACCATCGACTACGACGTCGGCACCGCCACCACCGACGACGGTGTGGTCATCCGGCGCGGCGACGTCATCACGCTCGACGGCAGTTCAGGCGAGGTCATGCTCGGCGACATCGAGAAGACGGAGGCCAGCTCCAGCGACGACTTCCAGGTCCTGCTCTCCTGGGCCGACAAGCACCGCCGGCTGAAGGTGCGCGCCAACGCGGAAACACCCGAGGACGCCGCCAGGGCGCGCGAACTCGGCGCCGAGGGCATCGGCCTGTGCCGCACGGAGCACATGTTTTTTGCGGCGGAGCGCATCGAGGTGATGCGTGCCATGATCCTCTCCGAAAGCCGCGAGGAGCGACAGCGCCACCTGGACGGGCTGCGCGTCTTCCAGCACGACGACATCTTCGAGCTGTTCAAGGTCATGGACGGCCTGCCGGTCACCATTCGCCTGCTCGACCCGCCCCTGCACGAGTTCCTGCCGCACGGTGACG